>NZ_JBFUKP010000003.1:0-389513 GCF_056400765.1 Ramlibacter sp. P4_H7
GCGCCAAGGACTGATCGCCCCCTCATGGCCAACAGGGACGAACCCCAGGAAGTGCTGACGCCGATAACAAGTCCGGCTCATTGCAAGCCGATCGAACGTTTGGCGCTGCTTCCTACCACGCGGAACCCATGACGGCACGGGCTCAAGCAGCCCACACACGATGCCGGATATACGACCGCAGGCGTTGCTCTTGAAGCCAACAACAGTGATCAGGGCCTTGTCGTTGGAGAGGAGTCCATATACGACTTGTTAGGCAGCATCGCCCTCATCGCGGCTTCATGTCCGTGATGTCGAAGTAAACAATTCGCTGATTACCGCCGGGCGTGTCGATTCGTGCTGCATAGAGAACGCGGGTCGACAGAATGTACCGGCTATCCAAACGGTTTAGCTTTCCACCCGGAATGTTCGATTCAATCCACTTGGTCATTGCTCGATCTTGTTCCTCGAGCGTCAGCGGGCCAACAAGCCGGACGGCCGAATCAGCTGCGGCTCCATCTCCACCAGCGATACGAGGGCTGCCAACGCATGCGGCGAGCAAGACCGTGATTCCGAGAAGGAGGAGAACCCGGAAGTTCATGCTGTCTAACGTGATATAGCCCGCAACCCTGCGGAATAACACCAAGCTGCTGCCATCAAGATCTCCTGTCGAATGCACGTGCAAGTGCTTGATTTATATCATCGGGCCCTGCGCGCCGCGCCGACTGTTGTCCGCGAAAACCGAGCGCATTCCCGCAAGTCCGCGGGATAACATTTTGGTGACCTGAACACCTGCCGCGTCCACGGCCCTTGCTACATCGACATGGACGCATGTTTCTGGAGGCCTGAACAGCGCCGAAAATGCCGCTGATTCCCGCAGATGAACGCAGGGACTGGGCCAAGCCGATCGGGCTGGTGGTTCTGGCGATGGGCGGGTTGTTCATCGTGATGATGATCCTCGCCCTGATTGCCGGGGCCTGACCCATCGCGACGGCCTCGCGATACGTCCCGGCTACAAATCCGCACCCCGTTCGCATCACCCGCGATACATCGCGCCCGCAGACTGCATTCCGGTCGGAACAGCTGACTCCAGCCGCTTCTGCCGGCAGGTCCGCGGGGCCTGCTCCATCGCCACGCCGAAGGAGAAAACGATGCGAACCTTTCAATTCCAGGACGCAATGACGCGGCCGATTCGCGGCCATGGCGCTCGCCTGCGCCCGCTGCGCTTCCTGGCCGGGCCGCTGGCGGTCCTGCTCGCCGGGTGCGGGACGCTGCCGGCGCCCGTCACCGACGCGCCCGTTCCCGCGCAGCTCGACCCCGGACCCGGGCACCGCCTGGTCGCCACGCTGCATGCGCGCGGCGTGCAGGTGTACCAGTGCCGCGAGGCCAAGGAGACGGCCGGCCGCTACGAGTGGGCGTTCGTCGGTCCCGAGGCCGAACTGTTGGACACGCGGCTGCATCCGGGCGGCCGGCACTTCGCGGGGCCGTCCTGGGAAGCGCCGGACGGCAGCCGGGTCGTCGGCAGCGGCGTGCGCGCACGCGCCGATGCGTCGGTGCCCGGCGCCATCCCGCAGCTGCTGCTCGCGACGCATTCGGAAGGACCCACCGGCCGCTTCAGCGACGTGGTCGCGGTCCAGCGCGTGAACACGCGCGGCGGCATCGCTCCCGACAGCGCCTGCGCACCCGCCAACACCAGCGAGAAGGTGCGCGTGCCGTACACGGCCGACTACCGCCTGTTCAGCGCAGCGCGCTGAGCGCGCCATCACTTCGTGGAGCCTCCCGAGCCCGCAAACTCCAGGAGCGCCGATCCGGCCAGCCGGTGGCGCACCCATTCCTCCATCGGCCGCGCGCCGATGGAGCGGTAGAACTCCAGTGCCGGCTCGTTCCAGTCCAGCACGCTCCATTCGAAGCGCCCGCACCCTTCCTGCACGGCGACGCGCGCCAGGTGCTGCAGCAGGACCTTGCCGGCGCCGAGCCTGCGGTACGCGGGCGTGAGGTACAGGTCTTCGAGGTACAGGCCCTTCCTGCCCTGCCAGGTGGAGTAGTTGAAGAAGTAGACGGCGAAGCCCGCTGCCACGCCGTCCACGCTGCAGATCAGCGCGCGGGCCGGACTGCCAGCACCGAACAGCGACCTGCGGATGTCGTCTTCGTCGGCGACGACCTCCTGCTCGGCCTTCTCGTAGATGGCAAGTTCCCGGATGAAGCGCAGGATCAGCGCGGCGTCGTTCGCCTCGGCGGCTCGGATCTCGATGGAAGGCATGGGGCGACTTTAACTGCGTCGCAATGCCGGTTGGGTGAGGTGCGCGGGATCGGGGTGCATCACCGTTGTGCTGCGGCCTGCGGGCCCGGACCGCGGGCCTCACCGCATGGCGAGTCGTGTCGGCGCGAACATGCTTCGCCCCAGCCAGCGCCACAGCAATTGCCCTTGGCGCCCGGCGCCCTGCACCACCAGCAAACCGGCGCTGATCTCCTGCCCCGGGTCGCTGTCGCCGGTCCAGATCTCGGTCAGCGAGCGGACGGTGGAATCCACGATCACCGTCACCTCGTGCCCGGGGTCGTCCCGGCACAGATCGGCGGCGCCGTCGTCCACCACCAGCCACCACAGCCGCTCCGCCACGGGCGCGTCGCGAAAGCGGAAATGCACGACGGTGCGCCGGCTTGCCGGGAACGCGTCGATGCGCGCGAAGCGCCGGATGTCCCACATCAGGAAACCGGCATCGAGCTGCTCGCGCCGCAGTCGGCTGCCGATCCACCGCGCGCCCCAGTGGCCGATGGCGACCACGATCGGACGCAGTTCCTCGCCGGCCGGGGTGAGGTGGTATTCCCAGCTCTTGCCGGCCCGCCGCCGCTCGACCACGCCGATCGCCTCCAGCTTGCGCAGCCGCTGCGTCAGGAGGGTCGGGGACATCCGCGGCACGCCGCGCTGGATGTCGTTGAAGCGGCAACTGCCGCAGAGCAGTTCCCGCACCACCAGCGGGGTCCAGAGCTCGCCCAGCACCTCAGCGCCGCGGGCCACCGTGCAGAACTGCATGTAATCGATCATGGCGGAGTCTATGCCTCACCCTCCGCATCGAACACTCCAGAATCTGGACTTGAGGCAAGCACCCCCGCGGAATACCTTGCGATCAGCCCTCGCATGTCGCGCCGGCACCCCCACCAGGAGAGCCGCCATGGCTGCAACCCTCCAAGTCCCCCCTGTCGCCACCCGCTTCGACCCGGACAAGTTTCGCGCCACGACCCGAACCCAATGGGAGGCCGCGGCCGGAGCGTGGGACCGCTGGTCTCCCCTGCTGGCCCGCTGGCTGGGCCCGGCGACCGAAGCGATGATGGACGCGGCCGGCGTCGCGCCCGGCGCGCGCGTGCTCGACATCGCAGCAGGAGCCGGCGAACAGACCCTGGTGGCCGCGCGCCGTGCCGGTCCAACCGGGCACGTGCTTGCCACCGACATCTCGCCCGCCATCCTGCGTTACGCCAAGGCGGCCGCAGAGCAGGCCGGCCTGGCGAATGTCGAGACCCGCGAGCTCGACGGCGAACGCCACGACCTGCTGCCGGCGGGCTCTTTCGACGCCGCGATCTCGCGCGTCGGCCTGATCTACTTTCCCGACCAGCAGCGCGCGCTGGCGGGCATCCGCCACGCACTGCGGCCGGAAGGCCGATTCGCCGCGGTGGTGTACTCCACGCCGGAGAAGAACCCGTTCTTTGCGCTGCCGGTCGGCATCATCCGCCGCCGCGCGCAGCTGGCGCCACCGCTGCCGGGCCAGCCGGGACCTTTTTCGCTGGGCGCCGAGGGCGTCCTGCAGCGCACGCTGGAGGAGGCAGGCTTTCGCGACGTGCAAATTCGGAAGGTCGACTCGCCGCTGCGCCTGCCGACCGCGGCGGAGTGCGTGCGATTCGAGCGCGAGTCCTTCGGCGCCCTGCTGCAGATGATGTCCGGCATGAGCGACGACGAACGCGCCGCCACCTGGGACGAGATCGAAAGCACGCTGCGCCGCTTCGAGACGGCGGAAGATGGCTTCGTGGGTCCTTGCGAAATGCTGGTCGGCAGCGGAACGCGCTGATCGAACGCGCGCCGCGCTTCAACCCGCCGCTGCGCCCAGCCCGCGGCTGATGGCCGCGGCGGCCTCGCGCACCGCGCGCGCGCCGGCGCCGTTCCAGTCCGCCTTGAGCCGGTCTTCATGGTCGAGCGCGGTGAGCACCAGGGCCGGCCGGCCCTCGTGGTCGAAGGCCGCGGCGCTGAAGGCATTGACGCCGGGAATCGGCCGGCCCGCGGCGCGTGCCACTCCATGGCGCCGCACCTCCGCGGCGGCCTCGTCGACTTCCTTGCGCCAGGTCCGTGCGCCCGCGCGCGCGGCGCCGACTTCGTAGCCGGGTGACAGGGTGATCGCGCGTTCCAGCTGCTCGGCAGGCATCGCCGCGGCGAATGCGCGTCCCGTCGCCGTGCCCAGCACCGACATCACGCTGCCCACGCGCAGCATGATGTGCAGCGGCTGCTGTGCCTCCTCCAGGCGGACGATGGTCGGCCCGAAATTGCCCCACACCGCGATGGCGACCGCGTGTCCCGTAGTGCGGGCGAGGTCCTGCGCAATGGGCTCGGCGAGCTTCAGCGGGTCGAGCTGGTGCAGGCAGGCCAGCCCGATCTGCAGCGCCGCCGGGCCGAGCGCGTAGTAGCCGCTGCCGGATTCCTGCGCGACCAGGCCGAGCCGCTGGAAGCTCACGAGATAGGGGTGCGCCCGCGAAGGCACGAGCCCGGCGCGGGCGGCCAGTTCCTTCAGGGGCAAGGGGCCGGGACACTCGGCCAGGGCCAGCAGCAGCCGGCCTCCGACTTCCACCGATTGCACGGCACGGCGGCCGTCTTCCGCTTCTTCTGCGGCCGGCTGGTTCTTCTGGGATGCGGGCATTCCCTGATTTTGTTCATTGCAAACCCGTTTGACAAGCGTCGGCCGCTGCGCCATGATCGCAAACTCGTTTGGTATCAACAAATCCCGATCCACGCCCCCTCCTCCACGCCCTCCCCCATGAGCACCAGCACCAAAGCCTTTGCCTCCCAGGCCGACCTCGAGGAAAAGAAGGTCAGCTTCGTCCAGCTGTCGCCGAACGCCTATGCCTACACCGCCGAGGGTGACCCGAACACCGGCGTGATCGTGGGCGACGACGCCGTGATGGTGATCGACACGCAGGCCACGCCGGTGATGGCGCAGGACGTGGTGCGCCGCATCCGCGAAGTGACCGACAAGCCGATCAAGTACGTGGTGCTGAGCCACTACCACGCGGTGCGCGTGCTCGGCGCCTCGGGCTACCAGCCCGAGCACGTGATCGCCAGCCGCGACACCTACGACCTGATCGTGGAGCGCGGCGAACAGGACAAGGCCAGCGAGATCGGCCGCTTTCCGCGGCTGTTCCGCGCCGTCGAATCGGTGCCGCCGGGGCTCACCTGGCCCACCATGACTTTCGAGGGGCGGATGTCGGTCTGGCTGGGCAGCCTGGAAGTGCAGCTGCTGCAGCTCGGTCGCGGCCACACCAAGGGCGACACGGTCGTCTGGCTGCCCCAGCAGCGCATCCTGTTCTCGGGCGACCTGGTGGAATTCGACGCGACGCCCTACGCCGGCGACGCCTATTTCCGCGACTGGCCGCAGACTCTCGACAACCTCGCCAAGCTGGATCCGGTGGCCCTGGTGCCCGGGCGCGGCGCAGCGCTCACCACCCCGGCCCGGGTGCGTGAAGGCCTCGCCTGCACGCGGGCGTTCATCAGCGACGTGCATGCGTGCGTGCAGGCCGGCGTGAAGGCCGGCAAGGACCTCCACGCCGTCTACCGCGACACCTGCGCCAAGCTCAAGCCGAAGTATGGCCACTGGGTGATCTTCGACCACTGCATGCCCTTCGACGTGACCCGCTGCTACGACGAGGCCACGCAGCATCCCGACCCGCGCATCTGGACCGCCGAGCGCGACCGCCAGATGTGGGCCGCGCTCGAGGGCTGAAGCCCCACCGCGCATTCTTTCAACCCTCGTGGAGACAAGACCCGTGAACCTGAACAAGCTTTCCCGCCGCGGCGCGCTGGCGCTCGCCGTCGCCGCCGCCACCCTGCCCGCATCCGTACTGGCGCAGGACAGCCGCCCCATCGAGTGGGTGGTCGGCTACGCCGCCGGCGGCGGCTCTGATGCCGTGGCGCGCACCGTGGCGGAGGCGATGGGCAAGACCCTTGGCCAGCCCATCGTCATCAACAACAAGCCGGGCGCGGCCACCAACATCGCCGCCGCCTACGTCGCCAACGCCCGGGACAACGGGCACCTCCTGTTCACGGCGGACTTCGCCACCCTGGCCGCAAACCCGTGGCTGTTTCCCAAGCTGCCGTACAACGCGGAGAAGGACTTCATCCCGGTCGGCATGCTGGCCCGCTTTCCGCTGCTGCTGGTGGTGTCTCCCAACGTCCCGGCGAAGAACTTCAAGGAGTTCGTCGCGTGGGTCAAGGCGCAGTCGGGTCCGGTGAGCTACGCGTCGGCCGGCGTCGGCAGCCCGCACCACCTGGCCACCGAGCTGCTGCGCGAGCGCACCGGCCTGAAGCTGCAGCACGTGGCCTATCGCGGCGCCGCCCCGGCGGTGCAGGACCTGCTGGGGGGCCAGGTTCCCTTCGGCCTGATCGACACCGCCAGCGTGCAGCAGTACGTGGCCACCGGCAAGCTGCGCGCGCTCGGCGTCGCCAGCCCGGCGCGGCTGGCCACGATGCCCGAGATCCCGACGCTCGCCGAGCAGGGCGTCGCCGACTTCGCCGCCTATGCGTGGCAGGGCCTGGTCGTGCCGGCCGGAACGCCGCCCGAAACGGTGGCCCGCTACAGCAAGGCGTTGCAGGCGGCGCTGGAGTCCACGCCGGTGAAGGCGCGCTTCCAGGCGCTGGGGCTGGAGGGCATGCCCGGCACGCCGCAGCAGATGACCGCCTACGCCCGGCAGGAGCGCGACCGCTGGGGCAAGCTGGTGCAGTCCGCCGGCATCAAGATGGATTGACCGGCACGCAGCGAGCATGCAGATCGACGCCACCCACGACCCGGCCCTGCGCAGCTGGGTCGAATCCGCGAACGAAGACGACAGCGACTTCCCGATCCAGAACCTGCCCTTCGGGCGTTTCCGCCGCGCGGGATCTTCGCAGGCCTGGCGGATCGGCGTGGCGATCGGCGACCAGGTGCTGGACCTGCGCGCCGCGCGCGAGCACGCACCCTGGCCCGCGGACGTGGCGGCCACGCTGGCGCCGCTCGCGGCCGGCGACCTGAACACCTTCATGGCCGCCGGCTCCGCTGCGCGCCGCGCCCTGCGCACGGCGCTGTCGCAGGCGCTGGCGCACGGCAGCGCGCAGCAGCAGGCGCTCGCGCCCTGCCTCTTGCCGCAGTCCGCGATCGAGCTCACCGTTCCGTGCGCGATCGGCGACTACACGGATTTCTACACCGGCATCCACCACGCCACCACGGTGGGTCGCCTGTTCCGGCCGGACAACCCCCTGCTGCCCAATTACCAGTGGGTGCCGATCGGCTACCACGGGCGCAGTTCGTCCATCGTGGCGAGCGGCCACCCGGTGCGCCGTCCGCTGGGCCAGGCCAGGCCAGCGGACGCGCAACAGCCTTCGTTCGGACCCAGCCAGCGGCTCGACTACGAAGTGGAACTGGGCTTCCTGGTCGGCCCGGGCAACGCCCTGGGGCAGCCGATCGCGATCGACGACGCCGAGGACCACCTGTTCGGCGTGACGCTGTTCAACGACTGGTCCGCACGCGACATCCAGCCCTGGGAGTACCAGCCGCTCGGTCCCTTCCTGTCGAAGAACTTCGCCAGCACCATTTCGCCGTGGGTCGTGACGATGGAGGCCCTCGCCCCGTTCCGCGCGCCGCTGCAGCGCCCTTCGGGCTCGGCCGAGCCGCTGCCTTATCTCGACTCGCGCGCCACCCGTGAGAAGGGAGCGATCGCCGTGCGGCTCGAGGCCTGGCTGCAGACCGCCGCGATGCGTGCCGCCGGCGAAGCGCCGGTGCGCCTGTCCAGCGCGCGCAGCGACGAAGCGGCGTTCTGGACCCCCGCGCAGCTGGTGGCGCACCACACCAGCGGCGGCTGCAACCTGCAGCCGGGCGACCTGTTCGGCTCGGGCACCTTGTCGGGTCCGGCGCCGGACCAGGCCGGCTCGCTGCTGGAACTCAGCCAGGGCGGCAAGCAAGCGATCCGGCTGCCCAATGGGGAGTCGCGAACCTTCCTGGCCGATGGCGACACGTTGATGCTGCGCGGGATCTGCGAGCGTCCGGGCGTACGCCGCATTGGTTTCGGTGAGTGCGCCGGAACCGTTCTGCCGGCACACCAGGCGTAGGCTGGCGCGCCCTTCGGCCGCACCCCCGCGCTCCGGCGCGGCTGAATGCGGCTCCCCGTAGGCTGGCGCGGCCGAAGGCCGCGGACGGTGAGCGCAGCGAACCCCAGCATTGCGGCGCCGAAGAGCACCAGCCCTGCAGGGGCTACGAGGCCTTGCGTTCCCCCGCGCGCCGCGCAACGTCCATCGCGTGCGACAGCACGGCGCGGTCGCCGACGTGGTTGGCCAGCACCAGCAGCAGGCGCGCCTGGAACAGCGTGGCCTGTTCGTCGTCGAGGTCGCGCTGCATGCCGATCAGTTCTTGGTAGAAGCCGTCCGGATCGGGAATGTTGGGTTGGAGCTGGAGGTTCATGCGAAGTCCTTCAGGTGGCAGGCGCGCGCGAGCGCGGCGCGGATGCGGGCCGGGTCGAAGCTGCGCCAGCGCGCGGCCACGTGCCGGTCGGGGCGCAGCAGGTACACCGTGCCGGGCCGCGCGTCGTAGCGCTGCGCGAGCAGGCCTTCGGCATCGCTGAAATCAAGGCCGACGCAGACCACCTCGGCGGCAACGTCGCCGCAACGCACCTCGGGCACCGGCGCCTCCGGCGCGAACACCAGCAGTGCAAAGCCCGCCGGCAACTGGTTCAGGAACCACAGTTTCTCGCCGCGGCGCTTGACCGGCGCATCGGCGCAATTGGTGCCGGGGCGCATGGCGCCGGCGAAGCCATCCTCGTCCGGCGTGTTGAGCGAGGACTGCAGGTAGGGCGTGGGCGTCGACAGCCGACCGCTGTTCACCAGCTTGCGGGCGAACGGCTGTTCCTCCGCCAGCTGCAGCACCGCGTCGCGCAGCACCCGGCTGGCCTGGCTCTTGGGCGTGATGAAGTCGGTGGAGCGGGTGGAGTTCAGCAGGTTGTCGTCGGCGGCAAAGGCGCGCTCCTCGTGATACGAGTCGAGCAGTGCTGCCGGCGCGCGTCCATCGAGCACCAGCTTGAGCTTCCACACCAGGTTGTCGACGTCCTGCACGCCGGTGTTGGCGCCGCGGGCGCCGAAGGGCGAGACCTGGTGCGCCGCGTCGCCGGCGAACAGCACGCGGCCGTGGCGGAACCGGTCGATCCGCCGGCAGGCGAACTGGTACACGGAGACCCACTCCAGCTCGAACTCGACGTCCTTGCCCAGCATGGCCTGGATCCGCGGGATCACGTTTTCGGGTTTCTTCTCGCGTTCCGGGTCGGCGTCCCAGCCGAGCTGGAAGTCGATGCGCCAGACGTTGTCGCACTGCCGGTGCAGCAGCACGCTCTGGCCGCGGTGGAACGGCGGGTCGAACCAGAACCAGCGCTCGGTGGGAAAGTCCGCCTTCATCACGACATCGGCGATCAGGAACCGGTCCTGGAAGAACTGGCCGGTGAACTCCGCACCCAGCATCTTGCGCGTGTCGCTGTTGGCGCCGTCGCAGGCGATCACCCAGTCGGCCTCCAGCTGGAAGACACCGTCGGGCGTTTCCAGCGTCAGCCGGGCGTGGTCGGCCTCCTGCGACAGGCTGATCAGCTTGTGCTTCCAGCGCAGGTCCACCAGTCCGCTCTTCTCGCAGGCCTCCACCAGGAATTCCTCCAGGTAGTACTGCTGCAGGTTGATCATGGCGGGCATCTTGTGGCCCTCCTCCGGCAGCAGGTCGAACTGGTAGACCAGGTCGTCGTGGAAGAACACCTTGCCGACGTTCCAGCGCACGCCCCTGCGCGCCATGGCCTCGCCGACGCCCAGCCGGTCCCAGATCTCCAGGGCGCGCTTGGCGTAGCAGACGGCGCGCGAGCCGACGCTGACGGTGTTGTTGTCGTCCAGCAGCACGGCGGGAATGCCGCGGCTCGCGCATTCCAGCGCCGCGGTCAGTCCGATGGGCCCGGCGCCGACGATCACGACCGGGTGCCGCCTCACGACGCCCAGCCGCTGCTCCTCGGACTGCCGGTAGGCGAATTCGGGATACGTGTACGTCTTCTGCATCACCGCCTCACGCAGCCAGCTCGCGCTCGTGCATCCAGGCGGCCTGCTTGGGCGCGCGCTTGGTGCGCGACCACTCCTCCAGCATCTCCCACTTCACGTCGTCGAGCTTCTTCATCTGCTCCGGCGTGGCGGTGTCGGCCGCGAGCTCCAGGCGGTGCCCGTTGGGGTCGTAGAAGTAGATCGACTTGAAGATGGTGTGGTCGGTGATGCCCACCACCGGGATGCCGGCGGCTTCCAGCCGCGTCTTGGCCTCCACCAGCACGGCTTCGCTCTCCACCTTGAAGGCGATGTGCTGCACCCAGTCGGGCGTGTTCGGGTCGCGCCCCATGGGCGGCGAGTTCGGGATCTCGAAGAAGGCCAGGATGTTGCCGTTGCCGGCGTCCATGAACAGGTGCATGTAGGGGTCCGGCGCCTTGGTCGAGGGCACGCGGTCTTCGGCGATGGCGAGCACGAACTCCATGTCCAGGTGCTTGCGGTACCACTCGACGGTCTCGCGGGCGTCATGGCAGCGGTAGGCGACGTGATGGATGCGGTTGATCTTCAAGAGGGTCTCCTTCGGGTCGGTTTGGTAACGGTCGTGACTATCCTAACGTCGCGGATCGCGCTTTGCAAGCGCGTTTGTCATTGGCAAATCTCAAATGGCCCTGAAGCTGCCATGCGCCGCCCTCCGGAAGGCGGCGGCCCACAGGCTGGTAACGGCCGATACAATCCCCTCCATGAAGCTCGAGACGTTCTTTCCCTACCGGCTGGCAGTGCTGGCCGAGCAGGTCAGCCTGGCGACGGCGCAGGTGTATCGCGAACGCTTCGCGCTCAGCCGCGACGAATGGCGCGTGCTGGCTGCGCTGGCGCACCAGGGCGAGATCCGCGCGGCGGACGTGAAGGACCGCACCACGCTGGACAAGATGCAGGTCAGCCGCGCCCTGGCCCGGTTGGAAGACCAGGGACTGGTCGCCCGCGCCCCCGACCCGGACGACGGCCGCGCTTCGCGCGTGCGGCTGCTGCCCGCCGGAACGGCCCTCTACCGCAAGATCGTGCCCATGGTGCAGGCCCGCGAGGAATACCTGTTGTCCGACCTGACGCCCCAGGAGGTGGAGGTGTTCGCCGCCGCCATCGACAAGGTGGAAGTGCGCGCGCGGCAGCTCACGCAGCAGGGTTGAGGCGCAGTCAGGCGGCGCCGCGCGAAGTTCCGCCTGCCGTCAAAGCTCGAACAGGACGACGGGTGCTTCGCCGGCCTGCAGCAGATCGAGCGCTGCACCCGCCGCCTTGCTCAGGTCGATCACGCGCTCCGCGATCTGGGGGCCGCGGTCGTTGATGCGTACGACCACTTCGCGGCCGTTCTGGGTGTTGAGCACGCGCACGCGGGTGCCGAACGGAAGCGTCCGGTGCGCGGCGGTCAGCTCGTTCATGTCGAAGCGCTCGCCGCTGGCCGTGCGCTTGCCGTGGAAGCCCGGCCCGTACCACGAGGCCTTGCCGCGGCCCAGTTCGGCGCCCGGCGACTTCGTCACCGCGGCCGCCGGCGATGCGGGACGACCGCGGCCCGGCGCAGTGGAGCATCCGGCCAGGACCGTCAACACGGCCATCACCAACCAGCCGGCAGGAGCCAACGCCAATTGCGCTCAGCCCCGTCGCGCCGCTTCGATGGCGGCGATGTCGATCTTGCCCATCGTCATCATCGCCTCGAAGGCACGCTTGGCCGCCGCGCGATCCGGATCGGTGATCGCGTCCGTGAGCGCCCGCGGCGTGATCTGCCAGGACAGGCCCCACTTGTCCTTGCACCAGCCGCAGGCGCTGGCCTGGCCGCCGTTGCCGATGATCGCGTTCCACAGGCGGTCCGTCTCCGCCTGGTCGTCGGTCGCCACCTGGAACGAGAACGACTCGTTGTGCTGGAAGACGGGGCCGCCGTTCAGGCCGAGGCAAGGGATGCCGATGACAGTGAACTCCACCGTGAGGACATCGCCCTCCTTGCCGGAGGGATAGTCGCCGGGCGCGCCATGCACCGCACCCACGGCGCTGTCCGGGAAGGTCGCGGCGTAGAACCGCGCGGCGTCCAGCGCGGTGCCGTCGTACCAGAGACAGATCGTGTTCTTGCTGACCATGTTCGTCCTCCGATGCATGAGAGGTCGCGCCGACGGGCGATGAAGACGGCTCGACGGCACTTGGCGATCGCCGGCCCGGGCTGGCGCATCCGGGAGAGAGTCTGCCACCGATGGCAAGGCATGCGGCGCCTGCAGGCGCGCCGACGCGACCGCACGGCGAGCCGCAGGGCCGTGCCCAGCGCCCCGGGGTAACCTCAGCCTTCCCGCCCTCCTCCTCCATGCTCTTCGCCCTCAGTCCGCGCCACTGGCTCACCCTGCACACGGCGGTGGTGCTGCTGGCGCTGGTGGCCTACGTCGCCATCTCGCTGGCGCGGCGGCAGCGCCGCCATCCCTCGGCGGCGATCGGATGGGTGCTGCTGCTGGTGCTGGCGCCCTACGTCGGCCTGCCGCTGTTCCTCATGCTGGGCTCCCGCAAGGTCCTGCGTGCGCAGCGACAAGCGGGCGTCGTCGATCGCGCCATGATGCAGGCGCTGCAGGGCCCCGCAGGGCGCATGCGGGCCGTGGCAATGAGCCTGGGCCTGCCCGCCGCGGTGCGGTGCGACGGGCTGGCGATCCACCCGGACGGCGCGGCCGCACTGGAGCGGCTGAAGGCGCTGGTGCTGTCCGCGCGACAGACCCTCGAGGTGAGCACCTTCGTGCTCGGACGCGATGCGCTGGGGGACGAGGTGGTGCAGCTGCTCGCGCAGCGTGCGCGGGACGGGGTGCGGGTGCGCTTCATGATCGACGGGATCGGCCGCTACCTGGGCGGCATTCCCAGCCTGCGGCCGCTGCGTGCCGCGGGTGTCGAGGTGGCCTTGTTCGTGCAGCCGTGGTCCTCGCCGCTGCGCGGCCGCGTGAACCTGCGCAACCACCGCAAGGTGGCCATCGCCGACGGCGAATGGCTCTGGACGGGCGGGCGCAATCTGGCGGCCGAATACTTCGTTGGCAGCGCAGCCCCGGGCTCGGCGCCGGCCTGGACCGACCTCACCTTCGACCTGCGCGGGCCGCTGGCGGCGCAGGCGCGGGAGCAGTTCGAGCGCGACTGGGCGGTGGCGGCCGGCACCCTGCCCCCGCCAGCAGCGCAGGCCGAGGCAGCCGATGGCCGCACTGGTGCGCCACCGCTCGCGCATTTGCTGACCAGCGGGCCGGACCATGCGGACGACACCGTGTACGAGCTCCTGGTCGAGGCCTGCTTCAGCGCCGAGCGCAGCATCCTCGCCGTGACGCCGTACTTCGTGCCCGATCCTGCCCTGCTCATGGCGCTGCGGCTGGCGGCGCGACGCGGGGTCGCGGTGGACCTGCTGCTGCCGCGCCGCTCGAACCATCGGCTGGCCGATCTCGCCCGGCCGCCCGCCGTCCGCGACCTGCTGGACTCCGGCGCCCGGGTGTGGGTGGCGCCTGCCATGGTGCACGCCAAGCTGGTCGTGGTCGACGACACCGCCGCGCTGGCCGGGAGCCTGAACCTGGATTCGCGCAGCCTGTTCCTCAACTACGAAATGATGGTGGCCTTCTACGACCCCGATGCCATCGCGCGCTTCGCGGCGTGGGCCGACCAGGCCCGCGCGGGCGCCCAGCGGCTGGAGTCGCGGCGGGTGGGTGCCCTACGGGAAGTGGGCGAAGGGCTCCTGCGCTGGCTCACGTTCCAGCTCTAGGCCCGCTGCATTGATCAAGCCCCAGTGACCTGCGCGCCACCCGGCGAACCCGACACTGACGCTGCACCGCTGCCTGACTCGGGGACCACCGGTCAGCTGCGGATCAAGCCCATGTTCATGTCCGCTTGGTGCGTCTGCATGCAGCGCAGGTAGTACGCCAGCACGTCCTTCGTCAGCACGTCAACGTTCGGGTTGCGTAGCAGCACGGGAATCTCGGTTGCGGCAAACACCTTCTCCTCCGGCCGCACACGGGAACCGATGCAGAACGAGACCGCTCCGACCGCGTTGGACGCGAAGATGCCCGAGAGTGCGCGCCACGCGATGAAGCCGTTCTGCTGCCAGGGCTGCAGCGAGTCCAAAGACTGCGCCCAGGACAGCAGGTTCTCGTGGCCCTGCCCAGGAGTTGGAATGCGGGCAAGCAGTTCGACCAGTGTCTGCTTGCTGGCCATCTGCGGATAACGCAGCTTGAGTTGGCTGATTTCCTGCCACATGGGCCGGAAGAAGTTGCCCGCGTAGACCAAGGTGGCATCGCGCCTGGCCGCAATCTGGCTACGCACGTCGGGATTGTCGTGCAGGTACTTCAGAAGCGCCTTGGTGGCGGGCAGCAGTGACATGACGCCTCCTCATCGCGCGCACATCATGGCGTCGCGAATATTGACATCAACTTCCCATTGGCGCCTCCGCGCAATGCAGGGCTCGCCTCGCGCAGCACCCCAACATTCGGCCCGGATGAGGAGCTGCAGGTTGAGTATGAATGCACCGCTCCGGTCCAAAGTGGGACTCCAGTCACTTGACTCGATGTCCCGCCAACCGCGGCGATCGGCCGACAGAATCACCCTCGGCCGCGCCCTACGTCCTGGTCACTGCCGCCAAATCCCACTCTCCTGTGCCGCAGTCACGCCGCAGGACGTAGAAGCCGTCCTCCGTCTCGACCTTCCACCATCGCTGATGCGGTCCGTACCATCGATCGACGATGGAGAGCACGGGGACCCGGCGGCCGCCGAACCAGATCAGCACGGGATCCAGCTCGTCAGATGGTGCTGCCCTCGACTCGACGCGAATGTCCATGCGTCGAACGATACGCTGCAGGCAGCGTGCGACCCGGACGGCCGTGCACGGCGGGAGCCACCCGAAGTGCGCCTCGGCCCCAGCACCGTTTTACTGTGGGATCGCTACTACTGCCGCTTCATGCCCCGCAGCCTGCGCACAGCCTGCGAGCAAGGCGGTAGTGAAAGCGGCGACCAGGAGGGAGGCGGGTTTCTGCATCGTGGTCTTTCTCGGAGCGGTCGAGGTCGTGGCCGCGGGTGCGCGTCCCGCGGCGCTCCGGGATTGTGCAGCTTCCCTGCTCGGGCTCCCTCCTCATTCCCCCGCCACGCACAGCCAGTGCCAGCGCAGCACCGGGCCGTCGCAATGGTCGACGACGGCACGTTGGATGACGCCGCTGCGCAGGAACTCGACCTGGTCCCAGTCCCGCGCGATCCACTGGAAGGCTTCGTACAGGTTGTCCTGCTCGCCGGTCCGGTCGAACCGGTCGAGCAGCAGCTGCGCCAGGCCGACGCTGGCCTCCACGTTCCCCTGCAGCGCATCCACGCGCAGGGGATCGAGCGACTCGGGAAGATCCTGCTGCAGCCGCACGGGCGCAGCGACGGGGGGCTTGCCGTGGACGGCGTGCGCCGCGCCGATCGCGCCGCGCGAGGCCGTCATCGCCAGCATCAGCGCAAGCACGACGGCGACGATGGATCCGGGCAGCCAGAGGCCACGCCGGTGGAATCTGTTCGGAAGGGACATGATCGATCTCCTTGGCTGCCGGCGTTCACGGGTAGCTGCGTTGCTCGGCCAGCTTGTTGCCGGAGAGCGGCTGCATGGAATGGTTGACGGCCCATTGGGCGACCTGCCGGCCGTGCGCGATCCCCTTTTCCACCGCGTCGCGGAAGTGGAAGCCGGCGAGGATCCTGGACTCGCCGTTCTCGATCGCGGCCTGGTCGAAACTGCGGAAGTGGCGGCGCACCGCATTGCCGTCGCCGCACTTGCCTTCGGGCAGGCTCAGGCTGCAGGCATCGAAGGCGATGTCGTTGCGACCGAACACGCTCTTCATGACTTCGGCCGCCGCCGCTCCCTGCAGCGCGTGGCCTGATTCGTAGTCCGGCACCGGCGGCGCGGGTCGCAGCGACATCCAGGTCGGGTCGGCCTGGGTACCGGGGTTGTTGTCGTTCGCGGCTTCGCGGATCGCGGTGATGGGGCGCCAGAAGCGGTAGTGGTACTTGGTGGCCCAGCTCGCCACGTAGCCGTCGGCCTCGGCCGCGTTGAGCAGGGCGAACAGCCGCGCGTTCTGCCACAGGTCCAGGTGCTCGCCCTCGCTCACCGATCGCGCTATGCGGTTCCATGCCGTCGGCGAACTCTCCATCCAGAACAGGGCGACCTCGGTCTGGTCCTTCGAGCGCGCCGACCTGGTGACGATGCCGTCGCCGCCCAGGCGCCGGACCTCCTCGACGTCGCGTGCGTATCGGCGGCAAGCGAGCTTGTCCAGCAGGCGGCTGCAGTCGATCGCCAGGGGCTTGCCCGGCTCGAACTGCGTCGCCGCGCGCAGCACGAAAGGTTTGACGCCGCCCCAGCCGGCCGCGAACGCAATGGGCGGCGAGCCGGGCGTGAAGCGCCACTGACCGGGCAAGGTGCCCTGCTCGAACTTGGGATCCACCAGCACGGTGTCCGACCCGTCCTGCACGCGCAGGGCGATGATCGCCGCTGCCGCACCCTGGCCGAGGGCGATGCCCTGCTGCCTGGCCGCCGTGTCGGGGACGGCGGCCAGTGCCCTGGCGTAGTCGGCTTCCGCGCGGGCCGTGCCCGCTGCGACGCACTCCGGCGGAACGCCGGACCGGGGCAGCTGGCTCACCAGCACGTCGCGCGCCGCCGCCGCCACCGCCGCATCCGGCGAGGCCTCCGGCTGCACCGCGGGACTGAACGCGTACGGGCGCGACTGGCGCTGGATGGCGTTGACGGCGTCGTGCGCCGCCAGGTGCACCATCGCGTACAGGCGCGACTCGTGCAGCGGGTTCTCCCCGGGCACGATGCACGCCGCCACGGCGACGGCGGTGGCATTGGCGTTCGCGTCGATGATCGCGTCCGCGTGCGCGCCGCCTGCGAACAGGCCCAGCGCGAGCATCGAAGCGCCGACGAGCCGCGAGCGCGGTGTCGGCTTGCTGAAGAAATCGCGCAACATGAAGAACCCTTTCGATGGCAGTGAAGCCAGCGCGCAGTCTCGAAGGGGCTGGTATCGGGCGAACGTCGATGGGCGCCCGTATTCCGCATTCTTGTAGTCGGCGCGAATCGCAGCCGTCGCCACGAGCAACGGGGGTGTATCGCGGACGTAGCGTCGGCGGCGGGCGCCAGCGGCCCGCGCGCAGGCCTACTTCACGCGCTTGGGCCTGGCCTTCTTCGCGGAGGTGTTGAGCGCGATTGCCGCCCGGATGAGCGCCTGGAATGCGGCCGCATCGACTTCCTCACCTTCGTGGATGTCGATCGCCCGCCGCGCATTGCCGTCGAGGCTCGCGTTGAAGATCCTGGCCGGATCCTCCAGCGAAGCGCCCTTCAGGAAGGTGAGCTTCACGACCGCCTTGTACGACTCGCCGGTGCACAGGATCCCGTCGTGCGACCAGACGGGCGTGCCCATCCATTTCCACTCCTCGACGACCTCGGGGTCGGCCTCGCGGATCAGCCTGCGCATCCGGGCCAGGGTGTCGCCGCGCCAGTCGCCAAGCTCGACGATCTTGCGGTCGATCAGGTCGGATGCGGACGCGCCCTCGGTCGAAGCCGGCTTCTTCATGTTCGCCTTCCTGGTGTGCTGAAGCCTCCGCATTCTGCCAAGGGTGGGCGAGCGGAGCCAAGGCAGTCTCCCGCGCATCGGCACCCCCTGAAAGGCGGTCCTCCGCAAAAGCCCCAGAATCGGGCGATGAAAACACCCGCCCGCCTTCAGGTCCTGCTGGACGAAGGCCTGATCGACAGCGTCGTACGCCAGCTCAAGAGCGGCAAGGAGGCCGATGTCTACGTGGTGCGCTGCGGCGGGGAAACCTGCGCGGCCAAGATCTACAAGGAAGCCCACAAGCGCAGCTTTCGCCAGGCGGTCGACTACACCGAGAACCGCAAGGTCCGCAACAGCCGGCAGGCGCGCGCCATGGCCAAGCGCACGAACTTCGGCCGGCAGCAGCAGGAAGCCGCCTGGCAGAGCGCCGAGGTCGATGCGCTGTACCGGCTGGCCGCGGCCGGGGTGCGCGTGCCGCGGCCCAGCAACTTCCACGACGGCGTGCTGCTGATGGAACTGGTGGCCGACGGCCAGGGCGACGCCGCGCCGCGCCTGAACGACCTGGACTTCAGCGAGGCGGACGCACACCAGCACCATGCCACGCTGATCGACGAAGTCGTGCGCATGCTGTGCGCCGGCGTGATCCACGGCGACCTGTCGGAGTTCAACATCCTGCTGGCGGCGGACGGGCCGGTGATCATCGACCTGCCGCAGGCGGTGGATGCCGCCGGCAACAACCACGCGCCGCGCATGCTGATGCGCGACGTCGACAACCTGCGCACCTTCTTCGGCCGCCATGCGCCGGCGCTGCTGGCCACGCAATACGGCCCGGAGATCTGGGCGCTGTACGCCGGCGGCCTGCTGGTGCCGGACATGCCCCTGACCGGCCGCTACGAGCGCAAGCCGGGCGCGGTGGACCTGTCCGCCGTGCTGCGCGAGATCGAGGACGCGCGGCTGGAAGAAGCGGCGCGCCTGCTGCGCATGGGCTGACGCGAAGCCGATGGCGCCCGGCATCCCCCTTCCCTACCTGCGCGGCTACCCCCCCGAGCTGCTGCAGCAGGTGCGCGACCTGATCGAGGCCGGCCGGCTGGCCGAGACCCTGGCGCAGCGGCATCCTGAGGCGCACGACGTGCGCACCGAACGCGCGCTGTACGACTACGTGAGCGCGCTGAAGGCGCGGCACATGAAGAGCGCGCCGCCGGTGGCGAAGGTGGCCTACGACCCGAAGCTGCACATCGTGCGCAACGCCCTGGGCACGCACAGCGCCGTCTCCCGCGTGCAGGGCGGGCGGCTCAAGGCCAAGCGCGAGATCCGCATCGCCGCGCTGTTCAGGGACGCGCCGGCGGATTTCCTGCGCATGATCGTCGTGCACGAACTGGCGCACCTGAAGGAGCGCGAGCACGACCGCGCGTTCTACGCGCTGTGCCTGCACATGGAGCCGCACTACCACCAGCTCGAATTTGACCTGCGCCTGTGGCTCACCGCGCGAGAATGGACGAAGGCCGAACCCGATCCGAAGCCCTGAAGCAGCCACCGCCATGCCCTCCGCCCTCGCCTCTTCCTGGCTGGCCCTGAGCCCGGCCGTGGCTTCCGCCCTGGCCGCCGGCCGCGCCGTCGTCGCGCTGGAGTCCACCATCGTCGCCCACGGCATGCCTTATCCGCAGAACGTGCAGACCGCGCGCGAAGTGGAGGCGCTGATCCGCGCACTCGGCGCCGAGCCCGCCACCATCGCCGTGATGGACGGGCGCATCCGCGTGGGACTGGACGACGCGCAACTGGAGCGGCTGGGCCGCTCGGGCGAGGCGCTCAAGGTGAGCCGGCGCGACCTGCCCGCGGTGCTGGCCAGCGGCGCCCTGGGCGCCACCACGGTGGCCGGCACCATGATCTGCGCGGCGCTGGCGGGCATCGAGGTGTTCGTCACCGGCGGCATCGGCGGCGTGCACCGCGGCGCGCCCGAGAGCTTCGACATTTCCGCCGACCTGCAGGAACTGGCGCGCACTTCGGTGGCCGTGGTGTGCGCGGGCGCCAAGTCGATCCTGGACATCGGCCTGACGCTGGAATACCTGGAGACGCAGGGCGTGCCGGTCCTCAGTTGCGGGCAGGACCACTTCGCCGCGTTCTACACGCGCGACAGCGGCTTTGCCGCCGACTACCGCCTCGACGACCCGCAGGCGCAGGCGCGCTTCCTGCGCACCAAGTGGGACCTGGGGCTGGCCGGCGGCGTGGTGCTGAGCGTGCCGGTGCCGGCTGCCTTCGAGATGCCGCGCGCGGAGATCGACGCGCTGATGCAGCAGGCGCTGCACGAGGCGCGCGCGCAGGGCATCAGCGGCAAGGCGGTCACGCCCTTCCTGCTCGCGCGCATCGGCGCGTTGAGCGGCGGCCGCAGCCTCGCCACCAACATCGCGCTGGTGAAGAACAACGCGGCAGTGGGCGCGCGGCTCGCGCTCGCCCTGGCCACGGTCGGGCACGGTGCGGCCACGGTCTAGCAGCGCGGCCACCGCGGCGGCACGATCCGCGCCACGACCCATCCCCCATTCGTGGTACACCTTTCACATTGGATTTGTAAAGCTTACGAACTATGCTGACGTGACACAGGAATTTTCTTAGGGGACCCCCATGACGCACGTCAAGTTTTGGCTTCGCAGACCTTGCGGCCGGCTTCGCTGCGTCGGCCGCCGCAAACGCGGCTGACCCCGCCGCCGGCGCCAACGCGCCGCTCGATCCAACGTTTACAGCCTGTCATGCCGCGCTCGCTGCGCACGGCATGGGGCGGGTGCGTGCCCCGCGACAGGGGCGCCGCCCTTTACCCGACGCGACCGCGCCTTCGACAGGCGGGGCGGACGGCCGCGGCCTGTTCTCTCCAGGAGCTCATCATGAAGTCATTGAATGCCCTGCTCGCGGCGCTGACAGCGATCGCTGCCGGCGGCGCGTGCGCCCAGGCAGCCCCGCTGGCCTACACGGATGCCGCGCCCTACACGGACATTGCCGTACCCGTGGTCTCCAGCACGGGTGCCCCCAGCTACTGGAAGGGCCAGCTCTCGCGCGCCGACGTGCAAGCGGCGATGCAGCAGGCCCGCGTGGACGGAACGATCGCCACCGGCGATGCCATCGGCTATCCGTTCGCGATGAAGGCATCGACGGTGCAGGCATCGGCGCCGTCCGCGTCCGGCGGCACCATGGGCGGCCCGCCCGGCGACGGCCTCACCGCCGACGGCTACCGCTTCGTGGGCGGCGAGGCCGGCTACGAGTACGTGGGCCACGCGAGGGCCGCGCGATGAAACTTTCTCCACCCTCCAGTTCGCACGGCGGCTCGCGGCGCCGGCGTGCGCCGCTGCCCTCGCACGGCGGCAAGGCGCACGCGTATGACCCGCGAACGTCCGGCCTGATGTTGCGCTATGCCGGCGTGTCGATGCTCTGCGCAGCCGCGGCCGCGCTGATCGTGCTGGCGTGAACCGGCCCCGCGCGCCGGCGCGGGCTCAGGAAAGCGGCGGCTGCAGGAGTTCGCCCAGCAGCGGCCGCAAGGCGGCGGTGTCGATCGGCTTGCGCAGCAGGCGGGTCACGCCGCTGTCGACCAGTTCCTGGTCGTCGATGTCGAAGGCATTGCCGGTGTAGAGGAGCACCGGCAGGCCCGGGCACTCGCGGTGGGCGTGCCGCGCCAGCGCCAGCCCCGTCATGCCGGGCATGGTCTGGTCGGTCAGCAGCAGCGTGAACGCTTCCTGCGCGGCCAGCCGCCGCGCCGCCCGCAGCGGATCGCTTTCCAGCACCACCTCCAGGCCCCAGTGCTGCATCAGGTCGCGCATGAAGCCGCCGACCATCGGATCGTCTTCCACCAGCAGCACGCGCCCGTGCAGCTTGGGCGTGGCCGCTGCCGCGGCGGGCGCCGATCCCAGGCACGCCGCCCGATTGGCTTCCTCCGCGGGCACGGGCAGCAGCACCCGGAACGACGAGCCCTGCCCCGGCGCCGTGCTCACCTGGATGTGGCCGCCGTGGTCGTGCACGATGCCGTGCACCATCGCCAGGCCCATGCCGGTGCCGCGGCCGACCTCCTTGGTCGTGAAGAAGGGCTCGAACATGCGGTCGACCACGTCCTGCGTCATGCCGCGGCCGTCGTCGGCCACCTCGAAGCCGACCCAGCGCTCGCCTTCCAGCCGCGCGCTGCACGAGGCGCAGTGGCCCCAGGCCGGGGCGTGGACGATCCGCAGGCGGATGGTGCCGTGCTCGCCGATCGCGTCGCGGGCGTTGATGCACAGGTTGAGCAGCACCTGCTCGAACTGCACCGGGTCGGCCAGCACCGGCGACGCCGACGTGGCGTCCAGGTCGTTCGCATCGCAATCGACGGTGATCGACGAAGGCAGGTTCGGCCGCAGCAGCTGCAGTACCCCCGCCGTCACCTGCGCCGGCGCCAGCAGCCGGCGCTCGCCGCGGCGCGGCCGGGAGAACGCCAGCAGCTGCGCCACGTGCTCGCGCGCCCGCTCGGCGGCCAGCCGCGCCTGGGACAGGTCGCGCGCCAGCACCGGGTCGTGCACGCTGGCGGGCCGCTCCTGCGCCATGTCGATGTAGCCGAGCACGCTGGTGAGGATGTTGTTGAAGTCGTGCGCCAGCCCGCCGGTGAGCTGGCCGATGGCTTCCATCTTCTGCGCCTGGCGCAGCTGGCGCTCGAGCTCGACGCGGCGCTGTTCGGCGGCCACGCGGGCGGTGATGTCACGCACCGCATAGAGCACGTGCGGCTGGCCGCGGTAGGTCATCGGCGTGCCCTGCACCTCGGCTTCCAGCACCGAACCGTTCTTGCGGGTGGCGCTCATCTCGAAGCGCAGTTCCCGGCCGGCCAGCGCCAGCCGGTGGTCCGCGCGCAGGCGCTCGCGCAGCACCGGGTCGCCCAGCGTGAGCACGCCGTCGGCGGCCATCACTTCCTCGCGCGTGTAGCCGCTCATGGAGAGATAGGCCGGGTTGACGCCGACGGCGCGGTAGGCGGCGTCGCGCAGCACCAGCGCGTCGGCGGAGGCGTCGAAGATCGCGCGGTACTGCTCCTCGCTGTCGCGCTGGGCGCGCTCGGCCAGCTTGGCCTGGGTGATGTCGCGGCCGATGTACAGCACGTGCGGCTGGCCGCGATGCAGGATCGGCACGCCGCGCAGTTCCAGCTCGCGGCTGTAGCCGTCGCGCCGCATCAGCTGCGTCTCCAGGCGCACGGTGGCGCCCGCCAGCGCCTGGTCGTGCAGCGCGCGGATGACGTCCCGCACCCCCTGCGGATTGGCCAGCACGCGGTTCACGCCGATCACCTCGGCGCGCGTGTAGCCGGACCACGCCTCGTAGGTGGCGTTGACGTCGACGATGCGGAAATCGGCCGCGCGCAGCACCATCGCGTCGACCGAGGCGTTGAAGATGGCGCGGTACTGCTCCTCGCTGTGCTGCAGCTCGCGTTCGCGCTGGCGCCGCTCGCTGATGTCGCGCAGCACGGCCAGCGCATGGGGCCGGCCGCGGTGCACGAACGGCATGACGCGCAGGTCGGCCTCGAAGGTGCTGCCGTCCGGGCGCAGCACCGTGGTCTCGACGTGCGTGCTCTGGCCCGCCAGCGCGCGCCGGACCATGTCCAGCCGCGATTTCACGTACTCCGTGGGCATGGTGCTCGGGTAGCTGCGGCCGATGACGTCGTCGCGGCCGTAGTTGTACAGCGCCAGCCCGGCCGGGTTGACGTCGCAGATCTGCAGCTGCTCGTCCCACAGGAACAGGCCGTCGAGCGAACCTTCGAAGATGGCGCGGTACTGCTCTTCGCGCTGGCGCAGGTCTTCCACCGCCTGCTTCTGCGCCTCGCCTGCGCGCAGCCGTTCCACCTCCGCCGCGGCGCGCACGGCGAAGATCTTCAGCGTGGCCTGCACGCGGTCCGGCTGCACCAGCGGCCGGCGCGACGCCACCGCGACGAGGCCCAGCGCCTTGCCGTCGGCACCCACGAGCGGATGGCCGGCATAGCTGTCGCTGCCCAGGTCTCGCAGCTCCGCATCCTCGGGAAACAGCGTCTGCACCCCGGTCGGATAGGCACGGAAGCCCTGGCCCAGGACGGTGGCGCAGGGTGATCCGGCCAGGGGATAGCGGATGTCCTGCACCACCTCGCCGCCGCAGTACAAGGCGAGCATCCGCATGCCAAGGGCGACCTCGGGGTCGGGCTGGGCGACGAAGGCGACGTCGACCTGCAGGATCGTCGCCAGCAGCCGCACCAGTTCATCGAACACCGAGCCGCTGCGCGCCGCGGACACGCCCAGCGCGACCGCGCGCAGGGTCTCGTCGATGCGGACGCGCTCGATCTCTGCGGCCGCGCGGGCGGCGACCACCTCGAGCATGGCGTCGGCGTAGCCGGCCGCCGCCGCCATCGGCCGCCGGTCCATCGCGACCAGCATGCCCAGGGGCTGGCCGGCGCTGTCGGCGAGAGGGCGCGCGACGGCGGCGCTCAGCTTCTCTTTCGCGAAGAACGGGTCGGCGGCCGGCTGCGCCAGCGCGGCGGCGTCGACATCGAAGTTGGGCAGGATCCGCCCGTCCAGGCAGACCGCCAGCGTGTGCAACCGGCCTTCGCTCTCCTGCGCCACGACGGCCAGCAGCACCAGCGGTGCTTCGAGCGTGGCGGCCAGCTCGCGCACCAGCCGCTCGAACAGCTCCCGGCCGGAGGCCTGCGCCGTGGCCAGGGCCAGTCGCGCCAGCGCCTGCGCATGCGCCGGGGGCAAGTCCCGGTGCAGGGGCGGCGGCGACGGCGGTTGCCTGCTCATGCGGTCAGTCTAGGGCCGGCCGGGCGCGGAACGCTGTGATTTCCATTCGGATACGAGGCCGATACATCGCGGTTGCAAGACGCGGGAGCGCCGCTCCCGCTGTCGAGTTCAGCGCCGGATGCCGCCGGCGATGCCGGTCGACGGATCCTGCAGCACCTCGGCTTGCACCTGCGCGCGCACCACGCCGCCAACGAACGGCGGCAGGACATCGATGGGCCCCTCGGCCCAGGCCTGGCCGCTCATGACGACGGCGGCCAGCACGGCGGCGGCGACCGTGCCGAGATAGCCGAGGGTGGAAACGATGCGCGGGTCCATGACGATCTCCGTGAGCGAACCGGTGGAAAGGGGGTGGGCGGCCCTCGCTCCGTGCCGCCCGCCCCCTGGCTTGCCTGCAGTCTGGTCGGCGACGGTATTCGCACGATGTCGGTCGCGCGCGAGCTTGTATTGGGTTGGTATCGCTGTCGGACCGGCGTGCGTGGCAGGCATCCGCGCAAGCCGTGTCGCGCCGGAATCCACTCCGCGAGGCCGCGCCGAACGCGCCGAACGCGCCGGGACCGAAGCGCCACGGTCGAGCGCGTTCCAAGTTGCAACAAAATTGAAAATTGGTCCGGCGTGGCGTAGCTTCACTTTTCCCTTGAACCCCCAGGAGAAGCGACCATGACGGCAACAACAACCGGCGCCACGCTCGGCGAAGACGCACTCGCGGCACTGCGACAGACGGTGCGTGGCCGGGTCGCGACCCCGGGCTCCGAGGATTACGAACAGGCACGGACCGTGTGGAACGGGATGATCGATCGCCGCCCGGCCGTCGCAGTGCGCTGCGCCGGAGCAGCCGATGTCGTGCGTGCGATCCAGTTCGCGCGCGAGAAGGACCTGAGGCTCTCCGTGCGCGGCGGCGGCCACAACATCGCCGGCAATGCGGTCTGCGACGGCGGGCTGCAGATCGACCTGTCGCTCATGAAGTCGGTGCGGATCGACCCGGTGCGGCGGACCGCGCGCGTCGAGCCCGGCGCGACGCTGGGTGATTTCGACCGCGAGGCGCAGGCGTTCGGCCTCGCCACGCCGCTGGGCATCAATTCGACCACGGGCGTCGCCGGCCTCACGCTGGGCGGCGGCTTCGGCTGGTTGAGCCGGGCCTATGGCCTGTCGATCGACAACCTGCGCTCGGCCGACGTCGTCACGGCCGCCGGCGAGCTGGTCACGGCCAGCGCGAGCGAGAACGCCGACCTGTTCTGGGGCCTGCGCGGCGGCGGCGGCAATTTCGGCGTCGTCACCTCCTTCGAGTTCGATCTGCATCCGATCGGACCGACCGTGCTGGCCGGGCTGGTGATCCATCCGCTGGACGCGGCCAAGGACGTGCTGCGCTTCAAGCGCGAGTTCGTGGCCAAGGCGCCCGACAACTTCGTCTGCTGGTTCGTGCTGCGGCAGGCGCCGCCGCTGCCCTTCCTGCCGCCCGAATGGCACGGCAAGGAGATCCTGGCGCTGGCCATGTGCTACGCCGGCGACATCGCGGAAGGCGAACGCATCGCGAAGCCGCTGCGCGAATTCGGCAAGCCGATCGCGGACATCGTCGGGCCGATGCCCTACACGGCCTGGCAGACGGTGCTGGACCCGCTGCTGACGCCCGGCGCCCGCAACTACTGGAAGTCGCACGACTTCGCCGCATTGTCCGATGGACTGTCGGACGTGCTGATCGACTTCGCGCGCCGCATTCCCGACCCGCAGACGGAAATCGCCTGTGCCCAGCTCGGCGGCGCCGTCAGCCGCGTGCCGCGCACCGCCACGGCCTACAACCACCGGGACGGCCAGTACGTGATGAACGTGCACGGCCGCTGGGACGATCCCGCCAAGGACGAGGCCTGCATCGCCTGGGCCCGCGACCTGTGGAAGGCGGCCGCACCCTTCGCCACCGGCAGCGTGTACGTCAACTTCCTGACGCAGGAAGAAGGCGGGCGCGTGCGGGAGGCCTACGGCGAGAACTACGAGCGGCTGGTGGCGCTGAAGAACAAGTACGACCCGAAGAACCTGTTCGGCGTCAACCAGAACATCCAGCCCACCGTGTGACGCCGGCGTGGCCGGCGCATCCGCACGCGAGCAGCGCCCGGCATCGATCGAATCGATCAGTGCCCTGACGCTGGCCACGCACGACATGGCGCGCGCCGTGCGCTTCTACGAGGCGCTGGGCTTCGCGCTGCGCTACGGAGGTCCGCAAGCGGCCTTCACCAGCTTCAGCGCGGGCAACGCCTGCCTGAACCTCACCACCGAGGGCAGCGAGCGCAGCTGGTCGTGGTGGGGCCGGGTGATCTTCTACGTGGCGGATGTCGACGCGTTGTACCGGCAGGCGGTGGCCGCCGGCCTGCAGCCCCAGGCCGAGCCGCACGACGCCACCTGGGGCGAGCGCTACTTCCACGTCAGCGATCCGGATGGACACGAACTGAGCTTTGCGACGCCGCTGGACCGCATCCAACGGTCGTGAGGCGACCGCGGGGGTGGGGGCCGGAGCGCGGCGGGTTAGCGCATGGCTTCGGCGGCGCTGCGCGCCGGCGTCCGCTCGCGCGAAGCGACGCTGTCCGCCTGCAGCGCGGCGTCGATGTCGATGCGCGAAACCGACCAGCTCACGCGCCGGTTCTCGGGAAGGAACTGCCGGGTCCTGCACTTGACGCAGTAGTAATGCGCGCGCATGCGGAACAGGCGCATCCAGGGGCCCTTGTCGGTTTGCACCAGGTAGTCCGAGCCGCATGCACAGGCCGTCAATCGAAGCAAGTCCTTCTCCCGAAACGAGGACCCCTGCTTGTAGGCGAGGCGCCGCCCGCCGGGATCACCCGAACGGGTGAGCGAACGGCCCCGGCGTCCTTCGCTCACAGGATTCCCGTGACGCTCTTCACGCCGCGGCCACGGCCTCGTACCGTCCGCGCGCCACACCCTCCAGGTTGGTCCCTTCGATGCGGATCAGGCGCGTCGGTCCCGCCCGGCCGGGTGCGTGCACGTCGCCCTCGTTGTAGACATGCGCGGCGCCGGGGGTGAGCGTGTACTCACGCAGCTTCTTCACCTTGGCGCGGCCGCCGTCCCGCGCGGGCTCGAGCACGGCCCAGTCCGACATGACGGTATCGCCGTCGGCCTGCCCGTAGATCGCCCAGGACGGGCCGTGGTCGTGCGGCGGGCCGCTCCTCGCATCCGTGTAGCGGTGGGCCAGGATGCAGAAGCCCAGCTGCGGGTCCTGGTAGACCACCTTGCGCTCCGGCGAATTCGCGTCGAACAGGCTCTCGACGAAGGCGCGGTCCTTCAGCGCATCGCGCAGCAGCGCGGCCACCTGCTCGCGGCCGGCGGGGTTGTCCTGGGTCTGCAGGATCTCGCGGACGCTCGCCGCGAAGGTAGAAAGGGTGTGGGCCATGGGGTTCCTGTTGACGGTTCGAGCGGGTCTCCGCACGATGGGGGCACTATAGAAGTTCAAGTCGACTTGAGGTCAAGGGGTTTCTGGATGGACATCGCCGAAGTGGCCAGGAGAGCGGGCGTCGCGGCTTCGACCCTGCGGTACTACGAGGAGAAAGGCCTGATCGCGTCCACCGGCCGGCAGGGCCTGCGGCGGCGCTTCGACCCGCGCGTGCTGGACCAGCTCGCGCTGATCGCGCTGGGCAAGGCCTCGGGCTTCTCGCTGGACGAGATCGCCTCGATGTTCGCGCCGGACGGAAGCCCCAGCCTGGACCGCCGCATGCTCTCGGCCAAGGCCGACGAGATCGACGGGATGGTCGCGCGCCTGAAGGCGATGAGCAAGGGGCTGCGGCATGCCGCCGTGTGCCCGGCTCCCTCCCACGGCGAATGCCCGACGTTCCAGCGGCTGCTGCGTGCGGCCGGGTCGGGCGCGCTCGCGCAAGGAATCGGCCCGGCCGGCTTGCGGCGCGCGTGAAGCCGCGCCATGCATGGCGGCGCACGGCCGCGCGAACGCAGCAGCGCCGGCGCATCGCCGCGCCGGTGTAGCCTTCCGCCATGGATTCCCTGATCGCCGCCTCCGCGCGCGCACTGGCGGCCGGCGATGCGCTCGGGGCGCTCAAGCGCGTCGCGCTGCGCGAGGACCCGCCGGCGCTGGCCCTGCGCGGCATCGCCATGGCCCAGCTCGGTGAGCACCCGCGCGCGCGCGAACTGCTGCGCCGTGCGGCGCGCGGCTTCGGCGCGCACGAGGAACTGGCGCGCGCCCGCTGCGTGGTGGCCGAGGCCGAGGTGGCGCTGGCCATGCGCGACTTCGCCGGTTCGCCGCGGGCCCTGCTGGCGGCCTGCGCCACGCTGGAAGCGCATGCCGACCGCGGCAATGCGCTGCAGGCCAGGCTCATCGCGGCGCGCCGGCTGCTGCTGCTCGGACGGCTGCACGAGGCGGAAGCGGCGCTGTCCGGCATCGATGCGCGCGGCCTGCCGCCGGCCCTCGGCGCGGTCGCCGAGCTGACCGCGGCCGAACTCGCGCTGCGCTCGCTGCGCGTGGACGATGCGCGCAGGGCGCTGGAGCGGGCGCGCGACGCCGCGGCGCGCGCCGGCGTGACCGCACTGCAGGCCGAAGTGGACGAGGCCCTGGCGGCGCTCGATCGCCCCGCGGCCCGCCAGCGCGTCGCCGACGGCGAGCGGCTGCTGCGCCTGACCGACGTCGCCGCGCACCTCGCCTCGGACGCGCTGGTGGTCGATGCCTGCCGTCGCGGCCTGGGCGTCGGCGCCGTGTGGCGGCCGCTGGCGCGCCGGCCGGTGCTGTTCGCCCTGGCGCGAGCGCTCGCGGAGGCCTGGCCCGGCGATGCGGACCGCGATGCGCTGATCACCGAGGCCTTCCGCATGCGCCATCCGGACGAGACGCACCGGGCACGCCTGCGCGTGGAGATCGGCCGGCTGCGCGCCCTGGTGCAGCCGCTGGCGCGGATCGAGGCGACGGCGCGCGGTTTCGCGCTGCGGCCGCAGGAGGGGCGCAACGTCGTGGTCCTGGCACCCCCCATAGCCGGCGAGCAGGCCTCGCTGCTGGCGCTTCTGGCCGACGGCGCGCCCTGGTCCACGTCCGCACTGGCGCTGGCCCTGGGCGCCAGCCAGCGCACCGTGCAGCGCGCGCTCGCCGAGCTGGAGGCCGAGGGTCGCGCGCGTTCCATCGGCCGGGCCCGGGCGCAACGCTGGCTGGCTCCGCCGCTGGCCGGATTCACGACGATCTTGTTACTCCCCGCGGCGCTCGCACCTGGATAGAGTTCTCCCACGGCGCAAGGAAACGCGCCAGCAGGAGCCGACCGATGACCCGCAAAGAACCGCAGCCCGCCCCGCGCACCGCCGAGATCGTGCGGGAGTTCGGCCCCTTCGCCGGCGCCGACAAGATCGCCGGCGTCACCCACGACGGGCACGACGTCTGGGCCGCCACCGGCGGTGCGCTGGTGGCCTTCGATCCCGAGAGCGGCGAGCCCACGCGCAAGCTGGACGTGGCCTGCGATGCCGGCACGGCCTTCGACGGCACCTACCTGTACCAGATCGCCGAGTCGCGCATCGACAAGATCGATCCCGCCACCGGCGCCGTGCTGGCGTCCATCCCCGCGCCCGGCGGCGGCAGCGACTCGGGCCTCACGTGGGCCGAGGGCAGCCTGTGGGTGGGCCAGTACCGCGACCGCAAGATCCACCAGATCGATCCCGCCACCGGCGCGATCCGCCGCACCATCGAGTCCAACCGCTTCGTCACCGGCGTCACCTGGGTCGACGGCGAGCTGTGGCACGGCACCTGGGAAGGCGACGAGAGCGAGCTGCGCCGCATCGACCCCGCCAACGGCGCGGTGCTCGATCGGCTGGCCATGCCGTCCGGCACGTTCGTGAGCGGCCTGGAGTCCGACGGCGCCGGCCTGTTCTATTGCGGCGGCGGCAACAGCGGCAAGGTCCGCGCCGTGCGGCGGCCGAAAGCCGCGGCGGATCGGGCGCGCAAGGCCTAGCCGCCTTCACGCCGGAACCCCGGCCGACATCCCCCTCCGGTCGCACGACCGGTCCTTCGAGCGCACCCGCCACCCCAGGCGGTGGGGCCGCGCATTGTCGACAACGCGAACGGCTCATCGAGCCAAGGAGATCACCATGAACAGGACCACTGCCCCAGGGCGCATCGAGAACCATCCCACCGTGTCCAGCGAACGCTGGCTGGCCGAGCGCAAGGCGCTGCTCGCGCAGGAGAAGGAACTGACGCAGCTGCACGACCGCATCGCGCAGGCCCGCCGCGCGCTGCCCTGGGTCCGCATCACCAAGGACTACGTCTTCGACACACCGGACGGACCGCGCTCGCTGGCCGACCTGTTCGACGGCCGCCGCCAGCTGCTGGTGCAGCACTTCATGCTCGGCCCCGACTGGGAGCAAGGCTGCCCGAGCTGCTCCTACATGGCCGACCACGCCGACGGCATGAACGTGCACCTGGCGCACCGCGACGTCACCTTCCTGGCCGTCTCGCGCGCGCCGCTCGCGCAGATCGAGCGCTTCCGCCGCCGCATGGGCTGGCAGTTCCGGTGGGTGTCCTCGCACGGCAGCGACTTCAACCACGACTTCGGCGTGAGCTTCACGCCACAAGAGATCGCCAGCGGCAAGGTGCCTTACAACTACACCACGCAGGCCTTCCCCGCCGAAGAGGCGCCCGGCGTCAGCGTGTTCTACCGCGACGATGCGGGCGCGGTCTTCCACACCTACTCGACCTACGGCCGCGGCGTGGAAGTGATGATGGGCACCTACAACCTGCTGGACCTCACGCCCAAGGGCCGCGACGAACACAACGCGGCCTTCACGATGGACTGGGTGCGCCACCACGACCGCTACGAGCCGCAGGCGCCCGCGCAGGCGACGCCGGCCACCACCGCCGGTTCGTGCTGCCATGCGAACGCCTGAAGTCCACGCGGGCTGAAGCGGAGCACGCCCATGGACCTGGCAAACCTGTGGCCCTGGCTGGCGGTGGCCGGCGTCGGCGCCCTGCACGGCCTGAACCCGGCCAGCGGCTGGATCTGGGCCGCCGCCTGGGGCCTGCGCTCCCGCGACGGCGCGCAGCCGCTGCGCGCGCTGCTGCCGATCGCCATCGGCCACCTGGCCTCCGTCGCGCTGGTGGCCGGCGCCGTGTTCTCCCGCGTCGCCCTGGACCGCGGCTGGCTGCAGATGCTGGCGGTGGGCCTGTGCGTGCTGCTCGTGTGCATGCACCTGTCGCACCGCACGCCCCGGGTGGCGCAAGCGCCGGCGGGCCACGCGGGATTGGCACTCTGGTCCTTCGCCATGTCCACCGCGCACGGAGCCGGCCTGATGCTGGTGCCGGCGCTGGCGCCGCTGTGCCTGGGTGCATCGCCGGCGGCGGCGACTTCCGCGATGGGTGCGCTGGGTTGGGCGCTCGCCGCACTCGGGGTGCACACCGTGGCGATGCTCGCGGTCACCGGCCTGCTGGCCAGCGGCGTGTGCCGCGGGTGGAAGGCGTGCGGCGGCTGGATTGCCGGCAAGGCGCGCGACGGTGCGGGGGAACCTGCGCCGCGCCTCGCGCAGCGCCGGCAGTGATCGCGGGCCTCCCCATGGACCCGGGCTCCATGGTGCTGGTGTGGATCGGCCTGTCGGTGCTGGGACTGGCCGTGACCATCGTCCTCGCGATCCAGGTCCTTCGCGTCGGCCGGTGCACTCGGCGCGGCCAGGCGTGACGGTTCACCTGCAGCACCACGAAGACTTCTGGCGCAACCCTAAGGCCGCGCAAGAAAGGGACGCAGCACTTCGGCCATCCGGTCGGCGGAGGTGCCAGGCGGAAAGAAATCCAGGTACTTGCCGTCGCGGTCCATCAGGTACACGTAGGCCGAGTGGTCGACGCTGTAATCGGTGGGACTGCCGCCGGGCGCCTTCCTGAAGTAGACGCGGTACTGGTCGGCGGCACGCCGCACCGCGCTCGCGCTGCCGCTCAGGCCCACCAGCGTGGGATGGAAGCTGGGCACGTAGGCGGCCAGGCGGCGCGGCGTGTCACGCGCGGGATCGACGGTGATGAACAGCGGCTGCACGCCCTTGCCGGCCTCGCCCAGCCTGTCCAGCGCCTGGCCGATGTGCAGCAGGTCGGTCGGGCAGACGTCCACGCAGCCCGTGAACCCGAAGTACACCAGCAGCAGCTTGCCCCGGTAGTCGGCATCGGTTCGGCGCCTGCCATGGTGGTCCACCAAGGCGAACGGGCCGCCAATGGGTTCGCGGTTCCACATCAGCACGTCCATCAGCTGCGCCGCAGACCGCTGCGGCGGGGGGTCGTGCGCGCCTGCGGCCGTCGAGGCCACCAGCAAGGTCAGCGCCAGAGCCTTCGTCCGCACGCTCTTCTTCCCAGCGGCAGCCGGCGCGCTGCTAGGCGCCGAAGACGATGTGGCTGCCCGTCGTGGACAGCAGCAGGTTGGCCGGCATCTGCACCTTGGCTTCGTCGATGAAGTTCTGGCCGCTGCAGTGCATGGGAATCAGCACGTCCGGCTTGAGCTTCCTGATCTCGCCCACCACCTGCGCCAGGTAATCCTTGGGCGCGGGGCCCAGGTGGAAGCCGCCCATGATGGCGTGCACCTTCTCCACGCCGGAGACCTCCTGCGCCTGGCGCACCGTGTTGACGATGCCCGTGTGGCCACACGAGCTGATCACCACCAGCCCCTTGTCCTTCAGGTGGAAGCAGGTGGCGTGCTCGTGGATGTGTTCGTCGGGGACGATCTTTCCGACCGTGTCGGCCGGCACGTAGCGGGCCGCGTCGCAGCCGAGGCCGTCCTTCATGGCGAATTCCACGAACGAGTTGGGCAGCACCTTCTCGATGCTCCTGCGCTGGATCTTGCCCGTGGTGAACGCCTGGCCGGCGATGACCACCGGGCTTTCGGCGAGCACCGTGGTGATCTTCCTGGCCTCCAGTTCGCGCCGGTCGAAGGTGCCGTATTCGGCGAACTGGCCGGGCGCCCGGCCCCGCGACAGGCGATGGCAGAAGTTGTCCTCGCCGCCTGCGTACAGCTTGATGTCGGGCGACAGCTTGCTGCGGTACCGGTCCAGGAATCCGAGCAGGCCGCCGAAGTGGTCGTAGTGGCCATGGCTCACGATCAACGCGTCGATCCTGGACGGATCCACGCCGAGCAATTCGATGTTGTTCGCCAGGACTTCCGGCGTGTAGCCGTAATCCAGCATCAGGGTGCGCTGCTCGCCGCCGCGCTGCGGCTCCAGCCACAGCGACAGGCCCCATTCGTTGTGCAGGCTGCGGCGGAAGTCGCCGGTGCGCACCGACGAAGCGACCGACACCCCGTTGACCTGGGCAGGCCGCGCGAAGTTGTCGAAGCTGCTGTCCACCAGCACCCGGATCCCGAGCTTGTCGATGACCGGAACCGCCAGCGTGCCGGCGGCGAATGCCCGTCCCGACAGGCCCCCCAGTGCGACGGTGCCGCCCCACAACGCGGAGGCCCGCAAGAACCCACGCCGTCCCAGGAACTCACGCTCTGCCAATGCGCCGGTCATGTCGCTCTCCTAAGGGCGATGCATGCTAGCACTTCCTTCCTGAATCCCGGGGACTCATTGCGGATGGGCTCCGCGCGCAGGTCGCGCGGAGACCGGCCTCCACCTCGCTCGGAGGGCTAGCGACGCGCGTAGAAGAAGCGCTTGGCCACTTCCGCCGCGGCCACGTACGCCAGCGTCAGCGCGATCATGGCCAGCACCAGCGGCGCGGGCAGCGGAACGAAGCCGAACACGGACACGAAGGGCAGGTAGGGCAAGACCAGCGTGAGCGCGATGACGGCGACCGTGCTCGCCAGCAGCAGGTGCCCCGGCGGGCTGCGCCAGAACGGGCCGCGCGTGCGCACCACCAGCGCGATCACCAGTTCCGTCAGCAGCGACTCGATGAACCAGCCGGTGCGGAACTCCTCGGGCGTGGCATGGAACAGCCACAGCAGCGCGCCGAAGGTCAGGAAGTCGAACACGGAGCTCACCAGGCCGAACAGCACCATGTAGTCGCGGATGAAGGCGGTGTCCCAGCGGCGCGGCTTCTCGGTCCATGCCGCATCGACGTTGTCGCTGGCGATCGTCGCGCCCGGGATGTCCGACAGGAAGTTGTTCAGCAGGATCTGCGAAGCGAGCAAGGGCAGGAACGGCAGCATCACCGAGGCCACGGCCATGCTGAACATGTTCCCGAAGTTGGCGCTGATGGTGGTCAGCAGGTACTTGAGCGTGTTCGCGAAGATCACCCGGCCTTCGTCGATGCCGGCGCGCAGGATGGCCAGGTCCTTGCGCAGCAGCACGAAGTCCGCGGCATCCTTGGCCACGTCCACCGCGGTGTCGACCGAGATGCCCACGTCCGCGCTGTGCAGGGCGGGCGCGTCGTTGATGCCGTCTCCCATGTAGCCCACCACGTGGCCGGTCTTGCGCAGCGCCAGGATGATGCGTTCCTTCTGGTTCGGGTCCACCTCGGCGAAGACGGTAGCCTGCTGCGCCGCGTGCAGCAGTGCCTCGTCGCTCATCGCCAGCAGGTTGGCGCCGGTCAGCGTGACCGTGACCGGCAGGCCGATCTCCTGGGCGATGTGGCGCGCCACCTTGTGGTTGTCGCCCGTGATCATCTTCAGCTGCACGCCGCGCTGCGCCAGGTCCAGCAGGGTCTGGCGCACGTCGTCCTTGGGCGGATCCAGGAACAGCAGGAAGCCCTCGAAGCACATGCCCGTCTCGTCGGCGCGCGAGTACGAGCCGGCGCGATCGTCCACCGTGCGCGAGGCCACCCCGAGCACGCGAAAGCCCTGCGCGCTCCAGCCGTCGTAGCGCGCCTCGATCCGCGCCCGGGCGGCCGCATCCAGCGGCGCGTCGCCTGCGCCGTCGCGCACCCGGTCGCACATGCCCAGCACGTTCGCCAGCGCGCCCTTGGTGACCAGGGTTCGACCGCCGGCGGCGTCCGCCGCCACGACGGACAGCGACTTGCGCACGAAGTCGTACGGGATCTCGTCGACCTTGCGCACCGCCGCGAGGTTCACGCCTTCCTTGTCCCCTGCCGCGCTCACCGCCTCGTCCAGCGGATTCGCCAGGCCGGTCTGGAAGCGCGCGTTGATGCAGGCCAGGCGCAGCACCGCCGCACTGCGCTGGCCGGCCACGTCGACCGCGCCATCGAGCTGCACGATGCCCGCCGTGAGCGTGCCGGTCTTGTCGGTGCACAGCACGTCCATGCTGCCCAGGTTCTCGATCGACGCCAGCCGCCGCACGATCACGCCCAGCCGCGCCATGCGCTTGGCGCCGTGCGACAGCGTGACGCTGATGATGGCGGGCAGCAGTTCGGGTGTCAGGCCCACCGCGAGCGCCAGCGCGAACAGCAGCGATTCGATCGGCGGCTTCTGCAGGAAGATGTTGATGGCCAGCACGACCATCACCATCACCAGCATGATGCGCGTGAGCAGGTAGCCGAAGCGCTGGATGCCGCGCTCGAACTCGGTCAGCGCCGGCCGCAGCGCCAGCTTGCCCGCGATCTGACCGAAGACGGTCTCCTTGCCCGTCGCCGCGACCAGCACCCGCGCCGTGCCGCTACGCACGCTGGTGCCCATGAACACGCAGTTGCTGCGCCCGGTCAGCCCCGCATCCGCCGCCACCGCGCCGGGCATCTTCTCCACCGGGAAGGTCTCGCCGGTGAGCACCGCCTGGCTGACGAAGAAGTCGTTGGCCTCCAGCACGAGGGCGTCGGCCGGGATCAGGCTGCCGGCGGCCAGCTGCACCACGTCGCCGGGCACCACCTGCGCCGACGGCAGCGTGCGCGCCACGCCGTCGCGCAGCACCACCGACTTGATCGTGACCTGCGAGCGCAGCTGCTCGATCGCGTGGCTGGCCATGAATTCCTGCAGGAAGCCGAGGATCGTGCTGCCGAACACGACGGCGAGCACGACGCCGGCGTCGACCCATTCCGTGGCGACCAGCGAGACGGCCGAGGCCGCGATCAGGATCAGCACCAGAGGGCTCTTGAACTGGCGGGCGTACAGTGCCAGCGCGCCGCTGCTCCGGGCGCTTTCGAGGGAGTTGGGACCGTACTGCGCGAGGCGCGCCGGCACCTCGGACTCGGCGAGGCCGGTGGGCCGCGCGTGCAGCTGTTCCATCAGCCGCTCGGGCGGCTGGCTCCAGTAGCTTGCCGCAACCGGAGCGGTCCGCATCAGAAGCGCTCGCCCGGCGGCAGGTAGCGCCACTGGCCCGGCGGCAGGCCGGCCAGCGCGATGCGACCGATGCGCAGGCGCTTGAGCGCGGTGAGCTTCAGGCCCACCTGCTCGCACATCCAGGGCACCCATTCCGGTGCGATGCCCTTGGTGGCGAAGCGCAGGCGCTTTTCGCTCTGCCAGCTCACGCGCGCCGGCGGCATCGCCTTGCCCTCGAACACCAGGCCCCGGCACAGGCGCGCCAGGCCGTTGGGTGCGATGGTGCCGTCGACCTCCGCGACCAGTTCCTGCTCGATCAGGCCCGCGTCTTCGGTGAGCTTGCGCACGATGCGCCCGTCCTGGCTGAACACCGCGAGGCCGCTGGCGGGCGTCGGCAGCGCCAGCAGCGCGACCTGGCCGGCGCCATGGTTCTTGATGCGCCGGATGCCCGAGGTGTCGCCGCTCCAGTGGGAGGCCGCGCCCAGCGACGCCTGCGCCTGCGCCGTGCCCATGCCCGCCGGCTTGTGCATCAGGAGCGTGACGGGGCCGGCGGCCTGCAGGCGGGCCTTCGGATCGATCTCGACCCGCTGCGCTGAGCCCACACGGAACTGCGGCTCTTCCACCGGCGTGCCGTCCACGCGCACCCAGCCTTCGGCGATGTACTGCTCGGCCTCTCGGCGCGAGCAAGGCACCAGCGCGGCGACCACCTTGGACAGGCGTTGCGGTTCGTCGGGAACGGTCGAATCGGTTGCGGGAACCATCGTCGGTGCAGGGCCTCCAGTGCGGGCCATTCTGGCAGACGCACGGGCCACCGCCGCCGCGCCGCAGCGCGCTACGGGACCCGGGCCGTCACGATCTTGGCCTGCGCATGCCCCGCATAGGGACTGCCGCCCTGGCGCGCCAGCGCCGCCGCCACTTCGTCGATCACTTCATCCAGCGACACGCCGCGTTCGACCAGCAGCGCGCTGCGGGGCGTGCCGCGGATCTGCCCGCTCGCCAGCGTGTGCGGATCGACGCCCCGGATCGGGAGGCGGCAGGTGTCGATCGTGACGTCGGCGAAGCCCGCCGCCGCGAGCAGGCCCTGCAGGACGCCTTCGTCGCTCATCTCGTAGGGCGTGCGGAACTTCATCTGCGCATCGCCGGGGAAGCGCGCTTCGAGCACCTGGGCGTTCGCCAGCGCGTGCGGATTGGCCTCGATGCGGTCCCACACCGTGAACGCGAGCAGGCCGCCGGGTGCCAGCGCCCGCCGCGCCTCGCGCAGGGCCGCCAGGCGATCCGGACAGAACATGAAGCCGAAGGCGCAGGCCATGGCGCCGAACGCGCCATCGTCGAAAGGCAGCTGCTGCGCATCCGCGACGTGCCACGTGATGCCGGCGCGACCTTGCGAGCGCGCCTGCGCGTAGTCGAGCATGCCAGGGGCGAGATCGGTGGCGACCAGTTCCACCGAAGCAGGGAGCCGCTCGCGCAAGGGCCGGGTCAGGGCGCCGGTGCCGCAGGCGATTTCCAGCACCGGCCCGCGCACGTTCGCCGGAATGCGGGCGACCAGTTGCTCCGCGAACGGGCCGAACTGCACCGGCACGAGCTGCTCGTCGTAGAAGCTCGGGCCGGTGAACGAAGCAGTGGGCGCAACCATCCGCAAGCGCCTCAGTTCCCCGGCTGCTTGGTGACCCGCAGGTAAGGCTTCACGGCCTTCCAGCCCTGCGGGAAGAGCTTCTTCGCTTCCTCGTCGGACACCGAGCCGGCGATGATGACGTCCTCGCCCTGCTTCCAGTTGGCGGGCGTGGCCACGCGGTACTTCGCGGTGAGCTGCATCGAGTCGAGCACGCGCAGGATCTCGTCGAAGTTGCGCCCGGTGGTCATCGGGTACGTGAGCATCAGCTTGATCTTCTTGTCGGGCCCGACGATGAAGACCGAGCGCACGGTCTGGTTGGTGGCCGCCGTGCGGCCGTCGGCGCCCACCTCCTCGGCCGGCAGCATGTTGTACAGCTTCGAGACCGCCAGGTTGCCGTCCGCGATGATGGGGTAGTTCACCTTCGCGCCCTGCGTCTCCTCGATGTCGCCCAGCCAGCGGCTGTGGCTGTCGACCGGGTCGGCCGACAGTCCGATCAACTTCGCACCGCGCTTGGTGAACTCGGGTTCGATGCGGGCCATGTAGCCCAGCTCGGTCGTGCACACCGGGGTGAAATCCTTGGGATGCGAGAACAGGATGGCCCAGTTGTCGCCGATCCACTCGTGGAAATCGATGGAGCCCTGGGTGGTTTCGGCCACGAAGTTCGGGGCCGTGTCGTTGATGCGCAGCATGGTCAATCTCCTGGGTTGGGCAAATGGAAGAGCAGCAGCCTCGCTTGCTGGCCGGTGTTTCAGCGCCGCAGCCCATTGTTGCCCGCTTGTCCGCGTGCCGCTACTCCCACGCGCGCGAAAGGCCCCCCTGGTAGCGACCCTCGCGGACCAGCTGGACCGCAGGGCATCGACCGGGCGCGGTGAGCCGCTCGTGGACAAGCCCCTGGACCGGTGACAAAGTCCGCCGCTGGGGCAAGCCCATCGCACCGCCCCGGCGCAAGGAGAGCCCATGGCAGCGGAAACTTTCGACGCGATCGTCATCGGCGCCGGACAGGCGGGTCCGGCGCTGGCTGCGCGCTGCAGCAAGGAGGGGCTGCGCACCGCGGTGATCGAGCGCCACCACTTCGGCGGCACCTGCGTCAACGTCGGCTGCGTGCCGACCAAGACCCTGGTCGCCAGCGCACGGGCCGTCCGCCTGGCCGGCCGCGGTGCCGACTTCGGCTTTGACACGGGCGAACTGCGCGTCGACATGGCACGCGTCAAGGCGCGCAAGGACCGCATCGTGATGGAGTCGCGCCAGGGCGTGGAGAAGTGGATGCGCGGCCTGAAGGGGGCCGAGGTGATCACGGGCGACGCGCGCTTCGTCGGCGAGCGAACCGTCGCCGTCAACGGCCGGCAGCTGAGCGCGCCGCGCATCTTCCTCAACGTCGGCGGACGGCCCGTGCGGCCCGACCTCCAGGGCATCGACAGCGTGCCGACCCTGGACAACGCGTCGGTCATGGAACTGGCGGCCGTGCCGGAGCACCTGGTGATCGTCGGCGGCAGCTACATCGGGCTGGAGTTCGCGCAGCTGATGCGCCGCTTCGGCGCCGGGGTGACGGTGGTCGAGCGTTCCGCGCGCCTGCTGCCGCGGGAGGACGAGGACGTGTCCGACGGCATCAAGGCCATCCTGGAGGCGGAGGGCGTGCGCTTCGAGCTGGGCGCCGAGTGCCTGTCGCTCGCGCCGCACGCGGACGGGATTTCCGTCGGCGCGGCCTGCGCGGGCGGAGCGGAGGGCGTCGTCGGCAGCCACGTGCTGCTGGCAGTGGGCCGCCGCCCCAACACCGATGGACTGGGCCTGGAGCTGGCGGGCGTCCGCACCGACGCGCGCGGCTACATCGAAGTCGACGAGCAGTGCCGCACCAGCGCCGAGGGCGTGTGGGCGGTCGGCGACTGCAACGGGCGCGGCGCCTTCACGCACACCGCGTGGAACGACCACGAGATCGTCGTCGCCAACCTGTTCGACCAGGACCCGCGCCGCCTCGGCGACCGCATTCCCTGCTACGCCCTGTTCATCGACCCGCCGCTGGGGCGCATCGGCATGAACGAGGCGGAGGCACGCACGGCGATGGCGCAGGGCCGCAAGATCCTGCGCGGCAAGATGCCGATGCAGCGGGTGGGCCGCGCGCGCGAAGCGGGCGAGACGCAGGGATTCATGAAGGTGCTGGTGGACGCCGACAGCCAGCGGCTGCTGGGCGCGGCCCTGCTCGGCCTCAGCGGCGACGAGGTGGTGCACGCGCTGCTGGACACGATGGCGGCCGACCGGCCCTACACGGTCATCTCCCGCGCCATGCACATCCATCCTACGGTCAGCGAACTGGTGCCGACCCTGCTGCAGCAGTTGAAGCCCTTCGCCTGACCGTCACGCGGCGGCCGGTCCAGCCCGGGTGAAGCGACCCACCAACCGCCACAGCCAGAGAGTGGCGGCGATGGAGAAGATGCCGTCCACGGCGTAGTGCCATCCCAGCGCCACGGACCCGACCAGCACGAGCAGCAGCACGCCCACGGAAGCCGCGAACATCTTGGGCCCGACCCCGCGCGCCAGCAGCACCAGCAGCGTGGCCTGCGCGACATGCAGGGACGGGAAGGCGGAGATCGGCAATCCGGTTTCCGTATCTCCATGGATGGCCCGGATGCCGAGCGACCGCGCGAAATCGGTCCAGGGTGCCACCTGGGACAAGTACGCATTCAGGCTGGCGAAGTGGCGTCCATCCACCTGGTCGTAGAGGATCGGGCCGGCGGACATGAAGGCCGCGGCCACGATGTTGCCCAGGATCGCCCAGGTCACGAAGTGGCTCCAGAAGTACTGCCCCCGCAGGTGCCGCAGGCTCGGCGAAAGGGCCGCCGCGATCAGCGAGACGACCATCAGCAAGGCCCATCCGAGAAAGTAGAACAACTCGAATTCGTCCATCAGCCAACCCGGCACCAGCGGCAGGACGACCTTCCAGGCATCGTCCCCCAGCAGCACCCGATCCAGCTGCATCAGCACCCGGTCCGCGTGGAACGGGACCATGTCCGGAAGCATGGCCTTCACGGAGACGAACGTGTCCATGAAGAAAGCCCACGAGCACAGGAGCAGCAGGCCGGACAGCACGTCGGCGCCGCGGCGCTCGACGCCAGCCGCGCCCGTCCGTCCAAGCACCACGTCCGCGCCGGGTGACGTGAGGACGACGATGGCCAGGCAGAGGAGCGTGAGCCCGCCGAGGGACGGGGACTTCTGCGGAACACCGAGCACCTCGGCGGCCGCTGTTCCCGCGAGGAAGTAGCAAAGCACGAACAGGTGCAGCGGCGCTTCCGCCCGGATCGCGGCCAGCAGTCGGTGGGACCGCTTCCGCTTTGCGAGGGTCGATGCCAGTTCCATGAAAAGTGATTACGCCATGGGCCCCCTTCCGCGGCCCGGGATGTTTCTCCTGCCGGTGTCCCTCTTTTCCACTCGCGTCCCCCACCGGCGCCCAGCCGGCGAGTGCAATGAAAACGAAAGGCCCAGCGAAACACCCGCCCGACCGGACCACCGCCGGGAGATCCGAAGGACGTCCCTCCTATGGCCTTCCGGGGTGACGATCGGCAAAGTGCCTTCACTCGATGGAGAGTCACGCGCGCGTTGGACTGCCGGCCGCAGGGCCCGGCCCGGGGCGCCAGCGTGAGGATGGAGCTTGCACGCAGCCAGGTCCTTCCATTTTCTCCATCGGCTTAAAGCAGTCGTCTGGGTTTGGGCATTCGTGTCGAACGAGCGATAGCAGGTCCGCTCGACTCGATGGCTCGAACGGGCCAACTCGTCCGTTTGGCCTGTCTTGTCCGGAGCAAAGCGCACGATAGTGCAGCGGGCACTTCGTAAAGTCAGAACCAATTGCGGTTCGGAGGCGAGGCGAACATTCCTCGCGCTGAACCCCAGGAGTTGTATTGATGGCCACCAGCACGACGAGCACATCGACGGTTTCCTTCAACCTCACCCCGCAGGCCAAGGATGACGTCTACAGCCTCACGGAACAGGGCCTGCTGGGCGGCATCTACAGCGGCGCGACCCTGAACGCGGACGGTTCCGTCACGCTCAACGTGATGGCCAACGACCTGGGCGGCACGGCAAAGACGATGTATTCGGTGGACGACACCTCGGGGTCCCTGCTGACGAAGGATGCGGACACCACCAGCACCGCGGACTACACGACGACGTGGGAGAGCACGGCCGGTGGCAACCAGGTTCGCATCGTCAACGGTTGCGTCGAGTTCCGCCTCATGGAAGGAACGACCGTCAAGAGCATCCGTGCGCTGGATGCGAACGACTCCGTCACGGACACCTTCCTGTACGCCATCCGGATGGCCAACGGGACCCTGAGCTGGGCGTCGGTGACCGTCACGATTTCAGGACAGGACACGGAGGCGGCAGGTGCGCTCGGATATTCCGGCGTGGCGGCGGAAGGTGGTTCCCTCAGCGCGAACCTGAGCGCCACGGACGCCGACGGGAACATCACCGACATCGGCTACCAGTGGCAGGTCAAGCTCGGCGACGGCACGTGGCAGAACATCGCCGGCGCCAATGCGCAGGCCTTGCACATCCCTTCCGACCAGAGCATGGTCAACCAGCACGTCCGCGTGGTCGCCGTCACGACCGACCAGTGGGGCGGCACCACCGTCTTCACGGGCAACGAGCAGACGATCGCGAACGTGAACGACGCCCCGGCCCTCACGCTGGCCCAGGCCGTCCTGGGTGCCGGCTCGGAGGACCAGCCCTATGTCGTGACCCGGGCGAACCTGCTTGCCGGATTCACCGACGAGGACGGCGACGCCCTGAGCGTGTCCGGGCTGGCGGCGAACCACGGCAGCGTGACGGACAACGGCGACGGCACCTACACCATCACGCCCGCGCCCAATTTCAACGGCACGATGACGCTGACGTACAACGTTATCGATGGCAACGGCGGCAGTGTCGCGGGGCAACAAACCTACAGCGTGGCCGCGGTGAACGACGCGCCCACAGGATCGGCCACGGCGAGCCTCGCCGCGGGCTCCGAAGACACCGCCTACGTTGTCACCGCCGCCAATCTCCTGGCGGGCTTCACCGATGTGGACATCGCCACCAATGGCCAGGTGCTGAGCGTGTCCAGCCTGGTGGCCAACCATGGCACCGCGGTCGACAACCACGACGGCACCTTCACGATCACGCCCGCGCCCAACTTCAACGGCACCATGACGCTGACCTACAGCGTTATCGATGGCAATGGCGGCAGCGTCGCGGGGCAGCAAACTTACAGCGTGGCCGCGGTAAACGACGAGCCGACCGGCGCCGCCACGGCGAGCCTGGCAGCCGGCACGGAAGACACTGACTACGTTGTCACCGCCGCCGACCTCCTGACAGGCTTCACCGATGTGGACATCGCCACCAATGGCCAAGTCCTGAGTGTGTCCACGCTGACCGCCAACCACGGCTCGGTGGTGGACAACCATGACGGTACGTTCACGATCACGCCCGCTGCGAATTTCAACGGCACGATGACGTTGACGTACAGCGTCCTCGATGGCAACGGCGGCAGCGTGGCAGGGCAGCAGACGTACAGCGTAGCCGCGGTGAACGATGCGCCCACAGGGTCGGCCACGGCCAGCCTCGCCACGGGCACCGAAGACACCGCCTACGTTGTCACCGCCGCCGATCTCCTGGCGGGCTTCACCGATGTGGACATCATCACCAATGGCCAAGTCCTGAGTGTGTCCGCGCTGACCGCCAACCGCGGCTCGGTGGTGGACAACCATGACGGTACGTTCACGATCACGCCCGCTGCGAATTTCAACGGAACGATGACGCTGACGTACAGCGTGGTCGACGGCAATGGCGGCAGCGTGGCGGGACAGCAGACGTACAGCGTGGCCGCGGTGAACGATGCGCCCACCGGATCGGCCACGGCCAGCCTCGCCGCGGGGACCGAAGACACCCCGTACGTTGTCGCCACCGCGGACCTCCTGGCCGGCTTTACCGACGTGGACATCGCCACCAATGGCCAGGTGCTGAGTGTGTCCGCGCTGACCGCCAACCACGGCTCGGTGGTGGACAACCACGATGGGACATTCACCATCACGCCCGCTGCGAATTTCAACGGAACCATGACGCTGTCCTACAGCGTCACAGATGGCAACGGAGGCAGCGTCGCGGGGCAACAAACCTACAGCGTGGCCGCCGTGAACGATGCGCCCACCGGCGCCGCCACGGCAATCTTGGCAGCGGGCACGGAAGACACTGACTATGTCGTCACCGCCGCCGACCTCCTGGCAGGCTTCACCGATGTGGACATTGCCACGAACGGCCAAGTGCTGAGCGTATCCAGCCTGGCGGCCAACCATGGCACCGTGGTCGACAACCACGACGGCACCTTCACGATCACCCCTGCGCCCAACTTCAACGGCACGATGACGCTGACGTACAGCGTCGTCGACGGCAATGGCGGCAGCGTGGCAGGGCAGCAGACGTACAGCGTGGCCGCGGTGAACGATGCGCCCACAGGATCGGCCACGGCGAGCCTCGCCGCGGGCACCGAAGACACCGCCTACGTTGTCACCGCCGTCGATCTCCTGGCGGGCTTCACCGATGTGGACATCGTCACCAACGGCCAGGTGCTGAGCGTGTCCGGCCTCGTGGCAAATCACGGCTCAGTGGTCGACAACGGCGACGGCACCTTCACGATCACGCCCGCGCCCAACTTCAACGGCACCATGACGCTGACGTACAGCGTCACCGATGGCAACGGAGGCAGCCTCGCCGGCCAGCAAACCTACAGCGTAGCCGCGGTGAACGACGCGCCGACCGGCGCCGCCATCGCAATCTTGGCAGCCGGCACGGAAGACACTGACTATGTTGTCACCGCCGCCGACCTCCTGACAGGCTTCACCGACGTGGACATCGCCACCAATGGCCAGGTGCTGAGCGTGTCAAGCCTGGCGGCCAACCATGGCACCGTGGTCGACAACCACGACGGCACCTTCACGATCACGCCCGCGCCCAACTTCAACGGCACGATGGGGCTGACCTACAGCGTTATCGATGGCAATGGCGGCAGCGTCGCGGGGCAACAAACCTACAGCGTCGCAGCCGTGAACGACGCGCCCACCGGCACCGCCTCGGCAAGCCTGGCAGCGGGCACGGAAGACACTGACTACGTCGTCACCTCCGCCGACCTCCTGGCCGGCTTCACCGACGTGGACATCGCCACCAATGGCCAGGTGCTGAGCGTATCCAACCTGGCGGCCAACCACGGCACCGTGGTCGACAACCACGACGGCACCTTCACCATCACGCCTGCTGCGAATTTCAACGGGACGATGACACTCAGCTACAGCGTCGTCGACGGCAATGGCGGCAGTGTGGCAGGGCAACAGACGTACAGCGTGGCGGCAGTCAACGACGCACCCACCGCCGCGAACCTCAGCGCGCCCGAAACCTACACCGAAGACACGCCATTGAACTTGACGGACATCGTCGTTGCCGACGTGGACAGCACCACCGTCACCGCGACGCTGACTTTGTCGAACATAGCCGCCGGCGCCCTGAGCACCGGCACCTTCGGCACAGTGACGTCGACGTTTAGCGCCGGAACCGGCACCTGGACGGCCAATGGTTTGGTGGCGGACGTGAACGCTGCCCTCGCGGCCGTGACGTTCAACCCCGCCCTGAATTTCAACGGCAGTTTCACCGTCGCCACCAGCGTTAGCGATGGCACGGACACCGTCACCGGCAGCAAGTCCTTCACTGGAGTCGCCGTCAACGACGCGCCCACGGCCACAAATCTCAGTGCACCCGAGACCTATACCGAAGACACCCTGCTGAACCTCACGGACATCGTCGTCGCCGACGTGGACAGCACCACCGTCACCGCAACGCTGACGCTCTCGAACACGGCCGCAGGCGCGCTGAGCACGGGGACCTTCGGCACGGTGACCTCCACATTCATTGGAGCGACTGGGACTTGGACGGCCAGCGGATCCGTCGCGGACGTGAACGCAGCACTGGCTGCGGTGTCCTTCGCTCCGGCACTGAACTTCAACGGCAGCTTCAGTGTCGCAACCAGCGTCAGCGACGGCGTGGACACCGTCACCGGCAGCAAGTCCTTCACTGGAGTCGCCGTCAACGACGCGCCCACGGCCACAAATCTCAGTGCACCCGAGACCTATACCGAAGACACCCCGCTGAACCTGACCGACATCGTGGTCTCGGATGTCGACAGTGCCAACGTCACCGCCACCCTGACGCTGTCGAACACGGCCGCCGGCGCCCTCAGCACCGGCACGTTCACCGGGGTGACCTCGACCTACAACGGCACAACCGGCGTCTGGACCGCGAGCGGCGCCATCGCAGGCGTCAATGCCGCGCTGGCCGCCGTCGCATTCACGCCGACACTGAACTTCAACGGCAACTTCAGCGTGGCCACCAGCGTCAGCGACGGCGCGGCAACCATGACCGGAAGCAAGTCGTTCACCGGCACCCCGGTCAATGACGCGCCAGCCCTCACGGGAACGCAGGCGACCCTGGCCGGCGGTACGGAGGACACCGCGTACACGGTGAGTGCAGCCAACCTGCTGGCGGGCTTCACGGACGTGGACGGTGACACGCTGAGCGTGGCGAACCTGCAGGCCAACCACGGCACGGTGGTGGACAACGGCAACGGCACCTACACCGTGACCCCGGCCCCGAACTACAACGGCACGATGGCGCTGACGTACAACGTCGTAGACGGCCAAGGCGGCACCGTGAGCGGCACGCAAACCTACAACGTGGCGGCAGTCAACGATCCACCGACTTTTACTTCGAATCCAACTCTTGGGACACTTCACGAGCACCTGATCAACCTCGCGTTCAACGCCTTTGACTCGAAGATCGTTGGCAGCGTCGCCGCAACGGATGTCGAAGGCAGCACGCTGCAGTACTCGCTCGTGAGCGACAACTCTGGTGGTGCATTCAAGATCGATGCAAGTACGGGGCAGGTCAGCGTTCGGGACGTCTCTCTCCTGGACTACGAGAGCAGTTCCTTGTCCACCGACATCAACGGCAAGTTCTTTACCCTGGTGGTGCGTGCGAGCGACGGTGGCTCCTCGACCGATCAGACGGCAAAGGTCTATGTCACGGACGTGACCAACACGACGACGAACGCAAATATCAACTTCGTGGACGGCGATGCGAACGGAAATACCTTCAGCCTCAACAACGGCAACGATGTCGCCTTCGGTGATGGCGGCAGCGACACGTTGACGGGCCAGGGAGACAACGATTGGCTATTCGGAGGTGCAGGAATCGATTCGCTGACTGGAGGCAATGGCAACGATGTGCTGTATGGCGGAGCGGGCGTCGACACGCTGACGGGCAGTAACAACGCCGATACGTTCGTGTTCGGGGACGGATGGAACAACGGCGTTGACACAATCTCGGATTTCAACCGTGCAGAGGGCGACACCTTGTTGCTCCTCAACGATCAGCAGGGCCTGTTCACCGAGTTGCCAGCCGGCGCGCTGTCCGCTTCGCAGTTCCTCTTTGGCGCCGGCGTCACCGGCGCCGCTACCGCCGATCAACGGGTGATCTACGACACCAACACCGGCAATCTCTATTTCGATCACGACGGAGCCGGGGGCGACGCTGCGGTGTTGTTCGCGACACTTTCCAAGGTGGGGGGAGCCGCACCGGCCTTGCTTGCCACCGACGTCGTGGCCGGACCGCTGCCGCTGTGAGAGGACACCGCAAGCACCAGCCTCCATCGCGGTGCGTTCACAGGTTTTCGAAGGTGAGCTCGCATGAAAGACCTTAAGGCGCAACTCCGCGCACCTCTGCTCCACGTCGCGGGCTTCTCGGTGCTGATCAACCTGCTCCTGCTGATCCCCTCGATCTTCATGCTGCAGGTGTTCGACCGCGTGCTCGTGTCGCGCAGCACGGACACGCTGGTGGTGCTGGCCCTGGGCGCCGGATTCGGCCTTCTCATGCTGATGGCGCTCGATTACGTGCGGGCCCGGCTGCAGGGGGTGGCGGGCAACCTGATCGCCGACACGCTGGCGCCGGTGGTCACCCGGCTCACGGTGGCCCAGCGCGCCCGGCAGGGCAAGCCGATGGCCGAGGCGCTGCGCGACATCGGCGCCCTGCGTGCGGCCTTCTCGGCGCAGGGCCTGCTTGCCGTGTTCGATGCGCCCTGGCTGCTGGTGTACGTGGCATTGATCTGGCTGGCGCATCCCTACCTGGGCATGACGGCAGCAGCGGCCGCCTTCGTGATGCTGGTGCTCGCGGTGCTGAACGACGTCCTCACCCGCCGCGACATCGAGGCCCTGCAGAAGTCCGCGGCCTCGGCGACGCGCTACCTGGAGGCGTCCTTCGCCAACGCCGAAGTCGTGCAGACCCTCGGCATGGCCGATGCACTGCTGGCGCGCTGGCAGCAGCAGAACGCCGAGGTGGCCGCGCTGCAGCGCCCGACGGCCCGCAAGACCGTGGCGATGGCCGCCTTCACCCGCACGCTGCGCCAGGCGGTGCAGATCGTGATGCTGGCGGTGGGCGCCTGGCTCGTGATCGCAGGCCATGCCTCGCCCGGCGTGACGGTCGCCTGCACGATCCTGCTCGGCCGCGCGCTGGCGCCGGTCGAACAGGTCGTCGGCAGCTGGAAGATCCTGGCGGAAGCGCGTGCCGCATTGCGCCGCCTCGCCGGCCTGCTCGCGACCGCCGACCAGGCTACGCCGCGCATGGAGCTGCCGGCGCCGCGCGGCGAGCTCAGCGCCCAGCAACTCGTGTTCCGCGCACCGGGCAGCGACCGCATCCTGCTGGCGGGCGTGTCGCTGCACCTCGAGGCCGGCGAGTCGCTGGCGATCGTCGGCTCCAGCGGCGCCGGCAAGTCCACGCTGCTGCGCCTGCTCTCCGGCCTGTGGCGGCCCACGGCGGGGACGGTGCGCCTCGACGGCTTCGACGTAGCGCAATGGCCGCGCGAACAGCTCGGGCCGTGGCTGGGCTACGTCCCGCAGGACGTCGAACTCTTCGCCGGCACGGTCGCCGACAACATCGCGCGCCTCGCGGTGCCCGATTCGGCCCAGGTCGTGCAGGCGGCCCTGCGCGCCGGCGTGCACGACCTGATCCAGGGGCTGCCCGACGGCTACGACACCTGGGTCGATCCGGCATCGGCACTGCTGTCGCCCGGCCAGCGCCAGCGCATCGCCCTGGCCCGCGCCCTGTACGGCAACCCCAAGCTGCTGCTGCTGGACGAGCCGAACTCCAACCTCGACGGCCAGGGCGAAATGGCGCTGGCGCAGGCGCTGAAGAACCTCAAGGGCCAGGTGACCGTGGTCGTCGTCACCCACCGCACCACGCTCGTGCAGCACGTGGACAAGATGCTGGTGATCGACGCCGGCAAGCCGCAGCACTATGGGCTGGTGGCCGACGTCATGAAGGACATGCAGGTGAAAGCCCCGCCCGGGCAGGCGCGCCCGAAGGTCGTGCCCATGCCCATGCACGCCATGGAGACGGCCTCGTGAACGCCGCCGCCATCACCCCCGTGCTGCACAACCCGCACCTGCGGGAAGCCCGAAGCCTCGCCCGCGCCGGGTTGCTGGTGCTGGCCCTGGGACTGGTCCCCGCGGTCGCCTGGCTGGCCACCGCGCGGCTGGCCTCGGCGGTCGTCGCGCAGGCGCACGTGAAGGTCGACCTCGACCGCATCCCGGTGCAGCACGCCGAGGGCGGCATCGTGCGCGAGGTGAAGGTGCGCGACGGCCAGCGCGTGCAGAAAGGCGAGCCGCTGCTGGTGCTGGGCGACGTGGGCGTGGATGCCGACCTCAACCGCCTGGGCTACCGGGTGCAGGCCGAGCGCGCGGGCGTCGTGCGTTACGAGGCCGAACAGGGCGGCGCCGGCACGCTGGCGTTCCCGGCCGACCTGCAGCAGGCGGCCCAGCAGGACTCGCGGCTGGCGGAGCAGCTGGCCAAGGAACGCGCGCTGTTCACGGCGCGGCGCGAGGCCCTGGTGGGCCAGGTGTCGCTGCTGCGGGCGCAGCGCGACAAGATCGGCCAGGAGCTCGCGTCGCTGCGCGCGCAGATCGAACAGGCGCAGTCGTCCATGGCGCACCAGCGCTCCGAGCTGGAGCGCAACCGCCAGATGCTCAAGGAAGGCTTCATCTCGGACACGCGCATCTCGCAGCTGGAAGCCTCGGTGGCCGACTACGGCGTGAAGCTGGAGGAGCGCCGCTCCGAGCTGGCGCGCGCGGGCCAGCGCATGGTGGACACGGACCTGAAGATCAAGTCCCTGGAGAGCGATTACCGCCAGCAGGCCAGCGACCAGCTCAAGATCGCCATGGTCCGCATGTCGGAGATCCAGCAGGAACTGCGCAAGTCCACCGACGCGTCGCAGCGCCAGGTGATCGTGGCGCCGGCCGCGGGCGAGGTGATGAACCTGCGCTTCACCAGCCCCGGCACGGTGATGAGCCCCAGGGAAGCGATCGTCGACATCGTGCCGGCCAATCCCAGGCTGCTGGTCGAGGCGCAGATCCGTCCCGAGGACATCCGCCGCGTGCAGCAGGACCAGCCGGCGCACATCCGCTTCAGCGCCTACAACGCGCTGACGACGCCCATGGTGGCGGGCAAGGTGGTGTACGTGTCCGCCGACCGGAACGTGGACCGCCAGACGCAACAGCCCTGGTACACGGTGATGATCGAAGCCGACCCGGCCTCGCTGCACGACGCCGGCCGGATCAGCATGCAGGCGGGCATGCCGGCGGAAGTGTTCATCCAGGGCGAGCTGCGCACGCCGCTGGAATACCTGGTGGAACCGGTGACCCTGCTGCTGCGCCGGGCCGGCCGCGAGCGCTGAGGCAACCGTAGAGCGCGCGGCGCCTGCCGCGCACGGTCCAGGTGCGCCGGGCCAATCCTCGCGCCGCGTCCGTTGCCGTCCTACACACGGCGGAGCGCGGTCTGGTCTACGGTAGGGACTTCCTGGACCCGCCCATGTTGCGGCGGCACTCCCGGACTGTCGAGGAACCCACCGATGAAGATTGCCCAGGTCGCCCCCCTGATCGAGAGCGTCCCACCCCAGACCTATGGCGGCACCGAACGTGTCGTCCACTACCTCACCGAAACGCTCGTGGACATGGGCCACGACGTGACCCTGTTCGCAAGCGGCGACTCCAACACGTCCGCGCGGCTGGTCCCCATCGTCGACCGCGCGCTGCGGCTGCATCCCGGCAAGCCCGACCATGTCATCTGGCACACGCTGATGCTCGACCGCGTGCGCGAGCTCGCCGGCTCCTTCGACGTGATCCATTTCCACATCGACGCGATGCAGCTCCCGGTGGCGCAGCAGTTGCGCACACCCAGCCTCACCACGCTGCACGGGCGCCTGGACCTGCCGGAGCTGGTCCCGCTGTACCGCCGCTTCCACCGGCACCCGCTGGTGTCCATCTCGGACAACCAGCGCACGCCCCTGCCCTGGGCCAACTGGCTGGCGACGATCCACCACGGCCTGCCGCCGGACCTGTACGACTTCCATCCCGCGCGCGGCGACTACTTCGCCTTCGTGGGCCGCATCTCGCCGGAAAAGCGCTGCGACCGCGCCATCGAGATCGCCATCGCCTGCGACACGCCGCTGCGCATCGCGGCCAAGGTGGACCGGGTCGACAGGGAATACTTCGCGCAGAAGATCGAGCCGATGCTGGCCCATCCGCTCATCACCTTCGTCGGCGAGATCGACGACGAGGCCAAGAACGACTTCATCGGCAACGCGCGGGCGCTGCTGACGCCGATCGACTGGCCCGAGCCTTTCGGGCTGGTGCTGATCGAGGCGATGGCCTGCGGAACGCCCGTGATCGCCTATGCCCACGGATCGGTGCCGGAGGTCGTCGACGATGGCGTCACCGGCTTCATCGTGTCCAACCAGGAGCAGGCCATCGCCGCGGCCCGCCAGGTGGACCGCCTCGACCGGCGGGTGTGCCGCGCCACCTTCGAGCGGCGCTTCGCCGCGCCCGTCATGGCCCGCAAGTACGTCGAGCGCTACCGCGAACTCGCGCTGACCCGCGAGCCCGCCTGAGGAGCCGGCCATGCCACGCAGGAAGATCCAGGTCGACGACAAGTGGTACGTGCTCGCGACCTTCGCGCACCACGAGCAGCCGCAGGTGCTGAAGAACGACGAGACCTTCGGGATGTTCGACCGCTTCGGCGACATCGCGGTGCTGGCCCCCGGCCAGGAGGGCCTGTACCACAACGACACGCGCTACCTGTCGCACCAGGAGCTCACCATCGACGGCGCGAGGCCGCTGTACCTGGGCTCGTCGGTGCAGGAGGCCAACAGCCTGCTGGTGATCGACCTGATGAACCCGGACCTCACGGTGGACGGCAAGGTGGTGCTGCCCAAGGGCACGCTGCACGTGCACCGCACCAAGCTGCTGTGGAAAGGCGTCTGCCACGAGGCCATCCGCCTCAGCCACCACGGCGAGGAGGCCGCCACCGTGCGGCTGGAGATGACCTTCGACGGCGACTTCGTGGACCTTTTCGAAGTGCGCGGCATGCAGCGCACGCAGCGCGGCGAGCGCAGCGCACCGGAGGTGGGCCGCTCGGAAGTGGTGCTGCCCTACCGCGGCCGCGACGGGCTGCTGCGCCGCACGCGCGTGCGCTTCGATCCGGCCCCGAAGGCCGTCGACGCCGGTCGCGCCAGCTTCGAACTGCGGCTGGACCCCGGCGAGGAAACGCACGTGTACTGCTGCGTGCTGTGCGAGTGCGAGGGCGAGCCCGCGCCGCGCGCGCTGGGCTACTCGGCGGCGCTGCAGGAGAACAATGCCGCGCGGGCGCGGGGGCGCAACTCCAGCTGCAGCATCAGCACCTCCAATCCGCTGGTCAACCTGTGGCTGGACCGCTCGGTGTCGGACCTGGCGATGCTCACCACCGATCTGCCCACCGGCCCCTACCCCTTCGCCGGCGTGCCCTGGTACTCGACCACCTTCGGGCGCGACGGCATCCTCACCGCGCTGGAATACCTGTGGATCGACCCGTCGCTCGCGCGCGGCGTGCTGGGCTTCCTCGCGGCCACGCAGGCGACCGAATCCGACCCGGAACGCGACGCGGAGCCCGGCAAGATCCTGCACGAGGCACGCGCCAGCGAGATGGCCAACACGCGCGAGATCCCTTTCGGCCGCTACTACGGCACCGTGGACGCGACGCCGCTGTTCCTGGTGCTGGCGGCCGCCTACTGGCGCCGCACCGGCGACACCGCCCTGCTCAAGTCGATCTGGCCGAACCTGCTGGCCGCGCTGCGCTGGATCGACACCTTCGGCGACCCCGACGGCGACGGCTTCGTGGAATACCAGCGCAAGAGCAAGGACGGGCTCACCCAGCAGGGCTGGAAGGACTCGCACGATTCGATCTTCCACGCGGACGGGCAGATGGCGGACGCGCCCATCGCGCTGTGCGAGGTGCAGGGCTACGTCTACCAGGGCAAGAGCATGCTGGCCGAGGTGGCGCACGCGCTGGGCGATGCCGTCCTCGCGGACCGGCTGGTGCAGGAGGCGGACCAGCTCGCCCGCAAGTTCCAGACCGCGTTCTGGTGCGAGGATCTCGGCAGCTACGCGCTGGCGCTGGACGGCGACAAGAAGCCCTGCCGCGTGCTGGCGTCCAACGTGGGCCACTGCCTGTGGAGCGGCATCGCATCGCCCGCCCATGCGCAGCGCGTGATCCAGACCCTGATGGGGCCGGCCTTCTTCAGCGGCTGGGGCATCCGCACCATTGCGCAGGGGCAGCCGCGCTACAACCCGATGTCCTATCACAACGGGTCGATCTGGCCGCACGACAACGCGCTGGCGGCCGCGGGCATGGCGCGCTACGGCCGCACGGCCGAGGCCGGGCAGATGCTGACCAGCCTGTTCGAGGCCAGCCTGCACTTCGACCTGCACCGCCTGCCGGAGCTGTTCTGCGGCTTTGCGCGGCGCGACGGCGCCGGCCCGACGCTGTACCCGGTGGCCTGCTCCCCGCAGGCCTGGGCGGCCGCCGCGCCCTTCGCGATCCTGCAGGCCTGCCTGGGGCTGGAGCTGGAGGCGAACGGCACGGCGATCCGCCTGCACACCCCGCGGCTGCCGGCCTTCATCGACTGGCTGCGCATCGAGCGGCTCGGCTCGCCCGGCGCCAACTGCGACCTGCTGCTGAAACGGCACGAGCGCAGCGTGGGCGTGGAGGTGCTGCGCAAGGATGCGCAGGTGAGCGTGACGGTGGTGGCGTGACGCGCACCGGGACTCGCCGGGGCCTGGGCCGCCGCGTTTCCTGCGGGCCAGGTCGTCAATGCGACAGCAGCAAGGGCAGGGTCATGGATTGCAGCAGCGTGCGGCTGACGCCGCCCAGCACCCACTCGCGCGCCCTGCCGTGGCCGTAACAGCCCATCACCAGCAAGTCCGCGTCCAGGTCGAACACCCGCGACAACAGCAGTTCTCCCAGCGCGGCGGGCTCCGGCCCGCCGCGGTGCCAGACCGCCGTGACGCCGTGCAGTTTCAGGTAGCCATCCAGGTCCAGGCGATGGCCGCCGACGCCGGTTTCGCCGGGGTCTCCCCAGGTGAGGATGTGCACGTGGGAGGCGCGCTGCAGGAAAGGCATGGCCGCGGTCACGGCCCGCGCCGCCTCCGGCGTCTCCTTCCAGGCGATCGCGACGGTGTCGCTGACGGGTGCGGCCCAACCGGTGGATGGGACGACGACCGCCGGGCGGCCGGAGGTCGCCAGCACGGACTCGACGAAGTGGGATGGCACCGAGCGGGCCGCCTCGTCCCGCGGGTCGTGCTGGCCCAGCACCAGCAGGTCGGCGAACAGCGCCTGCTGCACGAAGGCGCCCACCAGCGGCACTTCGCTGGTCTGGCTCCAGGTGGCGCCCGGGCCGGCCGCCGTCATCGCCCGGGCGAAGGCCTTCCGCACGCCGGCGCGGCGCTCCTCGTCCAGCGCCATCAGGTCGGCGGCCAGGCTGGGCCCGACCGCCGGCGTGTAGGGAAGCTCCACGAAGGACGGAACGCCGGCGTAGAGCGCAGCCAGCGCAGCGCCCTGCTGCCCGGCGATCTCCCGTGCGGCCGCGAGGCGGTGCGGGGTCGACTGGGTCGGATCGAGGTGCACCAGCACCTGCTGGAAGGACGTTGCCATGGAGCGGCTCCTTGAGTGGAGACTCCTGCACGTTAGGCCGCTGCCCACGGAAAGAATTGATGCCCGTCAAGATGCGGCTTGCGCCCGAGCCGGTCGCGGCGCGCGAGCTTGCACTGCGCGCCCGGGCGGGCGGCCCAACGCTCGATCTTCAGCGCAGGCTGTCGCGCGCCGCCACGCCGGTCGCGGGGAAGTCCGTGAACAGGCCATCCACGCCCAGCCGCATGTAGTAGGCCATCTCCGCCAGCGGATCGGCAAAGCCGTAGCCGCTCGCGTCGTTGCGGAAAGTCCAGGTGTGCACCAGGAGGCCGCGGGCATGCGCCAGCTCGATCACGCCGGTGCTGCCGTCCACGCGCCGGTCGTTGATGGTCAGGATGCCGTCGCCCGTGCGATCGATGCCGTCCGCCACCGTCTTCACCAGGTAGGGCTTCCACGGGCCGATCGCGTCGGCGTAGCCGCTCACGAAGTCCAGGCCGCCCGGTGTCAGCAGGTCGGCGAAGGTTCGCGGGTCGCCGGCCACCACGAAGTCGTAGGGCCGCTCGAAGGGCGGGACGAGGGACAGGCTGCCATCGGCGCGGACGTCGTCGGCGTCGATCAGCTGCACCAGCCGCATGTTGGTCTGCGTGCGCAGGTACTGCAGGTTGGCCACCTCGAAGGACTGGATGAAGACCGGCGCGCCGCGGCCCCGCCCGAATGCCTCGTGCAGCTTGGCGACCAGCTTGTCCTCGAAGGTGTGCAGGCCGAAACCGACTTCGACCGCGTGGAAGGTGGAGTGCTTGATCTCCGGATAGATGCCGACCCGCCGCTTCGCCCCCTTGGCGAGCGCGATGATCTCGTCCAGGGTCGGGATCTCGTAAAGGCCGTTGAAATTCTGCGGCCGGGCGGGATTCGATTGAACCGCGCGCAGGGTCTTGATCTCGGCGAGCGTGAAGTCGCTGGCGAAGTACGCCGTGGTCGACACGCCGTCGAGATTGCGCGTGGACTTGCGGCTCGCCGGGAACTTGCTCGCGATGTCGGTGGTGTTGTCCAGGATCGGCTCGTGCCGCGCGACCATCACGCCGTCGCGTGTGAGCACGAGGTCCGGCTCGATGAAGTCGGCGCCGACATCGATCGCCCTCTGGTAGCCCGCCAGCGTGTGCTCCGGCAATTCGCCCGCCGCGCCGCGGTGGCCGATGACCAGCGGCAGCTTGCCGAGGCCCTCGCCGACCGCCCGTGACTGCAGCGAAGCATCCGCCGCGCCGTCGCCTCCACCGCCGCATGCCGCCAGCAGCCCCGCAGCGGCCGCAGCCGCCATCCATTCGCGTCTGTCCATGGTGCACCTCCTGAGGAATGCCATTCTGCGCACTGTCCTGCTGGACTGTGACCGGCCGGTGACGGGAAATTCGCCGCCTTCGGCACCGTTGAGCTCACACGCGCTTGATCCAGCGCAAGGGCCGCCGCCGCCCCGTACCTACAGTGAAACGATGCCCAGGGAAACAGCGATCCGCATCGGCATGGCCGCAGCCAGGGAAGGGGCACCGCGCACGCGCGGCGCCCGGCCTCCCGCGTGAGCGCCAACCTGTATGGATTCGATGCCTACACGCCGAGCGAGGTGGCCCGGCGGGTGGACTCCGTCGGCGTGGCCAAGGCGCGGCTCGCGCTGCTGCCGCTGGTGATGCTGGGAGTGCTCGCGGGCGCCTTCATCGGACTGGGGACGATGCTGTCGGTCATCGTCAAGTCCGACCCCACCCTCGGTTTCGCCGCATCGCAGTTCGCGGCCGGCGGCGTGTTCTCGCTGGGCCTGCTGCTCGTGGTGGTCGCCGGCGCCGAGCTCTTCACCGGCAACAACCTCCTCGCCATGGCCTGGGCGGACGGCAGGATCGGCTCGCTGGACGTCCTGCGCAACTGGGTCGTGGTCTGTGCCGGCAACTTCGTCGGCGCCGCGGGACTGGCCGTGCTCGTGTACCTGAGCGGGCACACCGGCCTATCGTCCGGTGCCGTCGGCCGCGCCGTGGTCAGGATCGCGCTGGCGAAGCAGGAACTCTCCTGGCAGGAGGCGTTCTTCCGCGGCGTCCTGTGCAACGTGCTCGTGTGCATGGCCGTGTGGATGGCGATGGCCGGCCGCAGCGTCGTCGACAAGGCGGTGGCGGTGGTCTTTCCCGTGACCGCTTTCGTCGCCGCGGGCTTCGAGCACAGCATCGCCAACATGTACCTGATGCCGCTGGCCATGCTGGTCCAGGCCGGTGGCTCGCCCGAAGGGCAGGCCCTGGTGACGCTGGGCGGGATGGCAAGGAACCTCGCCGTGGTGATCGCAGGCAATCTGGTGGGCGGCAGCGTCCTCGTGGCCCTCGCGTACCACGTGATCTACCGGGAGCCGCTGGCGGGCCGCAAGCAGGCTGCGCCGGTGACTCCTTCGGCGGGCGGAAGCGAAGAGGTGTCAGCGGGCGCCTCGCGCACGGACTAGAACCATTCGCAAGACCGAATGGCCGCGCGGCGGCGGTGCGGTTGCCACCAGCTGCCCGAAGGACCGTCGTCCTCCGGCTGGCCGTGCAAGGGGGGTTCCTTCAAGGATTGCATCGCCACGTGGAACAGGCCGTTGGCGAGTTCACGCAGGTTCCGGACGCCTTGCCATTCCGGCTCCGTGGGAGCAGGAGTCCTGCCGTCCACCGAGGCCATGGCGGCATCGAAGATCGCGCGTTCGGCGTGGCTAGCGATCCGGTCGGCGAGGCGCCAGGCCTCGATCTGGGTACTGGGATTCTTCACGCAACGGCCCTCGGCGGTGCGGAAGCAAAACCCAGCGACGACAAGCGGCGATCGGAGGCACGAAAGGGATCACCCTGGGGGACCCGATCACTCTACTCCCATGGAGGCGGAGGGGGCATCGTCTGGCGTGATCGGCCTACGTCGGCCGGCGCTGGCGGCACTCTTTCCAGCGATCACGGACACGCGTTGCCGGCCGTGAGGGGCACTACGAGCGCGGCGAACCGCCGGGCAACAGCTTGCGCAAGCCGGCGCCGACGACTGCGCGAAAGCGTGGGCTGTGCAGGCAGGCCGCGCCGGCCACGCCGAGCACCGCCCCGACCACGGTGTCCACCAGGCGCGCCGTCATGAGGGCCTGCGGCGCCATCGCGGTCGCCTGCCCGGCCTCGGCCAGCAGGATCGTCAGCGGCGTGATGAAGACGGCGGCCAGCGCGTAGTGGCGCACGACCAGCGTCTCGATGATGAAGGTCATCGCCGTCAGCGCGGCGGCCACGCCCCACGCATCCAGCTGCAGTTTGGCAATCCCGAGGAACGCCAGCAGGCCCACGGCGGTGCCGACGATACGCTGCAGCTGCCGCGACCACGCAGCCCGCAAGGACGCGCCCTGGATGATGGCCAGGCAGCTGACCGGCACCCAGTAAGGTCGATCCAGCTGCAGTGCATGCGCCGCCAGCAGCGACAGGCCCACGAAGCCGCCGATCACCACCGAGTCCACCACCACGAAGTCGAAGTCCAGCCGCGGCAGCGGGCTGGGCGCGGGTACGCCGCGGCGGGAGACGATGTGCAGGCTGTAGAGGAAGCCGATGGCCACGGCCAGCACCGTGCCGAGCGCGAGCGCCCCCGCCTGCACCAGCGCCGCGCGGCCGTGGATCGGGCTGTACGCGGCGATGGCGGCGGTCATCACGAAGAACAGGCTCCCCGGCGGCGGCACGGCATAGAAGCGGCAGACCACGGAGACCAGGATGGTGATGACCACGAGCAGGGGCACCACCAGCGGCGGAACCAGGTGCCCCAGCATGCCCAGGGCATGGCTGCAGCTCATGCCGAACGCACACGCCATCAGCCAGGCCATGCGGTGCGCCAGCCCCGTCGCGGGCAGGTAGAGGAACACCAGCCCGCCCAGCGAACCGATCAGCCCGAGCCCCATCTCGCCGTAGGCCACGCCGATGAAGATCGGCAGCCCGCTGGCAAGCGCGGCCGCCACCGGCATTTCCCAGGGACGATCGCTCCGGTTCAGGGTCGCGAGCTGGCGCAATTCACCTGCGAGGAACTGCTTGACTGGCATGGGTTGAAGTATCGCAGCCGGTGCCTGCCGCCCCGCCACACGGCTTGCCCGGTTGCCATCTCCGGTCGGCATGCGCCTGTTGCGCTTGCACAATGGTCAGACAGCTCCGCCGGCGCGGGGGGCGTCCGCCCGCCGCGGTCGCTCAGGCGAGCTGCTGCCCCTGGAGCCACGGACTGAGCCGGTAGCGCTCCCCGCGGTAGCAGCGATCGAGCTCGCCCATCAGGCTCGTCACCCGTTCCGCGCCGAGAATCGCCAGCCATTCGAAAGGACCGTACGGATAGTTGACGCCCAGCTTCATGGCCGCGTCCGCGCCCTCTTCGGTACACACGCCCTGCTGCACGGCGTCCGCTGCTTCGTTCACGAGCATTGCGAGTGTGCGCGCCACCACCAGCCCCGGCGTGTCCTGCACCGCGTGCGGCTGGAAGCCCAATTGCTGGAGCCATGCGGGTGCGGCGCGCTGCCAGTCCGGGGAGCCGACGACGGAGTAGGCGATGGCGCCGCCTTGCTGCACCGGCAACTCGTCGAAGACGGCGACGTCCGGGCAGCCGCTCTCGCGGGCCACCCGCGCGGCGGGTCGGCCATCGGTCAGCCGCAATTCACCCGAACCAATGCGCAGGCCCGTCCACCCGGACTCCGCGTTCCTCGCCGCTCGCACTCCTGGCACGGCGCTCACCGCCGCGTGCAGGCGTTCGGCGACGGTGCCTTTCCCGTTCACCGTCACCCCTGCTGCGATGTCCGGCACAGCGTAAGAAGCAGGTGGGATGGCCGGTGCTCCAGACGGGTAGGGGTAGAAGCCCTGCCCCGACTTTCGTCCCAGCAACCCGCCTTCCACCAGCTCTCGCTGCACGAGGCTGGGCGTAAAGCGCCGGTCGAAGAAGTTGGCCTCGAACACCGACTGCGTCACCGCGAAATTCGTGTCGTGGCCGATCAGGTCCATCAGCTCGCAGGGCCCCATGCGGAATCCCGCAGACCGCAGCAGCGCATCGAGCACTTCCGGTCTCGCCGCACGCTCCTGCAGCAGCATCAGCGCTTCCGCGTAATAGGGACGCGCGATGCGATTGACGATGAAGCCCGGCGTGCTGCGCGCCTGCACCGGCACCTTGCCCCAGGCGCGAGCCAGCTCGGCCACCTGCGTGGCGATTGCGGGATCCGTTCGCAGCCCGCTCACCACCTCCACGAGGGCCATCAAGGGCACCGGATTGAAGAAATGCATACCGACCACCCGCCCGGGTCTCTTCGCACCGGCGGCAATGGCGGTCACGCTGATCGAGGACGTGTTCGTTGCCAGAATGGCCTCGTCGGGGAGCAGCTCCTCCAGCTGCCGCAGCAATGCCTGCTTCGCCTCCAGCCTCTCGACAATCGCCTCGATGGCGAGCCGCGCGGACGCCGCGTCCTGGAACGCGGCAGCCGGGATCACCCGGCCGACCGCGGCGTCCGCATCGGCGCCGGAAAGCTTTCCCTTCATTGCCAGCTTCCCCAGCACCTCCGCGATGCGGTCACGGGCCAGTTGCGCGGCGCCTTCGCGCTGGTCGAACAGGTAGACGCGGTGTCCCGCCTGTGCGGCGACCTGGGCAATGCCGACGCCCATGATGCCGGCCCCGATCACGAGAACGTCGACTTGCTTCATTGCGGAACCCGGGTGGCCATCAGTACGTCTCGAGGTGCAGTCGGCCGTCGCGCTTGAGGGCAGCACCGATCGTTTCCCAGTCCAGGCCCGCGGCGGTGGCCACCTCTCGCAAGGTCATCACGACACCCTGTTCCATCGCCTTCAGGCCGCACACGAAGAAGTAGGCATTCGGGTCGGCCAGCAGGGGGATCAGGTCGGCCGCGCGCTCGCGCATCAGGTCCTGGACATAGCGCTTGGGCTGGTCGGCCACACGACTGAAAGCCAGGTTCAGGTCGATGAAGTCCTTGGGCAGCTTCTGCAGGGGGCCGAAGTACGGCAGTTCCTCCGGCGTGCGCGCGCCGAAGAACAGCATCAGCTTGCCGCCCTCGAACTTGCCCGAGTTGCGCAGGCGCCGCCGCCACTCGGTCATCGCCCGCATGGGCGCGCTGCCGGTGCCGGTGCAGATCATCACGATGTGGCTCTTCGGATGGTTGGGCATCAGGAAGCTCGCACCGAAGGGTCCGATCACCTCCACCTTGTCGCCCACCTTCAGGTCGCACATGTAGTTGCTGGCGACGCCGCGCACCGGCCGGCCGTCGTGGTCTTCCAGCACGCGCTTGATCGTGAGCGAGACGTTGTTGTAGCCCGGGCGCTCGCCGTTGCGGGCGCTCGCGATGCTGTACTGCCGCGGGTGGTGCGGCCGTCCCTTCTCGTTCAGTCCGGGCGGGACGACCGCGATGCTCTGGCCTTCCAGCACGGGAAAGGGGGTGCTGCCGAAGTCCAGCACGATGTGGTGGGTGTCGTACTCCTTGCCGACTTCGGTGACGCGGACATTGCCGGTGACCGTTGCCGTCAGGGACTTGACCGGCGCCTTGGGCCCGTACAGGTTGGTGAAGGCATGGGCTGCGGACCAGGGCGGCACCGTGGTGCCGTAGTCCGCGCTGCGGAAAGTGGTCTCGCCGGGTTCGATGCCGGCGGAAGCTGCCGGCTCCGGCGCCAGTTGCGGTTGCGGTGCGAGCACGACTTCGGCGCCGCCGGCAGCTTCGGCCAGTTCCGCGTCGGACAGGGCTTCGGGCAGCGACTCCCAGCCGAATTGCTCTTCGAGGGAATAGGCCTTCGCACGGGGCACCGTTCTCCAGTTGTCGATGCTGCCCGTCGGGCACGGCGGCACGCAGGCCATGCACAGGTTGCACTTGCTCGCGTCCACGACGTAGTTGTTGCTGTCGTGGGTGATGGCGCTGACGGGGCAGGTCGCCTCGCAGGTGTTGCAGCGGATGCAGATCTCGGGATCGATCAGGTGCTGCTTGATGAAGATGACGTCGGATGCGTCCATGATCGCTCCTCGCGCGGCGGCGCCGCCGCCGCGCTGTTCATTGCCGCTGTCAGGCGAAGCGCACGTACTCGAAGTTCACCGGCTGGCGGTTGATGCCCATCACCGGCGGCGCAATCCAGTTGGCGAACTTGCCCGGTTCCACCACGCGCCCCATGAGGCTCGCGACGAACGCACGGTCTTCCGCCGTCGGCAACCATTCACCGACCTTCGCCTTCCACTCCGCTTCGCTGATCACGCGTCCGTCGGGGGCGACCTTCACGCCGGCCAATGCGCCGATGTTGCGGTGGAAGGCCTTGTGCGGCACCGTCAGCTTGAACGGGATGCCGGCCTTCTCGATCACCTTGTTCCAGCGGCCGACGCCCGACATGCTGTCCTTGATGTAGTCGTCGCGCAGCACTTCGTTGAGCGCGTTGAGCATCGGCACTTCCCGTTCGGTCAGCTGGCCATTGGCGGCCTGCAGCACCTTGTAGCTCTGGCCGCGCAGCTGGTGGTCGTCGGTGCGCTTGCCTTCCTCGAACCGGCCCTTGAGGCCCGTGCTGTAGAAGGTGGCGGCATTGCTCGACTCGTCGGCTCCGAACAGGTCGATCGTGACGCTGAAATGGAAGTTGAGGTAGCGCTGGATCGTGGGCAGGTCGATGACGCCGGCCTCCCGCAGCTTCTTCGGGTCGTCGGTCTTGAGCTCGTTCATCGCCTGGCAGGTGCGCTGGATGACGCGGCTGATGCCGGACTCGCCCACGAACATGTGGTGCGCTTCTTCGGTCAGCATGAACTTGGTGGTGCGCGCCAGCGGGTCGAAGGCCGACTCCGCCAGGGCGCACAGCTGGAACTTGCCGTCGCGGTCGGTGAAGTAGGTGAACATGAAGAAGGACAGCCAGTCCGGCGTCTTCTCGTTGAAGGCCTGCAGGATGCGGGGGTTGTCCTGGTTGCCGCTGCGGCGCTCCAGCAGGGCCTCGCCCTCTTCGCGTCCGTCCTTGCCGAAGTACTTGTGCAGCAGGTAGACCATGGCCCAGAGGTGGCGGCCTTCCTCCACGTTCACCTGGAACAGGTTGCGCAGGTCGTACTGGCTGGGACAGGTCAGCCCCAGGTGCCGCTGCTGCTCCACCGAGGCGGGCTCGGTGTCGCCCTGCGTGACGATGATGCGGCGCAGGTTGGCGCGGTATTCGCCGGGCACGTCCTGCCAGGCGGCCTCGCCCATGTGGTCGCCGAAGTGGACCTTGCGGTCCTTCTCGGCCGGGTTCAGGAAGATGCCCCAGCGGTAGTCGGGCATCTTCACGTGGGCGAACTGCGCCCAGCCTTCGGGGTCCACGCTCACGGCGGTGCGCAGGTAGACGTCGAAGTTCTGGCTGCCCTCGGGCCCCATGTCCTGCCACCAGCTCAGGTAGTTGGGCTGCCAGCCCTCCAGCGCGCGCTGCAGGGTGCGGTCCTCGCTCAGGTTGACGTTGTTGGGGATCTTGTCGCTGTAGTCGATCGTGCTCATGTCGTTTCCTCGGGTCAGACGCGGTTGAAGTCGAATTGGGCACGCTCGCCCTTGCCGTACACCTTGAGCGCACCCTTGTCGCCCACGGCGTTGGGGCGCTGGAAGATCCAGTTCTGCCAGGCCGTCAGGCGGCCGAAGATGCGGGTGAACATGGTCTCGGGGCCGTTGAAGCGCAGGTTGGCTTCCATGCCGGTCAGCGCATCGGGGTTCATGGAGACACGCTCCTCGATGGCCAGCCGGGTCTCGTCGGGCCAGTCGATGTCATCGGGATTGCTCGTGATCAGCCCCAGCGCGAAGGCCGCGTCGGCATCGAGCGGCTGGCCCGCCCTGGCACGCACGGCTTCCAGCGCCGGCGTCTCCTCGTAGAAGCGACGCTGCAGCCGGCTCTGGCCGGTGGCCATCGGGTACAGGCCGAAGTTGGTCTCGCCCACTTCGATGCTCGGCGCGGCGCTCGGGTCGGACGGGATCGCCAGCTGGTAGCTGCGGTCGCAGGCGAGCGCCAGTTCGAGCAGGCTGCCCACGAAGCAGGAGCCGGGTTCGATCAGCGCGAACAGGCTGCGGCTGGAAACGTCGAGCCGGCTGAAGGTCCGGCGCAGCAGGCCGATGGTCTCCCGCACGAACCAGTGGTGCTGGTTCGCGAGCAGCGCGGCATCCATGGAGCGCACGTTCGCGGCGCTGCCTGCCGTCTTCAGCAGCCAGGTGCCGATGTCCAGTTCGTTCGTGCGCATGGACAGGATCGCGTCCTCCAGTTCGCGCGCCACCAGCAGCGGGTACCAGGCGGCGCCCTTCGCTTCGATGGCGGCGATGTCGCTTTCCACCGCGGCCGCAGGCGCCTTGACCGTGAAGGTGGCGACCCGGCGTGCGCGGTCGATCTCCACGGTCACGTGCGAGTAGCGCAGCGCGTCGGCCTCGATCGTGCGCTGCAAAGGAATCAAAGTCACGCCCTTGGCGCCGGCAGGGCGATCGCTGGCGGCGGCAAGTTCCAGGGCACGCTCCTGCACCCGGGCGGCGAACTGGTTGGGCTTCACGGCCTCGTCGACGAGGCGCCAGTCCACGGCCTTCTGGCCGCGCACGCCTTCGGCGGTCGTGCAGAAGATGTCGGCCAGGTCATGGCGCACGTGGCGCTTGTCCGTCACGCGCGTCAGGCCGCCGGTGCCGGGCAGCACGCCCAGCAGCGGCACCTCCGGCAGGCTGACCGCGCTGTTGCGATCGTCCACGAGCAGGATCTCGTCGCATGCGAGGGCCAGTTCGTAGCCGCCGCCGGCGCAGGCACCGTTCACGGCAGCGAGGAACTTCAGGCCGCTGTACTTCGAGGAGTCTTCCAGTCCGTTGCGCGTCTCGTTGGTGAACTTGCAGAAGTTGACCTTCCAGGCGTGGCTGGAGACGCCCAGCATGAAGATGTTGGCGCCGGAGCAGAACACCTTGTCCTTGGCGCTGGTGACGATGACCGTGCGCACCTCCGGATGCTCGAAGCGGATGCGGTTGACCGCATCGTTCAGTTCGACGTCGACGCCCAGGTCATAGCTGTTGAGCTTGAGCTTGTAGCCGGGACGCAGCCCGCCGTTCTCATCGAAGTCGGCCGACAGCTTGGCGAGCGGGCCTTCGAAACTCAGCTTCCAGTGCCGGTACTGGCTGGGATGGGTCTGGTAGTCGACCGGGGCGGACGTGGAGTGGACAGTGGCGGTCAAGAAAGTCTCCAGGGGGCTGATGCACTAAACTGCGCTTCATCGCAGGCTTGAACGCATCATAATGCATGTCACCCAGAAACTTCAAGCACTTTGATGCCTAGTGTTTACCCTCGATCTGGAGTGCTTTCGTCACCATCCTGCGCAAGGACAGGAAGGATTCGTCCAGTGGCCGGGCACTGGTGTCCAGGTGCATCTCCGCCTTGGCATAGAAGGGCGTGCGATTCGCCAGGATGCCTTTCAGGTCGTCCATGGCCTCCTTGTTGCCCGCCATCGGCCGCAGGTCGCCCTGGGCCGCCACCCGGCGCATGTGGTCCTCCGGGTGCGCCATGAGCCAGACCGTCGTGCAATGCGACAGCACCAGGTTGTAGGTCGCGGGTTCCGCGACCAATCCCCCGGGGACCGCGATGACCGCCTCGGGATAGATCTGGATCGTCTCTTCGACCGCGCGCCTTTCATAGCGGCGGTAGGCGTTCTGGCCGTACAGCGACTGGATCTCGGTGATGGTGCAACCGGCGAACTTCTCGATTTCGCGGCTGAGTTCCAGGAAGGGATAGCCCAGGTCCTCCGCCAGCATCTGCCCCAGGGTGGACTTGCCGGCTCCGCGCAGACCGATGAGGGCGATCCGATGGGGACGCGGCCCCGTGTTCGCGCCGGAGGCATCGACGATGGGCAGGATGGCTTCGCGCACCCGGCGCAGCGTCGACTCGTCCTGGTACTCGAGCAGCTCGCGGATCAGCGATCCCTCGACGGACCGATCGTCATCCCGCAGCAGATCGGCGGGACTGCACTGCAGCGCCGAAGCCACCTGCAGCAGGATCAGGACGGAGGCGTTTCCGACCCCGAGCTCCAGGTTTCCCAGATGCCGTTCGGACACGCCGGCAGCCGCCGCGAGCTCCTTGCGCGTCATGCCACGGCCGTTGCGCCGGCTCCGGACGCGCTGGCCCAGCCGCACCAGGAAGGGGTGCTTTTCGGAAACCGCTCCGCGATCCTCGACGGGCGGCGCTCCGGAATCATCCTGCACTTCGGCACCCGGGGTTAACCCGGCAACATGCATTATTGTGCTTGACATGAAATGGGACCTGCTCCTAAAGTGCACAGGCACGATATTGCATCCAAGTCCCAAACGCAAGCTTGATTCGCGTCAACACCGCAACGACCCCTGCCCCATGCCCGCCAATGCCAGTTCCTCTCCTGCGGTGACGCCGGAAACCCTTCGCACCCAGCTGGGCGAGGTCACCAGCCAGATCGCCGGCCGCCGCCTCGACGCCGAGCTGCAGGATTGGCTCAACGCCAATGTCGGCTCCGGCAGTCCGCTGTACCAGCGCCTGAAGGACAGTTGCCAGGCCGGAGTCGCCGCCGGCTGGCTTTGCAACCGGGAGGCCGGCGGCATCCGCTACGGCCGCATCTTCAAGCCCGAGGCGGACCTGCACGGCTTCTCCGTCGACGTCGTCGACATGAAGGACATCGCGGGACCGCACCACGTGCATCCCGAGGGCGAGGTCGACCTGGTCATGCCGATCGAGGGCGATGCCCGCTTCGACGGCCAACCCGCGGGCTGGGTGGTCTGCCCGCCGGGCAGCGGCCACCGCCCCACGGTCACGCACGGCCGCGCCCTGGTGCTCTACCTGCTGCCGCAGGGCGCCATCCAGTTCACCCGCTGACGCGGGGCAAGCCATGAGCGAACTCCTCCTGAACCATCTGGCCGGTCGTGCCCAGGCCGGCAGCGGCCACGGCACGGCCCTGATCGACCCCGTGCTCGGCAACGAAATCGCCCGCGTGGATGCCAGCGGGCTCGACCTGGCCGCCGGCTTCGCCTACGCGCGCAACGAGGGAGGCGCCGCCCTGCGGGCCCTGCCCTACGCACAACGCGCCAGGCTGCTGGATGCCATCGTCAAGGTGCTGCAGGCCAACCGCGATCGCTACTACGAAATTTCGACGGCCAACAGCGGCACCGTGAAGAACGACACCGCGGTGGACGTCGACGGCGGCATCTACACGCTGGGCACCTACGCAAAGCTTGGCGAGAGCCTTGGAGATCGTCGTCACCTGCTGGATGGCGAATCGGCCGGCCTCGCCAAGGGCGGCGCCTTCCGGTCGCAGCACGTGCAGGTGCCCACGCGCGGCGTGGCGCTGTTCATCAACGCCTTCAACTTCCCCAGCTGGGGCTTGTGGGAAAAGGCCGGTCCGGCCTTGTTGTCCGGTGTCCCGGTGATCGTGAAGCCCGCCACCGCGACGGCCTGGCTCACCCAGCGCATGGTGCACGACGTGAACGAAGCCGGCATCCTGCCGCCCGGCGCACTGTCCGTGGTGTGCGGCTCTTCCGCCGGCCTGCTGGACCAGCTCGCGCCCTTCGACGTCGTCTCCTTCACGGGTTCCGCGGATACGGCGGCCATCATCCGGTCCCACCCGGCGATCGCCCGTGGCTCGGTACGCGTGAACATCGAGGCGGACAGCATCAACAGTGCCTTGCTGCTGCCCGGCGAGTCCGCGGGAAGCGAGGCCTTCGAGCTGCTTGCGAAGGAAGTGGCGCGCGAGATGACGCAGAAGTCGGGCCAGAAGTGCACGGCGATCCGGCGCATCTTCGTGCCGGAGGCGCTGTACGCGCAGGCGGCCCAATCGATCGCTGCTCGCCTGGCGAAGACCACCGTGGGCAATCCGCGCAACGACACCGTGCGCATGGGCGCCCTCGTGAGCCGAGCGCAGCTGTCCGCCGTGCAAGCCGGTCTCGCGGAGCTGAAGCAGCACACCGAGGTCCTGCACGACGGAGCGACCCACGCGCTGGTCGATGCGGATCCTGCGATCGCGTGCTGTGTCGGCCCGACGCTGCTCGGCGCACGGGACCCCGAGGCGAGCGCACAGGTGCACGACCTGGAGGTGTTCGGCCCGGTCGCCACCTTGATGCCCTACCGGGACACGGCGCAGGGCCTCGCGCTCGTGCGCCGCGGGCAGGGTTCGCTCGTCGCTTCGCTGTACGGCAGCGACGCGACCGCACTGGGCGCCGCCGCCCTCGAACTGGCCGACAGCCATGGCCGCGTCCACGTCATCTCGCCCGAGGTGGCGGCACTCCACACGGGCCACGGCAACGTGATGCCGCAGTCGCTGCACGGCGGACCCGGCCGTGCCGGCGGCGGCGAGGAACTGGGCGGACTGCGCGCCCTGAACTTCTACCACCGGCGCGCGGCCGTGCAGGCCGCCACTGCCGTCCTGTCCCACCTGAACTGAGAACCGAGATGCTGCCCACCACCGTCCCGCCGCCGCCCGAAGTCTTCAACTTCGCCCAGCACCTGCTCGCCGCCAATGCCGCACGGCATGACAAGGCCGCCTTCATCGACGATCTGGGCACCCTCTCCTATGGCGGACTGGACGAGCGCGTGCGCCGGTTCGCCGCCGGCGTGCGCGGGCTGGGACTGCGACGCGAGGAGCGCGTGCTGCTGGTCATGCACGACTGCAACGACTGGCCGGTCGCCTTCCTCGGCGCCATCTATGCCGGCGTCGTCCCGGTGGCCGTCAACACGCTGCTCACCGCCGACGACTACGCCTACATGCTGGAGCACTCGCGCGCGCAGGCCGTGCTGGTGTCGGGCGCGCTGTTGCCGGCCATCACGGCGGCCATGACCCGCAGCGACCACGAGGTGGCGAAAGTGATCGTCTCCAGGCCGGTGGCACCGCTGCACCCGGCCGAGGTGGAGTTCGAGGCCTTCCTGAACGCCGCCACCCCCCTGGCGCGGTGCGCACGCACGGGCGCCGACGATCCGGCTTTCTGGCTGTACTCCTCGGGCTCCACCGGCCGCCCCAAGGGAACGGTCCACTCGCATGCCAACCCGTACTGGACGTGCGAGCTGTACGGCAAAGCCATTCTCCAGCTGCGCAGCGACGACGTGTGCTTCTCCGCCGCCAAGCTGTTCTTCGCGTACGGACTGGGCAACGCCCTCACCTTCCCGCTGGCGGCGGGCGCCACCACCCTGCTGATGGCGGAACGTCCCACGCCGGAGGCAACGTTCCGCCGCCTGACCGGTGGCGTGGGCGGCGTGCGCCCCACGGTGTTCTATGGCGCTCCCACCGGCTTCGCCGGCATGCTGGCTTCGCCGCTGCTGCCGACGCACGCGCAAGTGTCGCTGCGGCTCGTTTCCTCCGCAGGCGAGGCGCTGCCGGCGGAGCTGGGAGAGCGCTTTCGATCCCACTTCGGCGTGGACATCGTGGACGGCATCGGTTCGACGGAAATGCTGCACATCTTCCTGTCCAACCGGCCGGGCCGGGTGCGTTACGGCACGACCGGCTGGCCGGTGCCGGGTTACGAGGTCGAACTGCGCGGCGAGGAGGGCCAGACCGTGCCCGACGGCGAGGCGGGCGACCTCTACATCCAGGGGCCGAGCGCGGCCATGCTCTATTGGGGCAACCGGCAGAAGACGCGCGACACCTTCCAGGGCGGCTGGACCAAGAGCGGCGACAAGTACGTGCGCAACAGCGACGGCACCTACACCTACGCCGGCCGCAGCGACGACATGCTGAAGGTCAGCGGCATCTACGTCAGCCCGTTCGAGGTCGAGGCGACCCTGGTGCAGCACCCGGCGGTGCTGGAAGCCGCGGTGATCGGCAAGGAAGACGCCGAAGGGCTCGTGAAGACCAAGGCGTTCGTCGTCCTGAAGAACGGCTGCAGCGCAACCGAAGACGAGCTGAAGGTCTTCGTGAAGGATCGCCTCGCACCCTACAAGTACCCACGCTTCATCGAGTTCCTGGGCGAACTGCCGAAGACCGCCACCGGAAAGATCCAGCGCTTCCGCCTGCGCGAGCGCGAGTCCGCCGTGCAGTCGACGCTGGCGGCGTGACGCCACCGACCCCTTGCTTTCGACCCGAACAAACTGGAGACAACGATGAAATTCACCCACCTCACCCTGGCCGGCGCTCTCGCATACGGCGCCGCGGCCGCCACCGCTCAGCCCGCCGGAAAGCTGAAGGTCGGCCTCATGCTGCCGGCCACCGGCACCTTCGCGTCGCTGGGCTCCGCCATCGAGAACGGCTTTCGCCTGTACGTGTCCGAACAGGGCGGCAAGCTCGCCGGCCGCGAGGTCGAGTTCTTCAAGGTCGACGACGAGAGCGATCCTTCCAAGGCCGTGGACAACGCCAGCAAGCTGGTCAAGCGCGACAACGTCGACGTGCTGGTGGGCACCGTGCACAGCGGCGTCGCGATGGCGATGGCCAAGGTGGCCAGGGACAACAAGACCCTGCTGATCGTGCCCAATGCGGGCGCGGACGCGGTCACGGGTCCCATGTGCGGACCGACCATCTTCCGCTCCAGCTTCAGCAACTGGCAACCCGGGTATGCGATGGGCGAGGTGATGGCCAGGCGCGGCCTCAAGAAGGTCGTGACGATCACCTGGAAGTACGCCGCCGGCGACGAGAGCGTGGGCGGCTTCAAGGAAGCCTTCGAGAAGGGCGGCGGCAAGGTGGTCAAGGAACTGTCCCTGCCTTTCCCCAACGTGGAATTCCAGGCGCTGCTCACCGAGATCGCGGCAGCGAAGCCCGATGCGGTCTACACCTTCTTCGCGGGCGGCGGTGCCGTGAAGTTCGTGAAGGACTACGCTGCCGCCGGCCTGAAGGACAAGATCCCGCTGTACGGTGCGGGCTTCCTCACCGACGGCACCCTCGAAGCCCAGGGCGACGCGGCCACCGGCATGTTCACGACGCTGCACTACGCGGACAGCCTCAACACGCCGCGAGACAGCACCTTCCGCCTGGCCTATGCCAAGGCCTACAAGCTGCAGCCGGACGTGTACGCCGTGCAGGGCTACGACGCGGCACAGATGCTTGCGGTGGGCCTGAATGCCGTGAAGGGCGACGTGAGCAGGAAGGCGGAGTTCGCGGCGGCCGTGCGCAACGCCAGGATCGACAGCCCGCGCGGCCCCTTCACCATTTCCGCCAGCCACAACCCGGTGCAGGACATCTATCTGCGGCAGGTCGGTGGCAAGGAGAACAGGTACGTCAGCGTCGCCTCCAGGGCGCTCGCCGATCCGGGCCGCGGCTGCCGGATGCAGTAAGCGCCCGTCGCCGCCCCTCCCTGCACGCGTCGCCACGCAATCCGCCTCCCCATGGATCTCGCCACTTTCCTCGTCCAGTGCCTGAACTCGGTTCAGTACGGGCTGCTGCTGTTCCTGGTCGCCAGCGGACTGACCCTGATCTTCGGGATCATGGGCGTGATCAACCTGGCGCACGGCAGCTTCTACATGGTGGGTGCCTACATGGCATTCGCCCTCTCGCCCCTCGTGGCGTCGACCTTCGGCGGCGGCTTCTTTGCCACGCTGGCGGCAGGTACCGTGCTGGCGATCGTCCTGGGGTATGTGCTGGAGTGGGCGTTCTACAGCTACCTGTACGAGCGCGACCACCTGCAGCAGGTGCTGATGACGTACGGGCTGATCCTCGTGTTCGAGGAAGGCCGCAGCCTGCTGGTCGGCGATGAAGTGCATGGCGTTAAGCCGCCCGACGTCCTGTCCGGCCTGCTGCCGCTCGGCGACCTCATGTCCTACCCCGTGTACCGGCTGTTCATCTCGGGGGTCTGCATCGCGCTGGCTGCCGGCATGTATTTCGTGTTCACGCGCACGCGCCTGGGCATGATGATCCGCGCCGGCAGCACCAACCGCGAGATGGTGCAGAGCCTGGGCATCGACATCCAGTTCCTCTACCGCATCGTGTTCGCCGCCGGCGTCGCCATCGCGGCGCTCGCGGGCATGGTGGCCGCGCCGGTGAGCAGCGTGTATCCCGGCATGGGCGGCCAGGTCCTGATCATCTGCTTCGTGGTCGTGGTCATCGGCGGCATCGGTTCGATCCGCGGCGCCCTGTTCGCTGCGCTCCTCATCGGCTTCGTCGACACCTTCGGCAAGGTCGTCCTGCCTGCCGCCGCGGGCGTGCTGGTGTACGTCCTGATGGCGCTCATCCTGATCTGGAAGCCGCAGGGCCTCTTCAAGGCCGGCTAGGAAACAAACCGCGATGACACCCTCGATTTCTTCCAAGGCGGCGTTCGTGCTGGCCGCATTCGCCGAGCTGGCGGCGTATCCACTGGTGGCCGGCAACTTCGGCGTCGAACTGGTCAGCAAGATCATGATCTACGCGATCTTCGCCCTGAGCCTCGAACTGCTGGTGGGCGGCGCGGGCCTGGTGTGCTTCGGCCAGGCCGCCTTCTTCGGCATCGGCGCTTACGCGGCGGTGCTGCTGTCGCCGGCCAACGGACCGGGTCAGTTGCTCTGGCTGTTGCCCGCAGCGGCTCTCCTGGCCGCCGCCTACGCACTCGCCGTCGGCGCCCTGAGCCTGCGCACGCAGGGCGTGTACTTCATCATGGTCACGCTGGCCTTCGCGCAGATGGCGTACTACGTGGTGCACGACACGCCCGTCGGTGGCGGCACCGATGGCATCTACCTCAACTTCAAGCCCGCGCTGGGCAAGCTGCTGGAGCTCGACCAGCCGGTCGCTTTCTACCAGTTCACGCTGGCCATGCTGGTGCTGGTCTTCGGCTTCCTCGCGCTGCTCTCCCGTTCGCGCTTCGGCCGGGCACTCGCCGGCATCCGGGTGAACGAACAACGCATGCGGGCCACCGGCTTTTCGACCTACCCGTACAAGCTGGCGGCCTTCACCATTTCCGGGGGTGTTGCGGGCGTGGCCGGCTTCCTGTTCGCCGTGAAGGACGGCCTGGTGAATCCCGAGCTCATGAGCTGGCACATGTCCGGCGCGGTGCTGGTGATGATCATCCTGGGCGGCATCGGCCACTTGCGCGGTGCCTTGCTCGGCGCCTTCGCCTATGCGCTGCTGCAGGAGGCGTTCCGCAGCGAAGCCATCTTCGGCGCATTCGCCAGGCACTGGCTGCTGGGCATGGGGCTGGCCATCATCGCCTGCGTCGCGCTGCTGCCGCGCGGCCTGGTCGGCCTGCCGGCTCAGTGGCGCGGCCGCCTCGCCGGCCGTTCCCCGCGCATCGCAATCCCGTCACCGGTGGCGCAGGAGGTCCGCGCATGAACGACCGTGTCCTCTTGCGTGGGCGCGACATCACGCGCCGCTGGGGTGGACTCGTCGCCCTCGACAAGGTCTCCCTGGACCTCGAACGGGGCTCCGTGCATGCGGTGATCGGCACCAACGGGGCGGGGAAATCGACCCTGGTCAATATCCTGTCCGGTGAACTGTCCGCCTCGGACGGGGCGGTGGAACTTCTCGGGCAGGACGTGACAAGCTGGGCGCAACCACGCCGCGCCCGCGCCGGCCTGGGGCGCAGCTACCAGCGCAACACCATCTATCCGACCTTCACGGTGCTCGAGAACTGCCGGCTGGCCGCGCAGGCGCGTGCGCCGCGTCCGTGGCGCCTGTGGGAGGCGGCCAGCGCCTGCGCAGTCAGCGCGCCCGCGGCCCGTGAAGTCGCCGCGCGCGTCGGACTCTCGGCGGTGCTCGACCGCCCCGCGGGCCTGCTGAGTCACGGCCAGAAGCGGCAGCTGGAGATCGCCATGTGCCTGGCCACGGCACCGCAGGTGCTGCTGCTCGATGAACCCCTGGCAGGCATGGGCGCCGAGGAAACCGAACGCATGCTGGCCTTGCTGGCGGACCTGCGGCAGGACCACGCCATCCTGCTCGTGGAGCACGACATGGACGCGGTGTTCCGCATCGCCGACCGGATCACCGTGATGGTCAACGGCTCGGTCCTCGCGTCCGATACCCCGCAGGGCGTCCGCGCGAATCGGGAAGTGCAGGCCGCCTACCTTGGGGGACATTGAAGATGAAGGACCAGGACCTGATCCTCCAGGCGCGTGACCTCCACGCCTGGTATGGAAGCAGCCATGTGCTGCATGGCATCAGCGTGGACATCGCACGCGGCGAAACCGTCGGCCTGCTGGGGCGCAACGGGATGGGAAAGAGCACCTTGATCCGGACCTTGCTGGGCCATGTCGCGCAGCGGGAGGGGCAGATCGTGCTCGCCGGCCATGACATGAGCCGCGCGCGGCCGCACGAGGTCGCGCGCTGCGGCGTCGCCTACGTCCCCGAGGGCCGCGGCGTGTTCCCCAACCTGTCGGTGAAGGAAAACCTGCTGATGGCCGCCAAACCGGCGGCGGCAGGAGATCGTCGTGGCTGGAGCTATGGCCGGGTGATGGAGACCTTTCCGCGGCTGGCCGAGCGCCTGGCGCATCTGGGCGGGCAGCTGTCGGGCGGCGAACAGCAGATGCTCTCCATCGGCCGCGCGCTCATGACCCAGCCCGATCTGGTCATCCTGGATGAAGCAACGGAGGGACTGGCGCCGCTGATCGTGGCGGCGATCTGGCGTGTGATCGCGCAGATTCGCGCCGATGGGATCGCCACGCTCATCGTGGATCGCGACTATCGCAAGGTGCTGACGCACTGCGACCGCGCCGTCGTCCTGCAGAAGGGGCAGGTCGTCCTGGCCGGTCCCGCGCAAAGCCTGGCGTCCGACCCGCAACTCGGCGGCTTCCTCGGTCTTTGAATCCGGTGCTCCTGGCCACGAACCTGGTCACCGCCTGCGAAGGTTTCGTCATGGGGGCAAGGGCCGGGATCGACCCCGATGCCATGCTCGCGATGGTCAATGTGGGAACCGGCAGGAGCATGGTGACCGAGCAGATGGGCCTCGGGCGCGCCGGCCGCAAGCAAGGTCAAGTTGCCCGCACTTGCACTGGCGGGATGCCGAGCCCTGGTTCCCAGGACCACTGCCCCGACGGCTACCGCGACGTTTCGATGGAAGCCGCGTTCACGCCCGATGCCGCCTCGCCGGGCGGCTCATCCTTGCCGTCACTCCCGTCTCGACCGACCTGCGCGTTCCTGTGCTGCAGGTAGGCATCGCGCATGAACGTGTAGCGGTCCATCGCCCCATCCAGCACCGGATCCAGGGGCAGCAGCCTGTCCCGCACGTCCACGGCCTGCGCGGCGGCCAGGGCATTGCGATCGGCCACGGGCGCCACCTCGCGCAGCGGGTTGCCCAGCCAGTCGACCGGGAGTGCGGCCGCATCGCGCAGTGTCGAGGGCCCCAGCAGCGGCAGCACGACGTAGGGGCCTGCCGGGACGCCCCAATGGGCGAGCGTCGCGCCGAAATCCTCCTTGTGCCGCTCGATCCGCGCCTCGGTGGCGATGTCCAGGATGCCGCCGAGCCCGAAGAAGGTGTTGACGGCGAACCGCATGCCGTTCTGCGCGGCATCCCCCGGTTTCATCTGCAGCAGGCTGTTCACCGCCGACCAGGGATCGCCGAGGTTCGCGAAGAAGTTGGTCACGCCGGTGCGGACCGGGCGGGGCAATGTCCGTTCGTACGCCTTGGCCACCGGCTTGAACAGGGCCTGGTCGACTTCGCGGTTGGCCGAGTTGACGCCCCGGTTGAAACCTTCCAGGGGGTCGCGCGGGTCGGCCGCCGGTGTGCTGGCGCAACCGGCGAGCAGGACCGCGCAAGCCGCCAGGGCTGCGGTGCGCCAGGCCGCGCGGGGAAGGACGATCGGGTGTGCGTTGGACATGCACGCACCTTATTCGCGGCGGGCCGCGAAGTCGTCAACGCTGCGTCGCCTTTCGGTCCGAAGCGCGTCGTCCTGCTAGAACTGGCGCCACTCACCCGGCGCGCCGGGGCCCGACGCGGTGACCAGCAGGCGGTCATGCTCGCGAGGGGCGGCCTTGAACCGGATGGGCGCCATCGTCGTGGCCGCCGCAGTTGCGGGACGCGCGTCCCCCAGCCGGAAGCGGCTCACGAGCTCCTGCAAGGTGCCGGCCTCGCTCTTCAGGGATTCCGTGGCCGCCGCGGCCTCCTCCACCAGGGAGGCATTCTGCTGGACGACCTGGTCCATCTGGGTGACGGCCACGTTGATCTGTTCGATGCCGCTGCTTTGCTCCTGGCTCGCCGCGGCGATCTCCGCGATGAGGGCGCTCACTCGGCCGGCCGCGCCGACGATGTCCTGCATCTTTCGCCCCGCGACATCGACCTGGCCCGTGCCGGCCTCGACCTGCGCCACGGATTCGCCGATCAGCGCCTTGATCTCCTTGGCCGCCTGCGCGCTGCGCTGGGCGAGGCTGCGCACTTCCGACGCCACGACGGCGAATCCGCGGCCCTGCTCGCCCGCCCGGGCCGCCTCGACCGCCGCATTGAGCGCGAGGATGTTGGTCTGGAAGGCGATCCCGTCGATCACCCCGATGATCTCGGCGATCCGGTTGGACGATGCCGAAATGCCACCCATGGTTGCGACGACCTCGCCCATGGCCGTGCCTCCCTCCGAAGCCACTGCGGCGGCGACGACGGCCAGTTCCTTGGCCAGGCGCGCGTTCTCCGCGTTGCGGGCCACCGTGGCCGTGAGTTCCTCCATCGAAGCGGCCGTCTCCTCCAGCGTGCTGGCCTGTTCCTCGGTTCTTTGCGACAGGTCGGCGTTGCCCTGGGCAATCTGGTGGCTGGTCTCGGCGACGGTGCCGGCGCCCTGCGCGACCTCGCTCACCAGGGCACGCAGGCGCGATGCCATGTCGCCCAGCGCCCGGAGCAGCTGCGCCATCTCGTCGCTGCCGCGCGCGGCCACGGTGACCGTCAGGTCGCCGTCCGCCACGCGCCGGGCCATGGCCACCGCCCTGCGCACCGGCCGGGTGATCGACGTGGTGATGAGCCACGACGAAACGGCCGCCAGCAGCACGCCCAGGCCGCAGCAAAGCAGCAGGACCAGCCGGCCGTCGCGCGCGTTGTCGGCAGCGGACTGGGCATCGCGCGCGGAGTCCGCTGCGTAGTACGCGCGCAAGGCCTCGAGGGCCGCGACGTAGGCCTGCTGGGCGGGAATCATCTGGTCGCGCAGAAGGCCCTGCGCCGCATCGTGGTTGCCGGCCTTCTTCGCCTCGGCCATCGCCCGCCGCAAGCCGAGGTAAGCCTGGCGCTTCTCCTCGATCGTCTTGAGCAGTGCGCGCGCTTCGGCGGCGTCGATCACCTTCTCGATCGCCTCATGGAGTTCATCGATGCGCCGGGTGGTGCTTTCGACTTCCGGCGCCAGCGCCTGCTCCAGCGCAGGATCGTCCGTCTGGGCGATCACCTGCCGGCGCAGCAGGTTGATGCGCGTCTGCGCGACCCATTCGCCGATCAGCCGCTCGAGCCGCAGGTTCACGCCGACCAGGTCATCGGTCCGCTCGTGCAGTTGCGCCAGGCGCCAGAGGCCGACCGCGCACATGACGGCGAGCATGAAGGTCAGCATCCCGAACGCAGCCGTCAGGCGCGCGCCGATGGTGAAGCGGCGTCCCGACGCGCCGTCCTGAAGTTTCTTTTGCATGGTGGTCCTCGTCCCAAGAAGAATTGGCGCTTGCCGGCTGCGGCTCCCGCGCGCGCAGCCGGCGCACTGGTGCCGCTCGACGCTGGTGCGCGCGATTCAAGAAGGTAAGCAGCTTATGCAATAAGCGGACCGGGCGGCTGACCGCCCTTCGGCTGTCAGCCCGCGTCCAGCAGCCGCTCCGCCGCTTCGGCGTCTTCCAGCAGGCGCGGCAGCAGGGTCTCGAGCTGGGTCAGCTGCCGCGCATCGAGCGAGCGGAAGGCCCGGTTGTTGACCGGCCGGATCAGGTCGGCGACTTCGTCCACGCACCGCTCGCCCTGCTTCGACAGGCGCAGCAGGCTGCGCCGGCGGTCCGCGGGATCGTCGACCTTGCTCACCAGTCCCCGTTCGGCCAGCACCTTGCTCTCCGCGGCGATGAAAGGGCCGCTCACCCGCATGTATTCGGCCAGGGCGCGCACGCTCACGCCGTCCGCGCCCTGCTGCTCCGCGATCGCGGTCAGGATCTGGTGGTGGGACAGGCCCATGCCCAGGCGCTCCGCCACCTTGCGGCGCGAAGAGGCGATCTGGGCCTGCAGGCGGAACAGCGAGGCCATCAGCTGCCGGAAGCGCCGGTAGTTGTCCGGCGACCGGAACAGGGCCAGATCCACCGTCGGCTTCGGAGCGAAGCCTTGCGTTCCGCGCGCAGCGCGGGTCGGCGAGCCGGCCTTGCGCGCGGTGGTCTTCGGGCGTTCCATCTGCCGCAGCATAGCGAAGTGCGACCCGAAGCCAGCCGCGACCGGGCGGCGAGTCAGGGCTCGGCGAGCCGGGGAAAAGACTTCTTCAGCCGTTCGACCACGAACTGTTCGACCCCTGCCGCCTCGCGCTGGCCGATCGCGTCCGCTTCCTTCTGCAGGATGGCGAAATGCACCAGGAGCAGCTCGCGCATCTTCTTGAAGGCACGCTCGTTGCGGCATGCGCACACGGACGCATCGTCGTGGAGCACGCGGACGATCACGCCAGCATCGAGGATCCTGACCTGGCAGACCATCGCCATCCGGGCGATCTCGCGGTCGAGGTCTTCCAGGTTCATCGCCCACCGGGCCTGCATGTAGATGTCGTTCGGCAGGTTCATGCCAGTCTCCCCTGGCGCGAAGCGGCCCGCGACGGCGCCGGCAGCGCCGCCATCTTTCGCAGCTTGCCGCCCACGCGGGCGCTGGCACCCGGCTGCAGCAGCGCGCGGATGCGCGCGAGCATCGCGGCTTGCTGCGTCGAAGGCTGGATGCGCTGCACGCGGCGGTCGGCGAACACGCGGTCCAGCAGCTTGAGCAGGCGTTCGCGGTCCTTGCCCCCCGCCAGCAGCAGCGGCAGCGTCTCGACGGCCTGCTGCGGCGCGAAGCGCGCAATGATTTCCTGCTCGCCGGCGATACGGCGCACCTCCTGCGGCGGCAGGTCCGGCAGCAGATCCCGGTACTCCACCAGCATCTCGTGCGCGAGCTGCAGGCGCGACAGCGGCAGCGGCTCGTCCTTGTGCGCCAGCAGGAAGGCGACCCGGGCCAGGGCTTCCGGGTAGCCGCCTTGGGCGACCGATGCGAGGACCCGCTTCACCAGCGGAAGCTCGCGCGGGTCGGCGGGCGCCGTCGCTGCCGCATCCTGGTCCGCGTCGCCGCCCGCGAAAGCGAGCAGGTTGCCGTAGACCTGGAAGAAGGCGGCCTCGCCCGCCGTGTCGCGCAGCGCGCGCAAGCCATCGAGCCAGGCGCTGGCCAGCTCCGACAGGCCGGCTTCCAGCTTGCGTGCCGGCGCCTCCGGTGGCAGTGCCTGTCGCTGCTCCTTCACGGCCTGCGCCGCAGGCGCGAGCCACCACAGCGCAGGATTCAGGTCCGACAGCAGCCAGCGCTGCAGGCGCAGCGGATGGAAAGTGCGCGAGAGCTTCGCCATGCCCTCATTGGCCAGGGCCTGGACCAGCGGCCGCCCGAACAGCTCGTAGGCGCGCTGGTTGAATTCCGAGACGGCGCGCATCGCCTGGAAGGGCTGCTCGTCCTCGCGCTCGAAGCGGTTCAGGCGCGATGCGACATCTTCCAGCCGCAGTTCCACGAAGCGGACCTCGTAGGCCGCCTTGCCAGCACCTTCCTTCGGTTCGCTGATCTCCATGCCGTACAGGCCGGGCGCCAGCGCCTCGATCGACTGCAGGACCGAGAAGATCTGCGTGTATTCCTTCTGGGCCACCTTGCCGGACACGAAGATTCCCAGGTGGCCGACCTGCTCGTGCATCAGGCCGACGATCACCTGCCCGCGGGCCTTGATCTCCTCGGTGCTGCCGTAGACGTCCGCCACCCAGTTGAAGGCCTGCTGCGGCGGCGTGATGTTGTCGCCCAGCGAGGCAAACAGCACGATCGGCACCTTGACCTCGCGCAGGTCGAACGCGCCGCCCTCGCCCGCCCCGGCCGTTCCCGACCAGAGCCGGTTGCCCACGAACAGGTTCTGGGTGATCCACTCGATCTCCTCGCCGTTCAACAGGAAGTAGCCGCCCCACCAGCGCTCGAATTCGAGGAAGCGGTCGGTCTCGCTGTCGATGTTGGCGAACACGTGGTAGTACTTGTCCCAGAACGTGTTGGCCGGATTCAGGTTCTCGAAGTTCTGCACCAGCCACGCGCCGTCGAACTTGCCCGCGCCCAGGTCGGAGGTCAGCGATGCGAGCCAGGTGCCGCCCAGCAGGCCGCCGGCATAGCGCATCGGGTTGTCGCCCTCCCCTTCGCGCCACGCGCCACCCCAGTACGACATCGGGGCACCCACCACCACGATCGGGCCGGTGTCGTCGGGGCTCGCAGCGGCCATCATCATGGCGGCCCAGCCCGCCTGGCAGTTGCCGACGACAGCGGGCTTGGGGGCATCGGGATGCAGCGAGCGCACGTGCCTCACGAACTCGATTTCCGCGGTGCACACGTCCACCAGCGTCTGGCCCGGTTCGGGCGTCGGCGAGAACGTGACGAAGTACACCGGGTGGCCCGCGCGCAGCGCCACGCCGACCTGGGAGTCGTCCTTCATGCCGCCGATGCCGGGGCCATGGCCGCCACGCGGATCCATGATCACGTAGGGACGGCGCCCGGCGTCCACCTGCACGCCCGCGGGCGGGACGATGCGCAGCAGGGCGTAGTTGACCGGACGCTCCAGCGTGCGCCCGTCCAGGATCACTTCGTGCTCGAAGTGCAGCACCGGCGGCAGGCCCTGGCGCTCGTGCTCGAGGAAGTTGTTGCCGCGCTGGCGCAGCGTGTCCCAGAACAGGACGCTGCGCTGCGCGCTGTCGACCAGGTACTGCGCGGCACCCGCCGCGATGTCCCACGGCCGCGCCGCGGAAGCCTGCCCGCCGGCGAGCTGTTCCTGCCACACGCGCTGCACGCGCTGCGTGAACTGCTCCAGGTTCGCCCGCGTGCGGGTCTGCAGCACCTGCGCGCCCCGGATAGCGAGCTCCTGGCTCGCGGTCGACTTTCTTGCGTTGTCATTCATCGCTTGGTCCTTTTCGGTGAAGCCAAGATAGCGGTCGGCCTCTGCGAAGTCCTCAGCGAAAGGTCTTCGTTCGGTCGGGGTTCGGGCCACGCACTCAGCACGTGGCCAGTGCCCGCGTGTGGCGGGCGATCATCAGTTCCTCGTTGGTGGGCAGGACCCATGCCGAGACCCGGCTGCGCGGGGCGCTGATGCGCTGGTCGTGGTTCGCGTTCGCCGCTGCGGCGAGCTCGACGCCCAGCCACTGCGCGGCCTCGCACACGCGCTGGCGCACGAAAGCCGCGTGCTCGCCGATGCCGGCGGTGAACACCAGCGCGTCGAGCCCGCCGAGGACCGCGGCGAGCGCGCCGAGTTCGCGGGCGATCCGGTAGACGAACAGGTCGATGGCGAGGCGAGCGCTCGGCTCGTCGCTCGCCAGCAGGGTGCGCATGTCGCTGGAGATGCCCGACACGCCCAGCAGCCCGGACTGCTGGTACAGCAGCCGCTCGACGGCGCGCAGGTCCATGCCGCGCTGCGCCAGGAGGTACAGCACGACGCCCGCGTCGAGCGCTCCGCAGCGCGTGCCCATGGGCAGGCCGTCGAGGGCGGTGAAGCCCATGGTGCTGGCGACGCTGCGCCCCTGCGCCAGCGCGCACATGCTGGAGCCGTTGCCCAGGTGCAGCACGATGGTGCGGCCCTGCGCCGCGAGCGGGTCCACCTGCGGCAGCACCGAGGCGATGTACTCGTAGGACAGGCCGTGGAAGCCGTAGCGGCGCACGCCTTGCGCATGCAGCTGCGCAGGCAGGGCGAACATCTGGGCCACTTCCGGGTTGCTGCGGTGGAACGAGGTGTCGAAGCAGGCGACCTGCGGCAGCTGCGGCAGCCGCTCCAGCACGATGTCGATGGGCGAGAGGTTGTGCGGCTGGTGCTGCGGTGCCAGCGGCTCGAAGGCGCGCAGCTCCTGCAGCACCTGCCGCGTGACGCGCACCGGCTGCGTGAACTGCATGCCGCCGTGCACCACGCGATGGCCGATGGCGACCAGCCGGTCGCCGCGCAGGTGTTCCTCCAGGAAGGGAACGAGATGGTCCAGGGCACCGGCGTGCCCGAGCTGCATGCCCTCGGGCCAGCAGCGCTCCTGCAGCAGCTCGCCCGCCGCATCGCGGGCGACGAAGTGCGGCCGCGTGGAGAGGCCTTCCACCTGGCCGCGCAGCACGAGCTCCAGCGCGTCGGCGCGCAGCCGGAACAGGGAAAACTTGAGGCTGGACGAGCCCGCATTGAGGACGGCGATGGCGTCGGTCATGCCGCCCCGTCCTTCAGCGCGGCGCGCCGGGCATGGACGACCAGCGAAGCGACGGCGCAGGAAGCCAGCCGTGTCGTCACGGAGTCGGCGCGGCTGGTCAGGATCACGGGCACTCGGGCGCCCAGCACGATGCCGGCGGCATCCGCCCCGGCCAGGAAGGTCAGGCTCTTGGCCAGCATGTTGCCGGCCTCCAGGTCCGGAACGATCAGCACGTTGGCGCGGCCCGCCACCGGCGAGTCGATCTTCTTGATCTGCGCGGCCTGCAGGTTGATCGCGTTGTCCAGCGCGAGCGGTCCGTCGAGGATGCCGCCCGTGATCTGGCCGCGGTCGGCCATCTTGCACAGCGCCGCCGCCTCGATCGTCGACTGCACCTTGGGATTGACGGTTTCCATCGCCGACAGGATTGCCACCCGGGCCTCGACGCCCCCCAGCGCGTGCACGAGGTCGATCGCGTTCTGGACGATGTCGGTCTTTTCCTCCAGGGTCGGCGCGATGTTGACGGCGGCGTCCGAGACGACCAGCGGCGTGTCGTAGGCGGGCACGTCCATGACGAAGCAGTGGCTGATGCGGCGCGCCGTGCGCAGTCCGGCTTCGCGCGAGACCACCGCGGACATCAGTTCGTCGGTGTGCAGGCTGCCCTTCATCAGGCACTCGGCCCGCCCTTCCGTCACCAGCCGCACGGCCGCGACTGCCGAAGCATGGCTGTGGGGCGTGTCGACGAGCTCGAAGCCGGAGATGTCCAGGCCGGCCTGCTGCGCGACGGCGCGGATGCGCGCTTGCGGGCCCACCAGGATGGGCGCGATCAGTCCCGTCCTGGCGCCATCGACGGCGCCGGTGAGCGAGGATGCGTCGCACGGATGCGCGACGGCGGTGGCGACGGGCGCGAGCATCCGGGCGCGCGCCAGCAGGCGTTCGTACTGCTCGTGGGCGACAGGCGACTGTGTTGAAGAAGCGTTCATTGCTGTTCTCCCTTGGCGGCAGCGCCGTGGGCTCCGTCGGTCCTCGCTGCGGCCGCGGACCGGATGGCCTGGTTGATGCGTTCCGGGTTCACCGGCTTCTCCAGGTAGGCGCACGCGCCGGCGCGCAGGGCGGCAGGGGCCGCCCTGGAGGCCGGATCGGCCGAGAGCACGACCACCTGCACGCCTGGTGCGGAGCGGCGCAAGTGCGGCAGGACCTCGATCCCGCTCGTTCCCGGCATGTTCGCGTCGAGCAGCAGGACGTCGACGGGCCGCACCTTCACCAGCTCCAGCGCCTCCAGGGCACTGGCGGCTTCTCCCGCGAAATGGAAATCGGGGAAGGAGGAAAGGTAGCGCCGCATGCCCGCGCGGACGAACATGTCGTCGTCGGCGATGGCGATGCGGATGCCGGAGGGGGAAGGGATGTGCGTCATGGGTTGGGTTGGTGGGGTCAGTTCTTCAAGGGGACGATGCTGAAACGCAGCACTTCGTGGGATTGGGAAAGGTCCTGGGCCAGGCGTGCCGGCGAGGTGGAGCGCGAGCGGTCGAGTGCGATCACGCAGAAGCGCCAGACGGGTTCGTTGTCCGCGTAGCTGATGCTGAAGCTTTCGTGCACGAGGCGGTAGCCGTGCGTCAACGCCACCGCGCCCAGTTGCTCCAGCGCCGGCGCCGCATCGCGGCGAAAGCACAGCGACACGTCGAACACGGCGCGGCCGGGCAGCTTGCGCTCCACCTCGTGGACCAGCGACATCGACAGCACGCACAGCACGGCCAGCACCAGCGCCGCACCGTACAGGCCGACGCCCAGCAGCACGCCGACGGCCGACGCCGCCCAGATGGAGGCGGCCGTGGTCAGCCCGCTCACGTTGAGGCCGTCCTTGACGATGACGCCCGCGCAGACGAAGCCCACGCCCGTGACGACGCCCCCCACGACGCGCGTCGCGTCCGGTGTGACGTGCGTGGCCGCGCCGCCGTACCAGAGCGGTGCGTACCCCACGAAGATCGTCAGGGCCGTGGACGCCATGCACACCAGGCCATAGGTGCGCATGCCGGCGGCACGGCCGTTGAACGAGCGCTCGTAGCCGACCAGCATCCCCAGCAGCAGCGCCCCCAGCAGGTTCAGCCCGATGAAGGCGTTGGCCGCGAGGAAAGTGCCGGTCCAGTAGACCTGCAGGCTGGCCGGCGACAGCGGCGTCATGGCGAATCCGTCGCGTCGTCGGACGCGGACCCCGTGGCCATGGCCGGCGTGCCCAGGCTGCGCCGCAGCCGCTGGAACTCCGGGTGGTCCCGCAAGGCCTGGCGGCCCGCGGCCTCCAGGTCGCGGGCGTGCGCGGGCAGGATCTCGAAGGCGGTGGGCACGTCCATCAGCACCTTGCGCATGCGCTCGTCCTTCAGGTCGTGCAGGCTGACGTTGACGAGATAGAGTTCCGCGTCGGCTGCGAAGGGGCTGCTGCCGCGGCCTCGTGCTTCGCGCAGTTCGCCCGCGATCCGCTGGGCGGCATCCTTCACCATCTCCGTGGTCTCCTCGCTGAACCGGGAGCCGGCCCCGAAGACCAGGGTGTTCAGAACCTGCGGGATGTTGGGCACGTGGTCGGTCGCGTCGATGTCCGTGACGATGCCGCGCTCGGAGTTCACGGTCACCAGCACGACCTTGTGCACCGAGCCCGGCGGCAGGCTGCGGAAACTGGCGAGCAGCGAGCCGCTGGCGATCGTGTGGTCCACCAGGCTGCGCACGCCCAGGTTGTCGACGATGCCGCCGTCCACCAGGTGGATGTAGGGACGCTCCTGCGCATTCCGGTAGCTCTCGGCGATCCGGTACAGCACGCGCGCCGACAGGTTTCGCTCGGACGGCATCGCCGTTTCCACGTCCTGCGCCTGCGTGCAGGTCCCGGCATAGTTGCGCACGGTCACGGGGCTCAGCAGGACGGGCACCGCGGACGATGCCGCCACGGCGAACGACAGCGGCACGGCGTCCAGGTCCGAGCAGATCAGCGCGAACTGCTCCGGCGTGAACTCGAAGGGAACGCCGGTCGTGAGGTCGGTGGCGGTGACCAGCAGGCGCGGCCAGGGTCGGCGGTGGCGCAGGTCACCGAAGGTCTTGCCGCGGAAGACGGTCTCGAGCCGCTCGGCGAGGATGTCCGTGCGGCCCCACCAGGGCGACGTGAGCCGGTACGTCGAGCGCGGCGACATGATCTGGTGGACCAGCCCCGTCTGGAAATTCACCAGCAGGAAGTCGCTCTCGAAGTTCGTGAACACGTCGTCGCCGAAGGCCGCGTAGTAGGCCGCGAGGATGCTGCCGCCGGAGACGCCGCTCACCAGGCCGACTTCGTCCAGCAGGGTGGTCTCGCCCGCTTGCGTATCGAACCGGGTGGCCTTGAGCTCCTGCAGCACGCCCAGCCCGAAGGCCGCCGCGCGCGCCCCGCCACCGGAGAGCGTGAGTGCCGCGATCACCGGCCTCTCCCTGGCTTGGGTGTCGGTGGTCGCGACCGTCCTGACCATCGGCTGCACGGGCGCATCCGGCGGAATCTGCGGGTTGATCCAGGGACGCACCGTGGAACACGCTGCCAGCAGCAGGCCCAGCGCGCAGGCCCATGCGCTGCGCGCGAGCCGGCGCGCTGCTTGGGGTTCGGACAGGTTCATGGGCTCCTCGTGCGGCTGGTCTCTGCAACCCCGGAAGGTAGGCTTGCGTCCGCACGCCGTCGTCTCGTTGCGGTCTCGTTTCGGTGGCTTTTTGCTCAGGAGGCAAGCGCACCGAATCCGGACCGAAAGCCGACGGATCGTCCACGACTTCAACGCGCGCGCCGCTTAGGCTGCGCCCATGTTGAAGCACGACGTCAAGCGCACAGGGACACTGCTGCTGAGCCTCGCGGCGGCGGCGGCCGTCGGTTACGCCGGGGCGGCGTGGCAGCTGCGCGGCAAGGGTCCCGGCGCCCTGGCGACGTCGCGCATGGAGGCGCGTCACGCAGAGCCCCAGGTGCCGGGCGTCAACCTGCGGACGGCCGCCGCGCGCGCCCGCGCCTCGGTGGTGACCGTCTATTCCGCCGGCCCGGACAGGCCCGGATCATTGAACGTCGCACTCGGCTCCGGCGTGGTGATCGATGCCCGCGGAACGATCGTGACGACCAGCGCGCTGGCGGGCCACCCCGGTGCATTGCGCGTCGCGCTGCCCGACGGCACGCTGGTCGGCGCGCGGCTGATCGGGTCGGACCCCGACTCGGCCCTCGCGGTGCTCCAGATCGAGAGTGCCGCTGTGCAGCCGATCGCCCTAGGCGACCTGGCCACGTCCGCGGTCGGCGATACCGTGCTGGCGGTGGGCGACGCGCTGGGCCAGGGCTTCACGGCCACGCAAGGCATCGTCAGTGCCATCGGCCCGGGGCAACTGCGCGACGGCGCGCCGGCCACCTTCATCCAGACCGACGCGATGCTGCACTCCGGCAGCCTGGGCGGCGCGCTGGTGGACGGCTCCGGCCGGCTGCTGGGCGTCACCGTGGGCTCCGTCCCGGGGGCCGATGGCTCCCAGGGACTGGCGGTGGCCGTTCCCGTCGATCGCGTGCAGCAGGTCATCACGCGCCTGCGCAGCTCCAACCGCGCCGACCCGGCGCCGCATCCGGACACCGCGTCCCGCGCAGCGAAGATCGCCGCGCTGGGAACACTTCCCCTTTCCATTTCACCAGGAGAATCCACATGAAGAACACGATTGCATGCACGCTCGCGGCGCTGACACTGATGACCGGAGCGGCGACGGCCCACGCGCAGGTCGCCGGCTCGACGCTGGTGGGCATGGGCATCATGGAAGTGCGCGAGGTCGCCAACGGCTACAGCGCGAAAAAGCAGATCCTCGGCCGTCAGGTCTTCAACGAGAACGGCGAAGCGGTGGGCCGCATCGACGACGTGATCGTCACCCCCGACGCGTCCATTTCCTATGCCATCCTGGGTGCCGGCGGGTTCCTCGGCGTGCGCAGGCACGACGTCGCGGTTCCCGTGGGCCTGTTCCAGGTGTCCGGCGACAACCTGGTGCTGCCAGGCGCCACCCGCCAGGCGATCAAGTCCATGCCCGCGTTCGAGTACGCCCGCTGACGGCACGGCCGCCGCCCACGCCACGGAGGTTCCACGATGCGCCACGCGCTCTCCTCTTCCCTAGCCCGGGCGGCTGCAGCCGCACCGCCCGCCGCGCCGGCTTCCTTCATCCTGCTGTTCCGGCCCCTGCTCCACAGCGGCCGGGCCTTCGCCTTCCCGTGCGACCCGCACGGCCGCGTCGACCTGGACGGCATGAGCGAACGGGCCCGCAACAACTACCTGTACGCGCGGGCGATGATGGGCCGCGAGCTGGCCTTTCCCAGCGTGCACGCGCACTGCGGGCAGGACGCGCAGGGCGGGTAGCGCCGGCGGCGCTGCGCTTCAGCGCTGGGGCGCTGCGTCCGCGGCTTCCGCGGCGCGGGCGCTGTCCATCAGCTCCTCGAGCCGCCGCGAGACGACGCTCTGGGCCGTGAGCAGCTGCACCGAGTCACGCGGAAAGCCGAGCTCCAGCGCCCATTGCAGGAACACGCGCAGCTTGCGGTTCGCGCCCGGCAGCATCAACAGGTAGGCCCCCCGCCACAGCAACCAGGCGACGAAGCCCGAGAATTTCAGCCCGAACAGCGTCGCGACGGCGGTCCTGCGGCCGATGGTGGCGAACTGCGCCCGCATCTGGTAGCGAAACGGGCGGATGCGCTCCGGTTGCTGCCGCACGGCGGCGGCGATGTTGCGCGCTGCCTGCCGGCCCTGGTGGACCGCATGCTGCGCCGTGCCGGGGTACGGTTTGCCGTGCGGGTCCAGCACCGCGGCGCAGTCGCCGCACGCCCACACCCCCTGGTAGCCCGGCACCGCCAGCGTGGCGTCGACGAAGATGCGGCCCCGGTCCTTGCCGAGCGACAGCGCGTCGACGACAGCGGAGGGCGCGACACCCGCGGTCCACACCAGCGTGCGGGCCAGCAATTGCGCCGGCGCGCGGCTTTCGTCGCGGCCTTCGAGCCACAGGGTGCGACCGTTGAAGGTCGAGACCTGCGTGCGCAGGCGCACGTCGATGCCGGCGGCACGCAGCTTTTCGGCGGTGTAGTCGCCCAAGGCGGGGGCGAACTCCGGCAGCAGCCGCTCGTTGCGGTCGACCAGGACCAGTCTGGGGACTTCCCGGCCGACCCTCGGGTACTGCGGACCGAGCTCGCGCAGGAAGTCATTGATGGAGCTGATGGTCTCGACGCCGGAGAAACCGCCGCCTGCCACCACGATGGTCAGCAGCGCGCGCCGCTGCGCCGGATCTTCCTCGATCTCCGCGCGCTCCAGCAGCGCGACCAGCCAGTTGCGCAGCACCAGCGCGTCGTGGATCGTCTTCATGCCGTGCACATGCCGGCGCAGCTCGGGCGGAAAGCGGGTCTGCGCGCCCGCCGCGATCAGCAGGTGGTCGAAGCGCAGGTTGCGGGTGCGGCGATCCAGGCCATAGGCGACGGTCACCGCGCGGTTCTCGAAGTCCACCGCCGTGGCCTGCGCCTGCAGCAGGCGGACGTGCCGCAGCGACTCGCGGATCGGCACCACGACCGAATGCGGGTCGAGGGCGCCGGCCGCCACCTCGTGCAGCATGGGCGTGAAGACCTGGAAATTCTGCGGAGTGACCAGCACGACGTCCACCGAGGGATCGTGCGCCAGCGTCCGTTCGAACTCCAGCGCCGCGTGGAAGCCGGCGAAACCGGCCCCGAGAATGACGATGCGTTTCGTCTCTCCCATCATCCTCATTGCGCCGCCACCGCCATCGTCTCGCCGGCTGCGGGTGCGGGGCCGGCCTCCGCCGCAGGACGGCGGACCTTGAACCAGGCTGCGTAGAGCGCCGGCACGAAGAAGATCGTCAGCAGCGTGGCGATGGTCAGGCCGCCCATGATCGCAATGGCCATCGGACCCCAGAACACGCTGCGCGTCAGCGGCACCATGGCGAGCACGGTGGCCAGCGCGGTCAGCAGCACCGGGCGCGTCCGGTGGATCGCGGCGTCCAGAATGGCGTTCCAGGGGTCGCGGCCTTCGGCGATCTCGGTCTGCACCTGGTCGATCAGGATCACCGAGTTGCGCATGATCATCCCGCCCAGGGCGATGATGCCCAGGATCGCGACGAAGCCCAGCGGCGCCTGGAACACCAGCAGCGCGGGCACCACGCCGATCAGCCCGAGCGGCGCGGTCAGCACCACCATCCACATCCGTGAGAAGTCCTGCAGCTGCAGCATCAGCAGCAGCAGGATGGCGATCACCATCAGCGGCGCCACGGCCAGCAGCGCGCGGTTCGCCTTGTCGCTTTCCTCCACGGCGCCGCCCACGTCGATGCGGTAGCCCGAGGGCAGCGCGGCCCGGATCTCCTTGAGCTGCGGCACGATGGCCTGCGTGACCGACACGCCCTGCTCGCCGTCCTTGACGTCGGCCCGCACGGTGATCGCCATGTCGCGGTTGCGTCGCCACAGGACCGGCTCCTCGAGCTCGTAGCGCACGCGGGCGACCTGGGACAGCGGCACGACGGTGCCCTGGCGGGTGTACAGGTTGACGTCCTTGAGTGTGTCGACGTTCAGGCGCTCCGCCGGCACGGCGCGCGCGACGATGTCGATCAGGTCCTCGTGCTCGCGCAACTGCGAGACGGTGGCCCCGTTCATCACGGTCTGCGTCACCAGCGACACGTCGGCCGGAGTCAGGCCGAGCGCGCGCGCCTTGTCCTGGTCCATTTCCACCTTCAGCGCCCGCACCGGATCGTTCCAGTCGAGCTGCACGTCGCGCACCTTGTCGCTGGAAGCCACCACGTGCTCCACTTCGCGGGCGATGCGCCGCACCACCTGCTTGTCGGGACCGACGACGCGGAACTGCACCGGGAAGCCCACCGGCGGCCCGAGCTCGAGCCGGGTGACGCGCACCCACGACTGCGGAAGCTCCTGGTCCGCCGAGGCCATCAGGCGCCCCCGGACGCGCTCGCGCGCCTCGATGTCCTGGGTCATCACGACGAACTGCGCATAACCCGGATTGGGCAGTTCAGGATTCAGCGCGAGGTAGAAGCGCGGGGCGCCCGCGCCGGTATAGGCCGTGAAGAAGCGCACGTCCTTGTCCTTGGCCAGGATGGACTCCAGCTTTTTCACCTGCTCGGTGGTGGCGGCGAACGAGGCGCCTTCCTTCAGGCGCAGGTCCACCACCAGCTCGGGGCGCGAGCTGCTCGGGAAGAACTGCTGCGGCACCAGCTTCATGCCGGCCAGTGCCAGGGCGAGCGCGGCGACCGTGGTGCCGATCACGACCCAGCGGCGCTCCACGGCGAGGTCGATCACGCGCTTGAGCTTGCGATAGAACGGCGTGTCGTAGGGGTCGCCCGCGTGGTGGTGCTTGCCGAAGTCCTTGGGCAGCAGCTTGGCCGCCAGGTAGGGCGTGAAGATGCCCGAACAGATCCACGAGAACACCACCGCAGCGCCGACGATCCAGAAGATGCCGCCCGCGTACTCGCCGGTGGTGGACTTGGACAGGCCGACGGGCAGGAAACCCGCCGCGGTGATCAGGGCGCCGGTCAGGCGCGGCATGGCGGTGGCGGAGTAGGAGAAGGCAGCCGCCTTCACGCGGTCCCAACCCGCCTCCATCTTCACCACCATCATCTCGATGGCGATGATGGAGTCGTCCACCAGCAGGCCCAGCGCGATGATCAGCGAGCCGAGCGAGATGCGCTCGAGGTTCCAGCCCATCGCCAGCATCACGATGGCCACCCCGCCGAGCACCAGCGGCACGGACAGGGCCACGACGATGCCGGTGCGCCAGCCCAGGCTCACCAGGCTGACCGCGATCACGATGATCAGGGCCTCCATCAGCGAACGCTCGAAGTCCCAGATCGCGTCCTTGACGGTGGTCGGCTGGTCGGCCACGCGTTCGAGCTCCACGCCGTGCGGCAGCTCGCCCTGGATCTTCGCGACGGCGCTGTCCATGGCCTTGCCCAGGTCGACGATGTTGCCGTCGTCGGTCATCGAGATGCCGAGCATCAGCACGGGCTGGCCGTTGTGGCGCACCGTGTAGGTGGGCGGGTCCTCGAAGCCGCGGGTGACGGTGGTGAAGTCGCCCAGCTTGATCTGGCGGCCGCCGGCCGTGATGGGCACGTTGCGGATGTCCTCCTCGCTGGCGAACTGGCCGGTCACGCGGACCACGACGCGGTCGCCGCGGGTGTCGATGGAGCCCGCGCCCTGGATCGCGTTCTGGCTCTTCAGGCTTTCCGCCACGGCCAGGGGCGTGAGGCCCAGCGTGGCCAGGCGCGCGTGCGAGAACTCGATGTAGACGCGCTTGGCCTGCTTGCCGATGAGGTCGACCTTCTTGACCATGGGCACCTTCAGCAGGCGGCGCTTGATGTCCTCCGCCTGGTCGGTCAGTTCCGCGTGGCCGATGCCGTCGCCCTTGACCGCGTACATCAGGCCGTACACGTCGCCGTACTCGTCGTTGACGATCGGGCCGATCACGCCGTCGGGCAGTTCCAGCTTGATGTCGTTGAGCTTCTTGCGCGCCTGGTACCAGGCTTCGCGCTGGTCGGCCTGCGAGGTGCCGCCGCGCACGGTGAGCGTCATGCCGCCGTAGCCCTGCCGCGCGAAGGTCACGACCTTCTCGAAGTGGTCGATCTGCTCGAACTTCTTTTCCATGCGGTTGAGGACTTCGTCCTGCATCTGCTGCGCGGTGGCGCCCGGCCACACGACCATGGCGGTCATCGAGGGCACCGAGAACTTCGGGTCCTCGAGCTGGCCAAGCTTGGCGAAGCCCAGCCCGCCGGCCACGGCGACGATGACCATCAGGAACAGGACGAAGGCGCGGTGCCGCAGCGCCCAGTCGGTCAGGTTGAAGGAGTTCATCGGGCGGCCTGCAGGTTGGGTTTGGCGTTGGGCGCCGCGCTCAGCGCGACGTGCAATCCGGGGGCCATCTTCTGCACACCGGCGGTGACCACCAGCGTGCCGGCCGGCAGCCCGGAGACCAGCACCTCGTCGTTGCGGTAGCCGTGCAGCGCGACCGGCATCAGCTCCACGGAGCCCACCGGTTCCTTGCCGGACTGGCGGACCACCCACAGGGCCGGCTTGCCGTTGGACTGTGTCATCGCGCTGGCCGGAACGGCCGCCACCGCTGCGTCGGTCACCACGCGATCGGCCAGCAGGTTGGCGGTCGCGCCCAGCGGCAGCGCCTGCGGATTCACCGGCTTCAGGCGGGCCCGGTAGGTGCGCGTCTGCGCGGCGGCCTGCGGCGACAGTTCGCGCAGGGCGACGTCGAAGCTGGTCTCCGGCGCGCTGGCCAGCGAGGCCTTGAAGCGGGCCGACCTGAATGCGGCGAGGTGGTCTTCCGGCACGTCGACGACGATTTCCGCCGTGCCGGGATCGGCGATGGAGACGACCGGCTGACCTTCGGGGACCACCTGTCCCACTTCGAACTTCACTGCCGTCACCACGCCGCTGCGCGGCGCGCGCAGCACGGTGTAGGCCAGGCGGTTGCGCGCGAGCTCCAGCTGCTTCGCCTGCGCTTCCATCGCGGCGTGCGTGGTCTGGGAGCTGCTCTGGGCATGTTCGTCGTCGGCGACGCTGACCGAGCCGTCGGCCTTCAGCTTGCCCAGGCGCTGCCGGTCCGACTCGGCCTGGCGCGCCTGCGCGGTGGCCACGGCGAACTGCTGGCGCGCCGCTTCTTCCGCGAGCCGGTAATCGTTGGCGTCCAGGATCGCGAGGACATCGCCCTCGCGCACGACCTGGCCCACGTCGACCTTGCGCTGGGCGACCTTGCCGCCCACGCGGAAGGCCTGGTCGACCTCGTGGCGGGACTGCACGGTGCCGACGTAGCGGTTGGCTTCACGGGCGGTGTCGTAGCGCATCTCGAAGGTGCGCACGGTCCGCGGCGGCTCCACGGGCGGTTTGTCGGGAGTGCAGGCGGAGAGAAGGGCGGCAATCGGCAGGGCGAGGACCGCGGCAAGGGAGTTCTTCAAGGGAGTTCCTCGTGGGGTGCGACGGGTTTCAGGAATGCGAGGGGCGCGCGGCCCCGGCGTTGGCGGGTTGGGCAGCAGGCTCGAAGACCTCCCACCCTCCTCCGAGCGCCTTGTAGAGCTGGACGCTGTCCAGCAGCAGCCGGGTGCTGCTGTCGTTGGCGCTGAGCCGCACGGACAGGCGCGAGCGTTGCGCATCGAGCAGCGGCAGCAGGTCGATCTGGCCGCCGTCGTACAGCGACTGCGCGCGGCGCAGGGCGGCATCGGCGGAGGTGGCGGCCAGCTGCAGCGAGGCATCGCGCTGGCGTTCGCTGGACAGGGAGACCAGTGCGTTCTCCACGTCCTCCAGCGCGCGCACCATGCCGTCCTCGGCGCGCAGCACGGCTTCGGACTGCGCGCTTTCCGCCATGTCGTTGATGCTGCGCGTGCGGCCCGCGTTGAAGATCGGCATGGCCAGCAGCCCGGCCACCTGCGTGAAGCGCGCGGCGCCGAGGTCGATGCCGTTCAGCTCCATGCCCTGGCGGCCGAAGGAAGCGCCCAGGAACAGCCGCGGAAACCACTCGGCCGCGGCCTGCTGGCGACGCGCGTTGGCCGCATCGAGCTGCGCCATCATGGCGAGCACGTCGGGGCGCCGCTGCAGCAGCGCGGCGGGTTGCCCCGGCCTGGCCTCGGGCACGGCGACCTTGCCGTCCCACGGCACGATGGTTTCGGCGTGGAAAGCCTGATCGCCGATCAGCACGGCGATGCGGTGCCGTGCGACGGCCGCCGTCGTTTCCAGCGGCGGGATCTGCGCGCGGGCCGAGGCGGCGTCCGTCTGCGCGCGCTCGACGTCGAAGGCCGTCGCGACGCCCGCGCGTTGCCGGGCGCTGACCAGGCGCAGGGTCTCGTCGTGCGCGGCGGAGATCGCGCGCAGGGTTTCGATCTGGCGCAGCGCGCCCGTCAAGGTGAAGTAGTTGCTGGCGACGTCGCTCACCACGAGCAGGCGCACGCCGCGCACGCCATGTTCGGCCGCCAGCGTGTCGGCGGCGGCCGCGGCGGCCCCCGCGCGCAGCCGGCCGCTCAGGTCCAGTTCCCAGGAGACCTCCAGCCCACCGGACACCGTCTTGGTGTCCGGGACGGCCGCCCTGGCCGCTCCCTCGTAGCCAGTGTCCCTGTGCACGCCGGATGCGTTCAGGTCGACGCTGGGAAACAGGCCGGAGCGGCTGATCGTTTCGCCGGCGCGCGCCGCGCGCAGGCGCTGCGCCGCGATCTTCACGTCGCGGTTCTCGCGCGCCGCGCGGCGCACCAGGTCGCTCAGCACGGGGTCGCCGAATGCTTCCCACCACGCGGCCTCGGGTTCCATGTCGGCCGCCTTTGCCGCGGCGAACGTGCCGGGCACTTCCACGGCAGGGTGGGACACCGGCGTGGCGCAGCCGGCGAGGCCGACGGCCAGCGCCGCGGCGAGGGCCGCGGCGGCGACGCGTGCCGGCAGCACGCCGGGCGGCAAGGGCTCGCGCCCTGGATTCGAAGGTGGCGAAATCATGATGGGAGAAGGCGGCATCGGAAGGGACTCGTCTGGATTCGACATGGCGTCAGCGTAGGGATGGAGGCGCCGGAAGTCGTCCTGGAACGGTCGACGTTCGGTCGCAGTTCGTGGACCGGGAAGGCGGCGGCATGGGGCGGACGCGGCATGGGTTCACCCGCAATCCACGCGCCCATCACGCCCTGCTTCGAGGTCGCGCACCAGGGCCTGCAGCAGCTCGTGCGCGGATGCGAACTCGCGCTGCTGGCCGGTGACCAGGTTTTCCAGGCGGCCGGCGAGCGCGGCCGATGTTGCGTCGCCGCGCAGTTTGAGCACGTACGAGCGGCGGTTCGGGTACTTGGATTCGGGGTTCAGGACCATGGACGGAACCTTAGGGCCTGGCTCCCGCGAAGTCGTCGGCGAACCGTCGCGCTTCGGTCGGGATTCGCTGCGGGCGCGGCGCCGCCCGAACGCGGACCCAATCGCGACCTGTCGCTGACCACGCGCGGCGCACGCGTGCCCACAATGGCCTGCATGAACAAGCTCACCCCGGGGCGCATCCAGGCCGGCGTGCTCATCGCCCTTTCACTGTGGGTCGTGCACGATTTCATCGAGGCCTTCCTCGCCGCCTGCGTGATCGCGACCGCCAGCTGGCCGCTGTACGCACGCTTCGCGGCCCGCGTGGCGCGCCGGGTCGGGCGGGGCGCAGCCGCGGTGCTGTTCACCGGGGCCCTGACCGTGTTCGTGCTGGCGCCGCTGGTGTTCGCGGGCTGGGCGCTGGCCACGGAAGCACATGCCCTGTTGCTGGGTCTGGCCGCTGCCGACGGTACCCCGGTTGCGCTGCCCGGGTGGCTGACGGACGCACCCGTGGTCGGACGCTGGATCGCGACCCACGGCAGGCTGGACGACCTGCTGCTGCCGCAGCGCACGGAGCCGGCGGCGATCCTGGGCCTGGCGCAGTCGCTGGGGCAATTCACCGCCCGGCACATGCTCACCGTCGGCTTTGCCATCCTGCTGCTGTGCTTCCTCTACCGGCACGGTGCCGTGCTCGCGGGTGCGCTCACCAGCGCATTGCGTCGGGGCATCGGCGAGCACTCTGAGCGCTATGTCCAGATCGCGACGCGGGCCGTGCGCGCTTCCGTCGGCAGCATGCTGGTGGTGGGCCTGTTCGACGGGCTGGCCACCGCCGGGGCGTTCGCGCTGTCGGGTGCCCCGCGGCCGCTGGTGTGGGGAGCCATCACCGGCGCGCTGGCCGCCGTGCCGTTCCTGGGCTACCTGGCGGTGGCGGCATTGGTGGTGGAACTTTCGGTCCAGGGAGCGACGTCGGCTGCGCTGCTCTCCCTGCTGCTCGGGTGCGCCGTGCTGCTGTGCGGCGACAAGATCGTGCGACCCATGGTCGCGCGCGAAGGCATCCGCCTGCCGTTCGTGTGGGTGCTGATGGCCTGCATCGGCGGCTTCGGCGTGCTCGGGCTGGCCGGGCTGGTGGTCGGCCCGGTCGTCCTCAGCCTCGCCAGGGAAATGGGGGAGCAATGGATCCGGAACCGGTGAGCCATCCGGCGCTCGGCCGCGCAGGTCGGCTAGCGCCGCTCAAGCAGCCGGCGCGTCCGCTGGCCCAACTCCGTATCGTGCACTTCGGGGAGTCGACGGATCGATTCTTCCAATGCCTGGCGCTCGTCGGCAGGACCTGCGTGGTGCTCACACAGGTCGGCCAGCGCCAGCAGTTCCAGCCAGGGCGCCTCCTGCTTGCGCGCCTCCTCGATCGCGCGCCGCACCGAGGTGGCGCCGGCGTCGCCGTGCCCGGTCGCGCGGGCGATCGCGCCTTCCAGCAGCCACAGCTGCGGAAGCACCACCCGCTCGCCCAGCTCGTGCGCGACCTGCAGCGCCTCCTCCAGCTGCCGTTGCGCCCCGTCCGCATCGCCCGCGAGCAGCAAGGCCTCGGCGGCGTAGCCGAGCACCTCGCTCGCTCCGGAGCGCATCCCCAGGCGGATGTTTTCTTCGTAGGCCTCGCGGATCCGGCGGTGCCCATCGACCGGCTGGCCGCGGCGTGCATCCGCCCAGCCCCGGTACCACTGGCAGGCCGTGCGTCCTTGTGCGAGGGAGAACTCCTCCACCAGGGATTGCATCTCGGTCGCGAGTGCCGCCAACCGGTCCACGTTGCCCAGGCGGACCTCGAACAGCGCCTCGTGCCAGGTCGCGACCAGCCGTGTCATGGGTTGCCGCAGGACCTGCGCTCGCGCGGCCGCCCGCTGCAACTGGCCGCGGGCCTGGTCGATCAGGCCCGCATGGACGAGCTCGATCGCCAGCATCCCGCCGAGCGTCACCTGCGGATCGGCCGCAAAGATCTCGTTGGCGGCAACGCCGAGCGCTTCGGCGGCCCCAAGTCCTCGCTCGATCCAGGCGCGTGCCTCGCGCGAGCGGCCCTGGAGCTGGTGAACCTCGCCTTTGACGATGCACGCCGCCAGCGGGAGCACCGGATCGTCCTGGCCGGACACGAGCGCCTCGGCTCGCTCGGCGACGGCCAGCGCCTGCGCGTATTCGCCGCGCAGGCTCAGCACGTAGCCGAAGGCGTGCAGCAGGCGGCCGCGCAGGGGATGGTCCGGCACGCCCGCGAGCAGCGCGTAAGCGCGCTCGAACGCCTGCCGCGCTTCGTTGCCGACGCCCAGCGCGTGGAAGGCCGACACGCCGCGCAGCGTCGAAATGGCGATCTCCAGGCTGTCACGCTCCTGGCCTTCCTGCGCCTGCGCGATCAGGGCGGACGCGCGCTGCGTCAGGCCCAGGCACGCGACCGGGCTGAAGTGAAGCAACGCGGACTCCGCGGCCTCGGCGTAGCAGCGAAGCGCCGCCATCGGCTGGCGTCCGCGGTCGAAGTGCATCGCCAGTTCCGCCGGCGCGACGGGCGCGCCCGCCGCCCGCTCGGCGTCGAGCGCCTCGCCGACCTTGCGGTGCAGCTGCACGCGGGCCGAGGGAGCCGTACGGTCATACAGCACCTGGCGGAACAGCGCATGCCGGAACTGGTAGCACGACTGCGCCAGGTCGGCGTCGTCCGTCGAGCGCGCCGCGGTGAGCCACACCTGCGCGCGCACCAGCTGCTCGCAAAGATCGGCGACCTCGGCTGCATCGCGCTGGAGCGCGAGCGCCATCGTGCCGACGCGGAACTGGACCCCGCACACCGCGGCCGCGGAAAGCAGTCCAAGCTGCCCCGGGTCGAGGCCGTCGATGTAGTGGTCGATGATGGCGGCCAGGTTCTCCGGCACCGAGCTTTCCGCGAGCCTGGCCGGCCGGGTCGCGTCGGTGCCCGTGCGCGTCATGGCGTCGGCGATCAGCGACGAGACGAACAGCGGCACGCCGTCGCTGCGCTCGTGCAAGGTCCGCACGAAGGCTTCGTCGCGGGCGAGCACCTCGGATCGCTGGGCGACGTAGTCGGCGACCTCGGCCTCGGAGAACGGGTCGAGCACGACTTCCTCGCACAGGCCGTGCAGGCGCAGCTCCTTGCGCAAGGGATTGAGCGGATGGTCGAGCGCCACGACCTCGGCAAGCCGGAAGCTCGCCAGCCACATGACGCGCGCACGGCTGCGCCGCCGCGCGAGGTAATCGATGAGCTGGATCGTGGCCCGGTCGCTCCAGTGCAGGTCTTCGGTCACCAGCAGCAGCGGCCGCTGCTCCGTGTAGCGGTCCAGCAGCTCGCCCATTTCGCGCAGCATGCGATCGGGGCCGACCCCGGCGAGCTCGCGCCGCAGCGCGTCGCGTTCCTCCACCGTGCTGAGCCAGGGCAGCTGCAGCAGCCAGGTGGGCGCAACGGTGCGCAACAGCCCCGGCAGCGTGGGGTCGCCGCGGCACAGCTCGGACAGCGCCTCCAGCACGGGGAGGTAAGGTTCGCCGGTGCCGTAGTTCTCGACGCACTGGCCGCGCGCGCAGGTGATGTCGCCCAGGCTGGCAGCGAAATGCGCGATCAGCGTGGTCTTGCCAATGCCCGGTTCGCCGGCGACCCAGACCACGGCGCGCTCCCCGCCGCAGGCACGCTCCCAGCCCCGCTGCAGGCGCGACAGTGCGTCGGCGCGGCCGACGATGGGCCGCAGGTCCCGGGGATCCGCCGTCCTCAGCCCGCCGTGGTTAGTGGGCGGCGCCGGCACGGTGGACGGTGCCGCGATGAACCGGTAGCCCCGTCGCGAGACGGTCTCGATGAAGCGCGGCTGGCGCGGATCGTCGCCGAGCACCGTCCGCACGTCGCTGATGGCGGTCTTGAGCACCGATTCGCTGACGAACTGGTGGCCCCAGACCGCGTCGAGCAGGGCATCCTTGGTGAGCAGCGCCCCCGGCCGGCGCGCCAGCGTGCACAGCAGGCTGAACGGCGTGGGGGTCAGGGCGACCGCCTTGCCGTTGCGCAGCAGGCAGGCATTCCCCTCGTCGAGGTCGAATTCGGCGAAGCGGACCCGCACCGGGTCCGGAGGGGACGGCAGTCGTGCCACGGCTTGCGTCATCCGGGGAAGGTGCATGGAGTTATACATCGTCGCCGGTCCGGTTCGACGCGGGCGTTCCGGTCCTCGCGGCGTGCTGCACAAGCCACGCATTCAACTGCTGGAGGGTGCCAAAATCACTGCAGTCGCCGCTGGCCACGTGCACGACCTGGCCGGCCAGGCACCCGGCCTCGGGCCGCGCGTCACGGTGGAGCCGCAGCACATAGGCCCCGGCAGCAGGATAGGTCGGTTGCGCGCTCAAGGTCATGCAGCGAGTGTGGAAGCGCCGGTTCCCTCAAGTCGTCTCGACGGGGTCCCGGTTCGGTATCGATCGCGGTCTCCCGCCCATGAGTGAAACGACACCCCTCCAGGCCCGCTTCGGGCCGTTCCGGCTGGACGAGGCCGAGGCCCTGCTGGTGCGCGACGACGCGCCGGTCGACCTGACACCGCGCTCGTTCCAGGTGCTGTGCGCCCTGCTGCGCCACCCCGGCCAGCTGGTCACCAAGGACGCGCTGCTGGACGAGGTCTGGGGGCACCGGCACGTGAACGAGGCGGCCCTCAAGAACATCGTGAGCCAGCTGCGCCAGGCGCTGGGGGACGATGCCAGGGAAGCCCGGTTCATCCAGACGGCCGCGCGCCGCGGTTACCGCTTCATCGCGCCCGTCGTGCTCGGAACGCAGGCCGCCGCGGTGGCGCCGATCCTGCCCGCGCCCGCGCCCGTGCCCGTGCCGGTGCGGGCGCCACGCACTGCGCTGGTCGTCGGCCGCGATCGGCCCCTGGCGCAACTGCAGGCCGCCCTGGCGGCTTCGTTGCGCGGCGAGCGCCGCCTGGTCTTCCTGCTCGGCGACGCCGGCATCGGCAAGAGCACGCTGGTCGACCGCATTGTGGCGGCGCCCGGTACGCGCCCGGCGTTCGGCCAGTGCATCGAGCACTACGGCCGCGGCGAGCCCTACATGCCGGTGCTGGAGGCGCTCAATGCACTGTGCCGCGCCGACGATGGGACGGAGGTGGTGGGGACGCTGCGCCGCGTCGCTCCCACCTGGCTGTTGCAGCTGCCCTGGCTGGTCGGCGACGAGGACCGGCGCGCGCTGCTGCAGGAAGCCGCCGGCGCGACGCAGGACCGCATGCTGCGCGAATTCGGCGAGCTGGCGGACCGCCTCGCGGCGCAGCGCCCCCTGCTGCTGGTGCTGGAAGACCTGCACTGGAGCGATCACGCCACGGTGCAGCTGCTGGCTTACCTCGCGCGCCGCCGCGGCCCCGCGGCCGTGATGGTCCTGGGCACCTTCCGCCCCACGGAACTGATCCTGGAAGACCATCCGCTGGCCGACCTGCGCCTGGAACTGCGGATGCACGGGCTGAGCGAAGAGATCGATCTCGAAGCGCTGTCGGAAGCGGAGCTCGGCGCCCTGGCGCAAGCCCGGCTGGGCCGGCCCGTGCCGGACGGCTTCGCGCGCGCGCTGCACGCCCATACCTCCGGCCTGCCCCTGTTCGTGGCCAACATGCTCGACGAGCTGGTGGCCTCCGGCAGCATCGGTCCCTGCAGGGAATTTCCTGAGCCAGGGCAGCTCGCGGTGCCGAGCAGCATCGTCGGCCTGGTCGACCGGCAGGTCAGCCGCCTCACGCCGCAGCAGCAGGCGCTGCTTGCCGCAGCGAGCGTTTGCGGAATCGATTTCCAGCATGTTCCGCTGGCCGAAGTGCTGGAGTTGCCAGGCGATGAGGTGCAGCCGCTGCTCGACGAGGTCGCAGCACGCCTGCCGTGGCTGCGCAGCACCGGCGGCTCCACGCTGGCGGACGGCCGCATCGCCGCCAGCTATGCGTTCACCCATTCGCTGTACCGGCGGGTGCTGTACGAGCGATTGCCGGCCAGCCAGCGGATGCAGCTGCATCGCCTGTGGGCCACGGCGCTGGCGCGCCTGCATGCGGCCGACGCCCGCGGCATCGCGGCGGAACTGGCGCTGCACTTCGAGCGCGGGGGCCTGCCGGCCGCGGCCGCTGCGCAGCTGGCGATGCTCGCCGCGCGCGCCTTGCGGCGCGGCGCCGGGCACGAGGCGCTGCAGGCGGCACGGCACGCACTGCGCATCGGTGCGCAAGGATTGGACGCACCGCTCGAACAGGAGCTGCGCGTGCTGGAAGCCGTCGCCCTCAGCCGCATGCACGTCGTCTCGGAACCGGAAGTCGCCGACGCTTTCGCCCGCGCGCGCGCGGTGGGCGCGGTCGAGAGCCCGTCCTGGCCGCAAGCGCTGCAAGGCTGCTGGTGGGTGCACTTTGCGCGGGCCGAGTTCGGGCCGGCGCGTGCGCTCGCCTCGGAGATGCTCGCGCTCGCGCAGCGCAACGGCGACCAGGCGCTGCAGATCATCGCGCTGAACGCCATGGGGTTGGTGCTGATGATGACCGGCGAAGAGGGAGCGGCACGCGTGCAGCTGGAGGCCTCCCTCGCAGCCTGCGCCGCCGCCGGCGAGCTCCCGTCTTCCCGCTTCGTGCAGGATCCCGCGTCGGAAGCCACCGCCAGCCTCGCGATGGTGAGCTGGGTGACGGGCCGCCCGGTGGAGGCGCGCGCGCTGGCACGCAAGGCCGTTGCGCTGGCCACGGCCCGCCGCCATGCCCTGAGCGAAGTGACGGCGCTGTACAGCGCGGCCATCGTGCACTCGCTGGCCGGCGAATTCGATGCGGTGCATGCGCTGACGGAGCAGTTGTACGAGGTCCTGCGGCGGGACGAAGCGCCCGGATCGCGCGGCGGCTTCGCCTGGATGCACGGGCGCGCGCTGGCCGCGCTGGGGCAGGTGGACGAGGGACTGGCGGAAATGCGGGCCGCGGCCGAGACCAACATGCGCCTCGGGTCGCGCACCGGCCTGGCCAGCTACCACTTCCACTACGCGCAGGCCTGCCGCCTCGCCGGGCGCCTTGCCGAAGCGCGGACGATGGTCGAAGCCGGCCTGCCGCTGGCCGAACACAACGAGCACATGCTGCTTTCGCCCCTCCTGCTCGAACGCGCTGAGTTGCACGCGGCCGCCGGTGACACGGCGGCGGCCGACGCTTGCCTGACCCGCGCGATCGCCGTCGCCCGGCAACAGGATGCGGTGTTCTACGAGCTCATGGCACTGGCGAGCGCGCAGCGGCTGGGCGCGCCCAGCGCGAACACGGACCGGCTGCGCGCGCTGCTGGCCCGGTACGAGGGCGATCCCAGTCCGGCCATCGCAGCGGCGCGTGCCGTGCTGGACCGGGGTCCGGCAAGCTGAGGCCCCGCGGTCTCCCTGCGCGACGGCGCCGGGGCCGCAGCCGTCCCGGGTGGTCCTAGTTCGCTCGCGCGGCGCGGCGCACGGCGCGCGCGGGACTGCCAGATTCGATCAGGCCCTGCAGCACCGGCTGCGGGGCCGGCAGGTCCCGGGTCGCGAGCTTCAGCGCTTCTTTCGCTTCCACCCCCAGCGCCCGCAAGCCACTGGCCACCGCCTGCTCCGCGAAATCGCGCGGCGACCGCATTCCCAGCATCGCATGCACGCTGCCCAGGACCGTCATGGAGACGATGTTCAGCGCCAGCGGCACGGGCAGCGGCAGGAACCGGCGCTGCTTCATCCCCTGTTCCAGGTCGCGCTGGACGAAATCCAGCAGCACCTGCCCGTTGCGCACCCCGGGCCAGCCCAGGCGCACGAGAAAGGCCGCCACCTCGCTCCTGCCCATGGCCAGCTGGATCACCAGGCGCATGCCGGTCGCCACCCTCTGGGCCGGGTCCGCGATCGGCGAGACCGCCGGTTCGGCCATGCAGATGATCTCGTTGGCCACCTCCAGCGCGAGCGCGTCGAACAGCGCGTCCGGCGCATCGAAGTACTTGTAGAAGGTGCCGCGCGAGACCTCCGCCGCCTGGATCACGTCGTCGATCGAGGTGGCGGCAGGCCCCTTCTCCGCCGCGAGCCGCAGGGCACTCTCGAACAATCGCCTGCGCATCCGCTCGCGCCGCTCGGCCGCGACCCGGGTCCGGTGGTCTTCCTTCTTCTGCATCGGACGATTGTGCCGTCCAGGACCGGCGTCGAGGACGGCCGGCATGCTCAGGCCATTTCCTGCCGGAAGGTGTAGAGCGCCAGCCGGTCGCGCAACGCCTTCGCGTCGCCGGCAGCGGACCAGCGCACGACCACGCCACGGCCAGGATCCCGCACGACCTCGCAGGAGACGAGGTCCACGCCGATGGACGCGGCTTCCTCCTGCACCACCGCCAGGATCTCCCGCTCCGCGAGCGCCGGCTTGAAGATCTTGCCCACGGCGGTGAGCGGAAGGGTGGAAAGGATCTGGATCCTGCGGGGCCAGGCCGCGCGCTCGGCAATGCGGGCCTGCGCCCAGGCCTGCAGTTCCTGCTCGCTCACCTGCGCATCCGGGCGCAGCAGCACGTACGCGGTCGGCACCTCGCCGGCGTGCACGTCCGGCCGCGGCACCGCGGCTGCAAACGCCACGGCGGGATGCGCGTGCAAGGGCTCCTCGATCCACTTGGGGTCGATGTTGTGGCCGCCGCGGATGATCAGTTCCTTGCTGCGCCCGGTCAGCCAGAAGTAGCCGTCGGCATCCACGCGCCCGAGGTCGCCGGTGTTCAGCCACTGCTGCAGCGGCCCGCCCGGAGTTGCAGCCGCGACCAGCCACACGCCCTCGTTGTGCGCGGGATTCAGGTAGCCGGCAAACAGGTTGTCGCCGCGGATCGCGATCGTGCCCACCTCGCCGGGCGCGGCTTCCCGCGCGGGCGTGTCCGCGCTGCCGGGGACCAGCACCTTCACCTGCTGCCATGGCAGGCCGATGCCGATGGAGCCGGGCCGCGCCGGTCCCCGCGGCGGATTGAGCGTGGACACGCAGCCGCCTTCCGTGAGGCCATAGCCCTCCAGCACCTGGACACCGGTTTCCTCGCGGAAGCACTCGATCAGTTCGAAGGGCATCGGCGCAGCCCCGCACAGGCCGTAGCGCAGCGACCCGGGCGGGCGGCCCGCACGCGGGGCCGACAGCAGCGCGGAATAGATGGTGGGAACGCCCGAGAAGGAGAACAGCGCATAGTGCCGCGCGATCTCCCAGAATGCCGCGATCAATCCACGCGTGCGGTAGCCACCCGCCGTGCCGAGCACGACGTGGCCACCGAGCGACCACGGCATCAGCCCGGTGCCGATCTGCGCATTGACATGGAACAGGGGCAGTCCGCAGAACAGCGGTCCGCTGGCGGCCTCCTTGCCGAACATCGCCGCGAGCTGGATCGCATTGGCCGCTTCGGTGCGATGCGTGCGGACGGCGATCTTCGGCGTGCCCGTGGTCCCGCCGGTACAGAAGTAGGACGCTACGTCGTCCAGCTCTGGCTCCCGGAACGACAGGGAATCGCCCTGCACGCCGCGCAGGGCCTCGTGGAAATCGAGCACTTGCATGGGAGCCTCACGAGCGTCGCAACCCAGCGCGGGCGGTGCTGCCTTGAGGAAGGCTGCCGCCCCGCGCGCGTAGCGCTGGGGCGAAACGGTGAGCACGGTGCGCAAGCTCGGAACGTCCAGGGCGGCCGCCGTCGCACGCTCCCACAGGTCCGCATCGGGAGCGGGCGCGAGGGTCACCAGCACCTTCGGGCGGACTGCGTTCATCAGCTGGCGCAGCATGGCCGCATCGAGCTGCGGATTCAGCGCGAACGCCGCGCCCGCCGCTTCGCCGCCCCAGAGCACCCAGTGCGTTTCCGGCAGGTTCGGCAGCACGAACGCGACTGTGTCGTGCCGGCCGACGCCGAGACTGCGCAGGAGGTTCGCCGTCGCCGTGATGCGCTCCAACCACTCGCGGTGGCTCCAGGTCATCGGCTGCGCGAAATCCTCCGCCTCCAGGAAGAAGGACAGCGCCGGTGCGTTCGGGTTGCGCAGGGCCCCCTGCCGAAGCAGCGCATAGGTGCTGGCGACGCCGGCGAGTGGATCCGGCAAGGCCGCCTCCAGCTGCCGCGCGTCCTCCGCGCAAGCGACAGCGCCGCGCCCGAGCAAGCAGTCGAGCACGGGGGCGGCGGCGGGATGGGCAGGATGGTCAGTGTTCATGTCGCGGGTAATAAACAAACTCTTGTCATCATGACACGTTTGTCATTATTATCGCGGCCCATGCACTGCCTGTCCATCCCCGCACCCTGCCGGACCAGCTGATCGGAGCCCCCCATGCGCAAGAGCATTGCCCTGCACCAGCCGGAAGCCGTACCGGAAAGCCGGCTTCCCGCGAATGTCCAGCGACTGGCGCGCCCTGGCGCGGCAGGCCGGGCCTGCGCGCTCGCCTTCCTGCGCTGGGAAAAGACCTCGCTCGCCGAGACGGAACGCTTCTGGCGCGGTTTCGGGCTGGAGATCGTGGCGTCGTCGCCGGTGAGCCTGGTGGCCCGCGGCACCGGCGTCGCTCCGTGCATTGCCATCGCACAGCGCGGCAGCAGCAACCGTTTCCTGGGCCCGGCATTCCTCATGGACGGCGGGACGGACCTGGCGATCTATGAACGCGAGTTCGGCGGCCGCTGGCTGGATGCGCAGCAACTGCCCGGTGGGGGCCGCGGCATCGAGGTCCAGGATCCCTCCGGCCGGCCCGTGTGGCTTCTGCAGCATCAGGCGCAGGCCGCTGCGCTGCCGACCCGCACTCCCGTCACCCCGCTCACCAATACGGCCGTGCACACGCCGCGCGTGAACGCCACGGTGCGGACCCCGATCGAGCCCGCGCGGGTCGTGCGCCTCGGCCACCTGGTGCTGCAGACCATCGACTTTGCCGGGATGGCGCAGTGGTACATGCGCGTGCTGGGGCTGATCCCCACCGACGTGCAGTACCTCGCCGACGGCAGTCCCGCCCTCGCCTTCATGCGGCTGGACCTCGGCAGCACGCCGGCCGACCACCACACGCTGGTGCTGGTGGGCGCCATCGAGGACCGCTACGAGCACAGCGCGTACGAGGTCGTCGATCTCGACGCGCTGGGTCAGGGACAGCAGGTGCTTCGCGCCCAGGGCTGGCGGCACCTCTGGGGCATCGGCCGGCACCTGCTGGGCAGCCAGCTGTTCGACTATTGGCGCGATCCCGACGGCTTCGAATACGAGCACTACACCGACGGCGACGTGTTCACCGCGGACGTGGAAACGTGCTACTCGCCGCTCTCGTTCGGCAGCATCTGGGCCTGGGGTCCCGACGCGCCGGCGTCGATGAAGCCGGCCATGAACCTGCGCACGCTGCTGCGCGTGCTGCGCCTGCTGCGCGCCAAACGCATCACCTTGCAGCGCCTGAAGCTGCTCGCCCAAGCCATGGACGCGCCCGCGCGCCCCTGGTCCTGATCTCTCCCGGAGTCCCCCCATGCCACGCATCCTGCTTCGCTGCGACGACGGCACGCGCACCTTCTGGGCCGTGCAGTTCGGAGCCCTGCTCGCCCCCCTGGACATCGCTGCCGCCACCACGGGCGAAGTCCTCTCCCGCCACTGGGAGGCGCTCTGGCGCACGCGCCCCGAGGACGCCCGCATCCCCCGCGCCGAGGTGCGCGTGCTCGCGCCGGTCACGACCAATCAGCAGTTCCTCTGCCAGGGCGTGAACTACCGCAGCCACGTGCGCGAGTCGGGGCTGAAGGTGAGCGACTTTCCGTTCAACACGCTCTTCACCAAGGCCAGTTCGTGCATCACGGCGGCGGACGCGCCCGTGACACGGCCGCAAGGCGTGAAGCTCCTGGACTACGAGATCGAGCTGGGGCTCGTCATGCGGCGCGACCTGCCCGCAGGCACCCGCGTCGCGGCCGACCGGCTGCACGAGTGGGTGGCGGGCGTCACGATCGTCAACGACCTGTCCGCGCGGGACGTGCAGCTGCCGCAGGGACAGTTCTTCAAGGGCAAGAGCTTCCGCGGCTTCGGCCCGGTCGGCCCCGGCATCGTGCTGCTGGACGCGCAGGACTGGCTGCGCTGGCCAGAGTTGCACATGCGCCTGGCGGTCAACGGCAAGCTGCGCCAGGACTCCTTGTGCGGCGACATGATCCACCAGCCCGCGGCCACCCTCACGGAACTCGCCTCGCTTCTCGACGTGGCGGCCGGCGACCTGATCGCCACCGGAACTCCGGCGGGATGCGCCGCGCGGGCTCCCGGGAAGCCGGTGCTGTTCCTCATGCGCCACTTCATGAGCGAGGCGACCAAGTGGCGCCTCTTCATCGCCAAGGGCGCGGCCAACCCGATGTACCTGCGGCCGGGCGACCGCATCAGCGCCACGATTCGCACCGACGACGGCGCGATCGACCTGGGCGAACAGACCACCACCATCGTGAGCGCGCCCCCGCCGGCGCGCGCCGTCACGAGGCAAGTGGAAGGAATGGCTGCATGACCACCGCCCGCAGCATCGTTTGTGTCGCTCCGGCGGATCCGCCCCAGCTGAGCGTGCGCGACCTGCCGGTGCGCTCCCCCGGCCGCGACGAGGTGCTGGCGGAGCAGATCGCCAGCTCCATCAACCCGATCGACGTGAAGCGCGCCGGCGGCTACGGGGCCCGCCTGCTGTCCTTGCGCGGCGCCGGCCGCTTTCCGCTGGTGCTGGGCAACGACGTGGTCGGCATCGTCAGGGAACTCGGCGCCGGCGTGACCGCGCCTGCGGTGGGAACCCTGGTGGTGGGCGTGAAGCCGACGGGCCCCGCCGGGGCCCATGCCTCGCGCGTCGTCGTGCCGGTGCAGTGGCTGCGCCCCGTGCCCGCCGGATCCGATCTCCAGGCGCTGGCCGCACTGCCGTACAACTTCACGACCATGTGGCTCGCGCTGCGCTCCGCGGGACTGCACGCATCGACAGCAGCCGGACGCAAGGTGCTGGTGAACGGGGCCGCCGGAGGGCTCGGGCGCATGGCCTTGCACGTGCTGAACGGCTGGGGTGCGGAAGTCACTGCGGTGGACAGTGCCCACCTGCTCGCCGCCTGCAGTGAACTCGGCGCACGCGAGTTGGTCGCGCGCGGACCGCAGGCCTTGCAGCGGCTGCCTGGCGACTACGGCGCCGTGCTCAACTTCGGCAGCTGGGACGACGACGCGCCGCTGTCCGCGCGGCTCGCGTTCGATGCGCTCGGCCATGCGACGACCGTGCATCCGCTGCTGGGCATGTTCGACGCGCTCGGCTGGGTGCGCGGCGCGTGGCGGGCCCGCGGAGCGCTCCGTGCCGCGCGGGACCGGGTGACATCGCGCAGCCCTTCCGGGCGCTACACCTGGGTGGTGTTCCGGCCGGACGCGGAGGCACTGGACAGCCTGCTCGCGTGCTTCGCGACCGGACTGCGCCTGCCGGTGGGCTGGACGGGAACGCCGGACCATGCATTGACCGGATTCCAGCGGGTGGCCGCGGGTGCGGCGGGGCGCTCCGTGCTGCTGCTTGGATCGCGCCCACCGCGGCCCTGCGGATCAGAGGGCGTGCATCCCCCGGCTTGAGCGTGGCCATGACGCCTTTGCATTTCCACCATCGGCCGTCCGCACCGCTCAGGGACCGCCCCTTGGCGGGGCGCACCATACAGGAAGCCGACAGTGGGTTGCCGCTGCCAGACTATCCGCGTCATCGGGCAGTCACCGCGCCCAGCGTCGGCAGCGTGGAGCTGTTCCGGGCGGTCAAGGCCGCGATCGTGGTCGGCTGCCACCCGCAGGAACGCTGACGGCGCCGGCCGCGTCTCCTGGGTGCATGCCGCACTCAGAAGTGCCGAACGTACCGCATCTGCAAGAAGTTCTCGCCGGGGTTGGGATCGCTCACGCCGCAATTGGAAAAGTGCTCCACCCGCAGCGCGAACTCGTGTTCCTGGTGATCGCCGAAGCGGCGGCCGACACCGAGGCGATCGCCGAAGTTGAAGACGGTGGAGAACTTGCGCGTTCCGTTGTGGTACACGGGGCTGATGGCGTTGGCGCCGATGCCGGCTTCGACGAACCATCCCGCGGTCGCCCCCGCGGGGTACAGACGCAGCATGGGCGTGATCCCGACTTGCGTCGCAAGCTGGTCGTCAACTCCGCGGGTGCCGCGCCACCGCGCCAGCGAGAGTTCGGTCGAGCCCGTCACCAGGCCTGCGCCCGTGTGCTCGTGCCAGTTCCAATCCCAGGCGGCGCCCAGGCCCACGGAGTCGACCTGGTGCCCGGCACCGGCCTGCGCGGAGAGTGAATCGGGACGCCACCACGCATCCGCCTCGGAGGCGGGAGCGGATTTCGCGGTGCAGGTGAATCCAAGGATGCAGATGGCAGCGGCAAGGTGAGCGCCGAGAATTCGGTACTTCTTCTTCATGGGTCGAGGAAAGGGACCTGTGGCTGCGCCCCGTCAGCCGTGGAGCTCCACGCGTCAAGATGGGGTCAGCGCAGGACAGCGCCTGCCCCGTGTGAGGGAAGGGGCGTGCCCCATGCCGGATCCTGGCATCGTCCGGGCACGGCTCGCTTGTCGATCAGGATTTGCCGGTCACTGGTGGCGGCTGGGGAAACCGGCCACGTGCGATGGAGCCTCCGCGCCACGGTGCTGTGCCAGCCACGCCGCGCCGCTGTCCTCCCCCGAGAGTGCGCCCACTTCGTCGCGCGAGGCGAGGTATTCCTGCTCCACCTGGGCGCGCGTCTTCTCGGAATGGAATTGACGCAACGGGTTGTACGCAATGGACCACGGGTTCACGCCCTCGCGCTTGTACTGCGCCAGCTCCGCCTGCACTTGCGCGGGTGTGCGCGTCGAGGCGAAGGAATGGGGATCGATGGTGATGTCATCGGCGAAAGCGCCGGTGGCGGCGGTGGCGAGGACAAGCGCTCCGAATAAGAGTTTGCGGCTCATGGTTTCCTTCTTTCACTCCGTGTTGAGGGATGAAGGAAGCTTAGGACCGCCTCTCGTTCGAGTCGTCAGCGATCCGTCGGGGATCGGTCGGACTTGGGTCTTGGAGTCGTTGCAGCGCGCATTGCTAACGTGCTGACCGACCTGCCGCGGCGTCGTCTGCCCCCAACGCAATGCGCAGCATGTCGATGAACGCGCGCGTCTTGGTCGGCATCAGCTTGCGCCCGGGGAACACCGCCCACGCCGTGACGCTGGGTGCGCACCAGCCCGGCAACACGCGCTGCAACAGGCCCTGGCGCACGTCCGGCAGTGCGAAGTCGTCGGGCACGGAGGCAATGCCCGCCCCTGCCCGCGCAAGGCGCACCAGCAAGTCGGGAGAATTCGCGATCAGTCGCCCCGGTGGCAAGCCTTCCCAGCGCTGCTCGCCCTGCGCCAGGGTCCACGGTGCGGGTTCGCCGCTGGCTCCGGGCAGCCGCACGGCCGCGTGGTTCATCAGGTCCTCGGGCGTCGCCGGCTGGCCGTGTTCGGCCAGGTAGTTGGGCGATGCATAGAGGCCGTTGGACATCACCTTCAGCTGTCGTGCGGCCAACAGGCTGTCGTCCGGCAGGTCGCCCGCGCGCACTGCAAGGTCGAAGCCTTCCGCCAGCAGGTCGACGCGGCGGGGCGAGAGATCCAGCTCCAGCGTGATGGCCGGGTGCAGCGCCACGAAAGCCGCGAGCGAGTCCGCCAGCAGGAGGTTGGCGAAATCGGCGGGCATGGACACGCGCAGCCGCCCGCTGGGTGCCGCTTGCCGATGCGCGCTCAGTGCTCCGACTGCCTCGACCTCGTCAGCCACTTGGCGCGCATGCGCCAGCAACTGCTCGCCGAACTCCGTCAGGGCCTGCCGCCGCGTCGTGCGCAGCAGCAGCCGCTCCCCCAGGCGCTGCTCCAGCCCCGCGAGGCGCCGCGACACCGTGGATTTGGGCAGTCCCAGTCGTTCGGCGGTGCGGCTGAAGCTCCCCAGTTCGGCCACGTACGCAAAGATCAGGAGATCGTTGGGGTCGACGAGGTCTTTGCTTTGTTCCATCGAGGGAACAATGTTATCCATTTCCATGGATTTTCAGCAGGATTTGTGCGGAATACAGTTCATTCACCGTATTCAAACCCACTGGAGACCCTCATGACCGCCCGCACCGCTTCCGCCGCTTTCGTCCCGTCCAGCTCCGCGCAAGACGCCTTCTCCTTCGCAGCCCGCCTGCTGTTGGTGGCGCTATTCCTGCCCGCCGGCATCGGCAAGCTCACGGGCTTTGCCGGCACCGTCGGCTACATCTCGTCGGTGGGCCTGCCCTTGCCCACCGCGGGTGCGGCGCTGGCCCTGGCGGTCGAGATCGTGGGTGGCCTGGCCCTGCTGTTCGGCTACCAGACGCGCATCGCGGCGCTGGTGCTCGCGGCCTTCACGCTGGTGGCCAGCTACTTCTTCCATGCATTCTGGGCCGTGCCCGCCGACCAGGCCTTCGTCACGCAACTGCTGTTCTACAAGAACATCGCAGTGGCGGGCGGCCTGCTGGCCCTGGTGGCGAGCGGCGCCGGCGGCTGGAGCGTGGACGCGCGCAGTGCGCCGGCCACCGCGCGACTCGCAGCAGCCTGACACGCTAGTACGACCGGACGACGGCGGCACCCCGCCGTCGTCTGCGCATGAATTTCAACCTGCATCGAACCCGCAAGGCAAGGACATGAACAGCACCACACTCTCCCCCGCCGTCACCCTTTCCCGCTCCGTCGAGCGCCTGGTCTCCGGACAGGCCACTTCCGACGGCGCCGGCGTCAAGCTCACCCGCGTGCTCACGCAGGACCTGCAGCAGCGGCTCGACCCGTTCCTGATGCTGGATGCCTTCGGCAGCGACAACCCGCACGACTACATCGCCGGCTTTCCCGACCACCCGCACCGCGGCTTCGAAACCGTGACGTACATGATTGCCGGCCGCATGCGCCATCGCGACAGCGCCGGCCACGAAGGGCTGCTGCAAAACGGCGGCGTGCAGTGGATGACGGCCGCGAAGGGCGTGATCCATTCGGAGATTCCGCAGCAGGAAGAAGGTGTCATGGAAGGTTTCCAGCTCTGGCTGAACCTTCATAGCAGCGAGAAGATGAAGGACCCGTGGTACCGCGACTTCCAGGACGCGCAGTTGCCCAAGCTGACCACGCCGGAAGGTGTCGCCGTGACGGTGATTGCCGGCGAGAGCCACGGGGTGCAAGGCGCGGTGACGCGCGAAACGACGCAGCCCCTGTACCTGGACCTGCACCTGCCGCGCGGCACCCGCTTCGAACAGCCCCTGCCTGCCGGACACAACGCATTCGTCTACGTGTACCGGGGCGAGGCGACTGTGGGCGGAACCGTCGTCGGGGCGCACAGGATGGCCATCCTGGCGAACGAACCACGCGCGGACGGCGTCGTGATCGAGGCCGGTCCGGACACGAAGGCGCTGCTCATCGCAGGCCGGCCGCTCAAGGAGACTATCGTGCAGTACGGCCCGTTCGTGATGAACACGCAGCAGGAGATCTACCAGGCCTTGAGCGACTTCCGCGCAGGGCGACTGGGTGAGCCGCAGCGCTGACGACGCCGCAATCAGTTCGGCGCGCGGACCGTGCGGACGGCCGCCTACACCAGCGCGCCGAAGGATCCCAGCTGAGGGTGCGGCGCGAGCCTGGCGGCAATCCTTTGTCGGCGGCTCGCTTCGGCGGCGCGTCGCAGCCACTCGGCGCGCGGCAGCAAGTCCACGTCCTGCGCCGCGTGGACAAGGGCCTCCAGTCGCCGCTGCAGCTTGCTTTTGAACAGTCGACCAAGCCCAAGCATTTGCAAAGATCTCATTCCCAACTCCTGTTTCTTGCTGGCCTGGTCAGCATGCCGCAGCGGGAATCCGCGCACGGAAGCTGGCAGACAAGCGGCGCCCTCACGGAGACAGGTAGCTCGTAGCTCGCTGGTTGTGCAGGGTAGAGACAAAGAGCAACGGGCGATTGGCCGGCGGAGCAAAGGGCGGACGCGAGCACATCGCTTGCTCGCTGCCCGACGGATTCACACTACTCGCGGACAAAGGAAAAGGCCCATCGCTATAGGTTCAATAGCGATGGGCCTTTGTTTCTGGCGGAGCAGGAGGCAGCAGTATCGGGCGCCTAAGTACCTGCTGCAGCATGCTTTTTCTAACGTGCTCCAAAACAGGTACCCGTACTGTACCCCTATAACGGATCGCCCGTTTTGCTTCCCCGAGTAGGCAAACTTGTGGCGCAAAGCTCCGGTTTGAAGCAAGCAGTGGCCCTTCGTTCCCCGCTTCGCTTGTAGGCTCCTCTCCCTTCTTCGTAGACCTGTGTCACCTGTTCGGGTCGGCGCAAGAAGGTCAATCAGCATCGGTCGTGCAGCCACACCCGAACACCGTGGGACACCAGCGTCCTCAGTGCACCCGACCTTCCCCGGAAGCGGGGATCCTCCCAATGGCCTAGGTCCGCCACGTGCCAAGGTGCGCGGCAGAGTGCATGACCACGTGATGTGATTGAACCCGATCTCGGAATCCTGTCGGACTTCCGAATCAATCCATCCTCAATTAGGAGTTCGTCATGCAAATGCCTGTTAGATCTCTCTGTACCCTGATCGGTGCCGTCATCCTTGCTGGTTCCGGCATCTTCATCGCTGCTTCGGCGGCGGACGCCATGCAGGACAAGTACAGCTTGAAGGTTCCAGGCGGGCTATCGTTTGCCGAGTTCAAAGGGTACGAAACCTGGGAGGTGATCTCGGTGAGTCACGGTGGCACGGCCATAGCCGTTACCGTGGGGAACCCCGCGATGATCAGTGCCTACAAGGCCGGCTTTCCGTCGAATGGAAAACCTGTTCCCGACGGCGCCAAGATGGCCAAGATTCATTGGGCTCCCAAAAAGAGCGAATTCTTTCCGGATGTGACGGTGCCAGGCGCACAAAACGACGTCGACTTCATGGTCAAGGACAGCAAGCGTTTCGGGAATGACGGCGGATGGGGATATGCGTTCTTCAAGTACGACGCCGGGACCGATACGTTCAGGCCCGCAACTACCGCGGACACACCTCCGCAGGCAAACGACGCCAAATGCGGTGTAGCCTGCCACACCATCGCCAAACAACGAGATTACGTATTCACCGAGTACGGCCACCGGTGACTTGGCGCGGCGACGCCTACTCCCACCCGAGCTCTTCAAAGTATGTGGCGCGGCCTGGGTCTGTTTACCAACCTAAGGCCGCTCGCCGCAAAGCCGCACTGCCAAAGTTCGGTGCCCACAAGCCATTCGCAATGAACCTTGTTGCCGATCACCACGATCACCGTCATCAACCCACGGTCGTGGAGCGTACTGACCGTGTCACCGCTTTGAAAGGGAACGCTGCAAGGAGCGACGGTTCGATCGAATTCTGGGATGAGCGCTGACATTTGAAATTCTGGGACGAGTGTCACTTACGACCGCTCTTTGTGAACCCAACCAATCAGCGGTGATCCACGTGTGCGTACGGTCGTGCACAAGCATTCGCGCGCCCCGCACTCCCAAATCTCAATGGACATCTTTCTGAAGGCGCGCTCAGAGCTTGTCGGCACGCCGATGAACACTCGTTTCAGACAGCGATGCGACGACGACGGCAAGACGATAGCTTGCAGCCGCACGGAGCCGAGAGACCTCGGCCAGCACGGCGGCCGTGGGTGGATCTGCTCCCATGTCCCACGCCGCCCACACGGCCTGAAGGCGGCTTTCGACCTCGCGGGCCGCTGAGTCTGCGCGTTTCCACTCCTCGTACGCCTCTCTGGTCTTCTCTGACATCAGCGCCCTCAGCGTTCCACTTACTCAAAACTCCCGCACCTTGTCGAAACGCTCGTGTACGCCAACTGCGTGATTGCACCCCAGGGTTTTTCATCTCTTCAGCACTGCGTCTGGCTCGCGATCGGCCGCCGGTGTTCTCACACCGACGGTCCTGCGGGGAAGGAGGGCCGATTCTGCATTCAGAATTGCATGCATCGGCATTCCAACAGCCATCCTCAGTTTCGCAGTGCGGAACGCAAGGGCTGTCTTGCCAACACGAGGCTAATGCAGCGGTCTGCGAACACCCGCTCCGAGCGAACCCACGCACGAGTCGAGATGACAGTCCAGGATCCAGATCAGCTGCTGTTCACCCTCAGGCGCTTCTCCTCTAATCAGCGCGCTGCCGAGGACATCGCACTGCGCGCAGCCGCGGCGCCCGCCCCGAGCCGGTCACGGGGCAAAAGTCAGCGGACCAATACCAAAGTCCCATAGACTTTGATGGAATGTGTGACGCCATAATCGGCGGGCGAGTTGCACCCTCCGATCTCGGGGGCGCAAGCGCGAAGCTCCGAATCTGGCTTACGCAATTTCGGGGCAGCCGGAGGTACGCACGTGCCCGAATTTTCTTTGGACAGTAGACGGCTTTTTGCTCAACCGTCGAAGGACCTGCCTAGACGCTCCGCAGGGGCCGCGCCGTGAACTCAGTTTCTACAGAGATTGCAATACCGTCCGAGGTTTTTCGGAAGTGGCAGCGAATTGTGGATCTCTTGGCGGAGGTCGTGCACGTCCCGTCGGCGGTGGTGACCAAACTCGAACCACCGTACACGTACTACAAAATCGTCGCCTCCAGCAATTCCGAGGGGAACCCCTTCCCAAACGACGACACCTTCGCGATGGACATTGGGACCTTCTGCGAAACAGTCATCAAAAACCGCGAGCCACTCCTTGTTCCAAACGCGTTGGATGACATTCGCTGGAAGGATGCTCCCGAGATCAAGACAGGGATGGTTTCGTACCTGGGATTTCCCGTTCTTTGGCCTGATGGGCGGATCTTCGGAACAATTTGCGTCCTTGATGACAAAACCAATCCGTACAGCGACGCCTACCAGGAGCTCCTGTGTCTTTGCCGCGATGTCTTGCAGGATGATTTGAAGACCTTGGAGCGATTGGGCAACGAACTGGAAGACCAACGGGCACATCTCAGTGAGCTGTTCGCGAGAGTTCCAGAGGCTGTTGTCATGGTCGATCGCGACCGCATGATCACCCGTGTCAACCCGGCATTCACGAAGATCTTTGGCTATACGGCAGACGAGGCGATTGGTCAGACAATCAAAGAACTGATTGCGCCAGACGATCTGCAGGAAGAGGTCGAGGGTTTCATGAATCGGATGGCTCAGACTTTGGACGCATTTGCGGTGGAGACCGTTCGCAAACGCAAGGACGGCACGCGCATTCCAGTCTCCCTGATCTGCGTTCCTGTGCCATCCACTGACAATGGGAATGCTGGGTATGTGATCTATCGGGACATTTCGGAAACCAAGCGGCTTCAGGATGAGCAGCGACGAAACCACGAACTCCAGCTGATATTCGCTCATGCAAATCGCGTTGCGATCCTAGGGCAGATGTCGGCGTCCATTGCGCACGAGCTCAACCAGCCGTTGACAGGCATCATCACAAACTGCGGCGCCTGTCTTCGAATGCTGACAAGCGATCCGCAAAATCTCGACGGTGCACGCGAAGCGGTGCGCCGGACGATGCGGGACGGATACCGCGCTTCAGAAGTCATTACGCGCTTGCGTGCTTTGTTCAGCAAGAGAGCGCCGACGTTTGAGCCAGTGGACCTGAATGAAGCTGCACGAGAAGTGATTGCGCTCTCACTTGGTGAGATTGAGAGCAGGCAGGTGATTGTGAAGACCGAACTTGCGCACGATCTCTCGTTGGTCACGGGAGATCGTATTCAACTGCAGCAGGTCGTGCTCAATCTGCTCCGGAACGCGTTGGATGCCATGAACACAGTCGATGATCGACCCAGAAATCTGCTCATTCGAACTGAACGGGAGGAAGGCGATTCAGCGCGGTTGAGCGTGAAGGACGCTGGGATCGGCTTCGACCCGCACACGATGGACAAACTGTTCGAGGCTTTCTACAGCACCAAGAGCGACGGGATGGGAGTCGGCCTTGCAGTGAGCCGCTCCATCATTGAGAACCATCACGGCCGCCTGTGGGCGGCTCTCAACGATGGTCCTGGGGCCACGTTCTCTTTTTCGGTTTCTTGTTGCACCCAACCAGAAGCTCCATAAGAGATCTTTGGGAATACCTGCACTGGCCGAGAACCCACAATCGACGTGCACGACGACCGCGGATTGGTTTCTCCGGTTCAGAGTCGGCCGAGCGCCGACATCAGGGCCTTTCGAACCATTGGGAATTGGTGAACGTCTCCGTGGCCCGCTTCCGTGACACGCAGCAAATGCGCGGAGCGCATCGACTTGCACAGAGCCTCGCTGTGGTGAATGCCAATCAGTTCGTCCTTTTCCCCGTGAATCAGCATGACGGGCCCCAGCATCTTCGCCGCGTACTTCAGCGTTTGCAGCGGATACCGCAGGACTCGCGCCGGCACCCAGGGGTACAGCTCGGCGGCCAGCGCGCGCATGCTGCTGTAAGGAGATACCAGAAATGTCAGATCCGGCGCGCTGCCCTCCGAGGAGAGCTGCGCCGCGAGCGCGGCGGCCAGCCCTGTGCCGAGCGACTGGCCGGAAATGACCACCCGCTTGCCTTCATACATCGGTCGAAAGTACGTCCATACAGCCATGACATCGGTGTGCAGCTGCTGCTCGCTCTCGATCTGGCCGGTGCTCTTCCCGAAACCTCGGTAATCCAGCATCACCACGTCGAAGTTCGCCTGCCGGAAGGGTTCGAGCTCCACAAACCATTTCTTGAGATTGCCCGAATTGCCGTGCAGGAAGAAGAACACCCCGCGCGGATCCGGGAGCGCCATGCGTGCTACCGAAAGCCGCGCCCCGCGCACGTCGATGAAGAATTCACACGTGTCGCCGTCCATGCAGATCGGATCATCGAGGGGCAGAGGGTCGGGTTCGAACAGCAGCCGTTCCTGGCGTAAGTAGAGCCAACCGACGGCACCCGCGTAGATGGCACAAATGCCCAACAGAACGGAAGCCGAGAAAATCGCATACACCATGAGTCTTCTCCAGTAGGTTCAGAAGTTCTCATGGCGACCAACCGCGCACAATTGCACGATGGTGTGAACCGTGCGTGAGTCGGAGACCAACGAAGGAGCGCCAGGAGTGGACGCCCGGCAAAGCGCAGTCGGCGCAGCCTACCGCGGAGCACATGCAGCACCGAACGACATCAACGAGTAGTCCATCCGCCTTTGCATGTAGGCATCGTCGTAATAGAAGACCTGCTCCGCGTTGTGGTTCGCGATGGTCTTCGGGAACGTCACCGCGAGACGCCGCCAAGTCTCGTCCCCTTCTGACCATGGTTCCATTTCCCTCACCTCGACTCCGGGCTGAGCAAAAACGAAGGGCGTTGCGAGGTAATTCCAGACTGCGGCGCTGGTGAAGTACGCTACCTGAAGCGCGTCCCACGGAGTTGCGAGAGGATCGGATGGCTGCGGAAGGGAATTTCGCGGCTCCAGTCGCTGTTCGATGACGGACCCTGGATTCTCTTGGCCTCCATCCAATGGAGGAGTCCTCCGTGAGAATCGAGTACGGCAGAAAGCAGCATCCATCGAGGACTCCTTGTTGAGAGAGGGAGTCTGGGCGCCATGTGACAGATGCCTATAGACGATGGTGCAGGCGAAACCTACGCCTTATAGCCTACGGGACGGCAAAGCGAGGACTTCTCCTCCATCGCCGAAATGCAAGCCATCCGCCCACTCGGGGTGTGCCTGGGCATGTGCGCGCTTCCGTTCTTCGAAGCCCCCTGCTCTGTTCGGACATGGACACGCGCGGAGTGGCACGTCACCGTGGCTGCGGTCCCTTGTGGAAACGTCCGAGTGCCTCCATCTCTGCCTTGTCGTCAGAGAGATCGCATTCCCGATTTCGCAGCGCGGAACGCACGAGGGTTCCTGAAACTCGCTGCGGATACTCCACTCTTCTAACGGTGAAGGTGGCGGCACAACACCGCGGATCGAACGCAACGCACACGGAAAGCAGCCGGAACAATGAAGCAGCACGATGGAACCATGCCAGCCCGCGGGGAAGGCGATCGGCAGTTCGTGATTGCACTCGCCCGTGGCTTGCATCTTCTTCGCGCATTCCGATCCGCCGAGGATCGCTTGAGCAACCAGGACCTTGCGCGGATTTGCTCCTTGCCAAAATCGACGGTGTCGCGGCTGACGCATACACTCACGGAACTTGGCTATCTGCACCACGTGCATGAAACAGGGCGGTACAAACTCGGCATTGCCACCCTCGCTTTGTCTGGCACCGCGTTGTCCCGCCTTGGGCTCAAGGAAGCAAGCACTCCGGTCCTCCAGGAACTCGCTGAGCAGACCGGTGCGATGATTTCCATGTCATTTCGCGACGACCTGTCGATGGTCTACATCGCAGCCACTCAAGTCGAGAACTGCGCGGTGGGGTTCCAGTTGACCATCGGATCACGCGTGCCCATTGCTGTCACTGCGGCTGGCCGTGGCTACCTCGCGGGCGCTCCGGAAGATGTTCGCGACGCATTGCTCAACCGGCTGAGGACGCTCGCGCCCGCAGGATGGCACCGGATCAACGATGGTGTGCGCCGCGCTATCACGGACCTGCAGCAGCATGGCTGTGTCACGTCCTTCGGAGAATGGAAAGAGGAGATTCACAGCATCGCCACGCCCGTTTCTCTTGGCAATGAGCTTCCTATGGTTGTGCTCAGCGCCGCTGGGCCAGCGCGTCACTTTTCGCCTGATGTCTTGATGGATGAGATCAGGCCGCGCATGCGAGCAGCCGCCAACGAAATCGCATCCCGACACTCCGACAGGGTGTAGACACAACTCGTCTACACGCATCGCGCCTATTGTCCTGCCGACCAATGTGTCACGACCTCGCTGGGAATCGGGATCGTGAACGAGAAGCTGGCACCCGGACCTTCGTTCGGCTCGCCCCATAGCCGACCGTTGTGCCTCTCGATGATCGAGCGACTGACCGACAGCCCGATTCCCATTCCGCCACTCTTTGTCGTGTAGAACGCCTCGAAGAGCTTTTCCATGGCGTCCACGCTGAGGCCGATACCTGTGTCGCGCACGGTCAACTGGACACGATCGTCCTCGGATCGGCCAGTTCGGATCAGCAAGTGCCTGGAGTGCGCGTCGACGTTCGTCATCGCATCCGCAGCATTGCGCAATAGATTCATGATGACCTGCTGGAGCTGGATGCGATCCCCCTTGACGGGCGGGAGATCCTCCTCGAACTCGCACCGGAGATCCACTCGCTCGTTGTGCAGCGCCGTGGACGACAGCGCAACGATCTCGCGCGCGGCTTCATTCACGTCGACCCATTCGGACACAGTCTCCGCTTTGGCAAAAAGCGCTCGCAAATGCTTGATGACTTCGGAGGCGCGGTGGGCGTCGCGGATTAAGCGGCGGGCGGGCTCCATTGCTCCCGGTACGTCGGGGGGATCAACCCCCAGTCTTCGTACGCAAACACTCGCGTTCGCAACGATTCCCGCGAGCGGCTGGTTCAGCTCGTGCGCGACGGACGCGGACAGCTGACCGATGCTGGCCATGCGGTTCGCGTCCGCCAGGCGCAGCTCCAGCTCGTGGTAGCGCCGTTGACTGTCGCGCGCTTCTGCCTCCGAGCGCTTGCGCTCACTTAGATCCAGGACGAAGGCGACACCCTCGTTTCCGCTGACGTCGAAGGATGCAGCACCGATCATGACGGGCACGCGGCTTCCATCCCTGCGAAAGAACTCCTTCTCGTAGGCTTGCACTCTGCCGCTTTCTTTGACCACTTTCAGCATTCGGCTATCCAGCTCGCGCCAATTCGGTGGCGTCAGGTCCGTCCAGCACAAGCCGCCCGAGCTGAGATCCTGCCGGTCGTAGCCCAGCATGAACAACAATGCGTCGTTGGCATCGAGCACCTGTCCGCTGTGATCCCAGATGAAAATGCCGATGATGTTGGCCTCCACCAGCCGCCGGATCCTCGATTCGCGTTCAGCCAGCGCCCCGTAAAGGCGCGTGTTTTCGAGAGAAATCGCGGCCTCCGACGCAAGCAGCTTCAGCACCGGAACGCGGGCTGGGGCGAACACCTGGGGCGCAAGGTTGTTCTCGAGATAGAGCATCCCGATGAGCTTCGCCCGGTTCAAGAGGGGCAGGCAAAGAACGGATCGCGCACACCGAGCCTGGATGTACGGATCCGAGGAGAACGCCCCGTCGGCGCTTGCGTCGTCCAAGATCACGCTCTCCAGCGAGCGCAGCACGAAGTGGCACACGCTTTCCGGCAGGTGCGCTTGCGTGACGGGCTCGTCCCGCAGCTGCACGATCACCGAATCTCCGGAAGTCCTCGCCTCGGCGGCTACCCGGTGCGCGCCGCCTTCCGTCAGGACCAGAACTCCGCGCTCGGCCCCGGCGTGCTCGATCGCTGTACGCAGCAGCGTCTCGATCAGCTTCTCCAGCACAATCTCCCCTGAAACCGCTTGGGACACCTTGATGACGGTTGCGAGTTCCAGGTGTTCCACCGGAGTACCCATCGTGCTCGTACCCGCGTGCGCCCGGCTTTCGTCCCGGAGACCCGGGTGCTCCTCATCGAGAAGACGGACCTTGGCGCCGGCTCCCCATCGCATGTAGCAATGGCTTGCATTTCGCAGGTAAAGGGTGGCAATGTCCCGAAAGCCCCGGCCTGCGTAGAAGCGCGCGGCAGTCTCGCAAGCGACGGCCTGGTGGTGAATGAAGCCGTGGATCTCGGAAGTCCGGATGGCGTGCTCGTAAAGGCGCTGCGCATCGAGCTCGCGGCCCTCCACGCGAGCGATCTCCGCGCCGATCAAGGCCGCGCGACCTTCGAAGTTCTCCGGGCAGTGCTCCGTCCAGAGAACGAATTTGCCGTGCTTGTGTTTCAGTTGCCGCAGGGACTGCTGCTGCTGTAGTGCGGGTAGAGTGGGATAGAGCGATGCTAGAGACAGCGCGTGGAAGAAATGGAAACTCGCCTCCATGGGCATCGCCATGACGGCGGCAATCATCGGCTCCGCTTCCGCAGCGGCCTCCAATGCCTCAACGTGGCGGCCGCACAGGCTGGCGAACATCATGTTCATCACGTGATGAAAGGCCGTTCCGCTGATGAAGGCGGCTCGAACCGTCACATCCACGCTGGCTTGGGGGTCGATCGATCCGGCGCCCCCCATTGGGTCCGCATTGCTGCCCATCAGCAGGCGCACGAAGCGCTGCTCAAGAAGTATCGTTTCGTGGATCGCGTCGTTGTGGCTCTGCTGAGCAAAGGCTGCAAACCGGGCAGTGGACGCCAATACCTCCTCCAAAGCGTGCCCGTTCTCCCACACATGCATTGGGATCTGGAAAGCCAGGAAGCCGCCGTACACGTAATCGCCGACCTCCAGGCATGCCGTGAACGCCTGCTCCAGAATTGGGAGGCCGGTGGCGAAGTGCCGCCGCCAGAAGTTGACGTGATCCCCGTTCAGGTGCAGCAGCGTTCCGCGCAGACGCCGGTTGTCGAATCGCTCATTGAGCCGCAGCGAGAACTCGGAAAACTGGTATGCCAAGTGGATTTCTTGCGGCACGGACACCAGCCACAGTGCCACCACGCCATAGGCGAAAGGCGATTGCACTGTGTTCCCATCGCGGATGGACCGGTGGACGGCCTCGAGCGTGACCAGTGGAAATAGCGGCGGGCGGGCGATGTACGCGCATGGGGCGCTTTCGACCAGCAAGTCGACAATGGCCCAAGTCACAGGGTCGACCGCAGTCGGTGCCTCCAGGAAGTCGCCAATCGAGCGACCGCCGAGGCGTTCCGGCAGACTGGCGAACTGCGCCTGGACCGCCGCTTCGATGTCGTTTTCGGATTCGGGAAAGGTGACGCCAAACGCGCGCAGCGCCCTCAAACCGACTGCCAGACCCTCGTCGTATTTTCCCGAGACCTGGTAAAGCTTGATGCGCAGGCTGTGCACCTTCGCCGCGTCGAGCTCCGACTTGGACTTGCTCAAAATGGTGTCAAAGAGCATGTCTGCCGCGTCGAAGTTGCCGACCAGGTATTCGCATTCAGACAGCAGCAAGAAGAGCTCGAAACTTTCCTCATAACGTCGCGCCCACGGTTCAGGTGCAAGGAGCGCCACTGCTTGCACGAGGTAGTTCCGAGCCGAAGCGTAGGCGGTCGATCGCTTCGCTCGCTTTCCGGCGACAACGTTCAGCTCCGCCACCCGTTGGCGCTCGTGCACGTCGGTCATCAGTTCCGCGCCGCGGTTGAACTGGTTCACGACGTCGAATACCGCATCCTCGAGGTCGTCGGACGCCGTTCCGGCCAGGAGCAGTCGGCCAATGCGAAGGTGCGCCGCGGCGCGTTCGGTTGCCGGGATGAGCCCGTAGGCCGCCTCGTGCACTCGATCGTGGACGAACCTGAAGCCGCCTTCCACGCTCTCGATCAGTTCCAGTCGCACCGCGTCCCACAGATCGGCCGTCACCTGGCCCTGGGGCGACGCATGCGCGATTGCGAGCGCGGCTGTTCCCGCGCGATTTCCGAGGCACGCCATCTGCTGCAATGCCGCCTTTGTCGGGGCGGGCAGCCTGCCGAGCCGGCCAACCATGAGGTCGGCAACGTTGGCGGTGTAGCCCTTGGCATGGATGCGATCCGGGTCCCAACTCCAGCGCCCCTGGTCATTCGTGATCAGTCCCTCTTCGGCGAGCTCGGCGAGAAACTGGATGGCAAAGAATGGGTTTCCGCCGGTTTTGTCGTGTAGCAGTTGCGCCAGCGGTGCGGCGCGCGCGGGTTCGCAGCGCAAACCGTCCTCGACCAGCTGGGAAAGGTCTCCACGGTCGAGCGGCGCCAGCCGCACATGGTGCACCTTGGCACCAGCCTGCTGGATCGCCTCAATCTTCCGCGCGAGCGGATGGCTCGGGCCCACCTCGTTGTCTCTGTATGCGCCGATCAAGATCAGGTGCTGCAGGTTTGCGCGGGTCAGCAGGTCTTCGACCAGGTCGAGCGTGGCTGTATCCAGCCATTGCAGATCGTCCAGCGCCAGGGCGAGCGGGTGCTCCGGTTGCGCAAAGACGCCAATGAAGCGGCGGAACACGAGCTGGAAGCGGCTCTGTGCCTGCTGCGGCGGCAGCTCGGGGACGGGGGACTGCTCGCCGATGATGAGGGCAAGCTCTGGAACGAGCTCGGTCATGAGCAAGCCGTTGGGGGCGAGCGCTTCTCGCAGGGCGTTTCGCCACGGAGCCAGCTCGGCGTCGCTCTTGACCAGAAGCCGGCGCGTGAGGCTCTGGAAAGCCTGCGCCAGCGTCGAATACGGAATGTCGCGCTTGTACTGGTCAAACTTCCCCGAGGCGAACAGGCCGCGTGGCGGAACGAGCACCTTGTGCAGCTCACTGATGACCGAGGACTTGCCAATACCGGAATACCCAGAGACGAGCACGAGCTCGGGCGATCCGCCCTTGACCACACGATCGAAGGCGGAAAGCAAGGTTTCTATCTCGCGATCCCGACCATACAGTTTCTCCGGCATCAGCAGCCGGTCGGGCGTGTCGTTCAACCCAGGACTGAACGATGCGATCTGCCCCTCGTGCTGCCAATCCGTCAGGCAGCGCCGCAAGTCGCTCTCCACGCCAGCTGCAGTTTGGTAGCGGTCCTCCGCAGTCTTGACAAGGAGCTTCATCACGATGGCGGACACCGCCGAGGGCACCTGGGCGCGTTCGCTCGGAGCAACTGGGCGCTTGGCGATGTGGCAATGGACCCACCCCATGGGATCCGAGGCGGTGAACGGCAGCACGCCGGTGAGCATCTGATAGAACGTGATTCCCAAGGAATAGAGATCGCTGCGCGAATCGATCGAGCGATTCATGCGGCCGGTCTGCTCGGGCGACATATAGGCGAGCGTTCCCGCGATGATCTCGGGAGCTTCGGGCGCCTGGCGCTCACGAGGCAGGCGTGAGGCGATGCCGAACCCTGTCAACCAGGCCGCGCCGCCGGGGCCGACGAGCACGTTCGCGGGCTTGATGTCCTTATGCACCAGTCCGCGCTGGTGGACCTGGCCCAGCGCCTGGGCCAACGCAATCGCGACTCTGAGGAACGGGGCCACTTCCATTGGGCGGCCGATGAGGCGTTCCAGCGGTCCGCCGCCGTTGTCCTCGAAGACGAGTGTAGGCCGTCCTCTCTGGAGGACCAGCTCCAGTGGCCGAAGGGCCCAAGCGCCGTCCAGATGTTCACGCAGCGCGTATTCGTGGGTCAGCCGGCTGATGGAGCTTCGCGACGGTCGCTCCGCAACCGGAGCAATCGTGATGAACGAATGATGAATGCCATCTGCGCCTTTGCGGGGCGTCCTGCAGATCCTGCGATCACCGTCCTCCCAAAGGATCTCGGGATGCCCACACTCGCTGCTGTCGTCGAGCCAAGACAATCGTTCCACGCAGGCCTCGCTCTCCGGGGCGTCACCCGTTGCACGATACCCCACGCAACTGAGGAACGATACGATACCTTCGTATCGGTCAGCGAGCCCGTCGAAGCGGGGATGCATGCCACGTGGTCACCGTGCCGCTTCGCTCAAACCGCATGCGAGCGCCACCGCATTTTCGAGCACCCACCGAAGGTATTCCCAAGACCATCGTGCAATGGAATCGACGCGCATCATCTGCTTAGATGCACAGGTGACCCAAGGAGCAATCCATGTGCGCGCCGCTAGAAGACGAGACACAACTCAACCATATCCGCGATCATCACCATCGATCAGAGCATCGTGGGTGGATGCCTGGCTTCGCTGGTTGGTGCATCGGCATTGCGATGTCTCTGGGAGGGTACGCCGCGATGGTGCTTGACGAGCAGCTACTTGGCTGTTGCCTCGCAATCACCGCGAGCCCGCAAGCAGCGCATCCAGTTCCTCCATTCCTCCGTCCTTGATGCCGAGCTCTCGGAGTTTGGCCATGGTGGCGTCGAAATACGCACGACAGGTTCCCAAGTGACCACACCCTGTGTCGATCAGACGCGCGGTTTCTTTCGGGGGAAGTGGCTTGAGGTAGCGCTCTTGCCCCCGATCGACCACAAAAGTCAGCGCGCGAACCGACTCCGTTCCCCGCCACGCAGTGACCCACCGCGCGTTGTACGAGCCCCAGGTCATCTCCCGGCGCCACAGGAGTTCGAGTTCGTCCGGCACCTTGAGAGCTTCGATGCGGAAGACCATGCCGGAGCATGAGCCTCCTCTGTCCAGCGCGAGCATCAGGCCGGGAGTTGCAGGAGCGCCCCGCCCGATGAGGCTGCGGATGCAGAAGCGGCGGTGCCAGCCGAACACCTTGGCCGGCGCCGAGTGACTGTGCTCAAGTCCAGGATTCCACATCAGCGAGCCGTATCCGAAGACATGCAGGTCCTTGCCCTCTTCGTGCTCCCCAAGAATCACCCGCAACGTATGGCCCATCTCCTCGGGCGTGCGTAGCCTGATGCCCGGGGGCGTCGTTGAACGCACCCGCTCATGGAAGTTCGCATCCGCCAACCGGGTGCGCAGATCGTGCTCAACAGCTCTCGACTCGTTTCTCACCCGGTTCCCTTCGTGCAGCATGGGTCGCTAAACTGGTCACACGCCGTCCCGCGGCACTCGCACGCGACCGCAACATTGTTGTTTCGCTTGCAAGACCGCCAGCTGTTCCTGGCATCAGGCGGACCGCCGCGGAACCATCAACTTCGCCGTCAGCACCTGGACGAGGTCGCCTCGCTGTGTAAGCGTCTTGCTGCGCAGCACGGCCACGCCGCGGTCGGGCCTGGACCGTGACGGAATAAGCTCGACGACCTCGCTCTCCACCCGAAGCACGTCACCGGGCCGTGTCGGTATCTTCCATTCGATCTCGCCGCCAGCGCCCACGATGCCATTGGCCAGCTGAGGGCCGCCAGACACGAGGAGCCGCATGGTGAGGGCGGCTGTATGCCAGCCGCTCGCCGCGAGGCCACCGAACATGGTGGATTTCGCCGCTCCGTCGTCCAGGTGAAATGGCTGTGGATCGAACTCGCCTGCGAAGCGCTTGATCTCCTGCTCCGTCACTTCGTGCGTGCCGCTCGAGAACCTGTCGCCGACCTTCAGGTCGTCGAAATAGAGAAGGTCGTTGTTCATGTCTGGCCTTTCGTTTCAACCGCGGGGATGCAGGAACTCTAGGCGACAAAGCCCACGCGCGGTGGTGCCCTGGCGCCAACTGTGCATTCCGTCTACGGCAACAGTCGTCGCCGCTTGCCTGCGCCGGCAGATGAACTCACCGTGATGCAGTGGCACTGCGCCGGGTTGCGCCACTCATGCGCGACGCCGCCCGCCATGAACATGAGTGCCAACCAGATCTTGCGCATGGGAGTTCCTTCGTGCCAGTAATCGCTCACCTTGGAGATGCGCGTTTCGTCGAACCCCGTATCTGGTGTCGTCCTGGGTGCTTCAAGGCAGCCTCCGCCTGAAAGTGGCCGCAGTGCCGCAAAAGTGATTTGCAGTAATTCGAACAATCGCGGGCGGCGCATTTTCTGCAGCCGCAACAGTCTGTTGTAGCGCGGGCCCTTTTCACACGCGGCATCGGCAACTAGATTGGCGGCCAGGCAATCACGCTTTCTGAAGCAGCGACGACGCACCGCCCGAAGTCAAACGCGCGTCACGGCCGAAAGACCAATCACAACCTCAGGGCCGTGGTGCACCGTTGCATGACCGCACGACGCCGCTCAGATCCTCCTCACTACTCAAGGTGGCACCATGACCAACTCGCCCCTCTCCCAGTCTCACGGACGCACGCTGACTGCAGCCCAGGCCCTGTGGCTCAAGGCGGGCATCCTCACGAGCTTCCTGGCGGCCTCGAGCGTGCCGTCGCCTCTGTACGCGATCTATCGCAGCCTGTGGGGCTTTTCGCCGCTGATGCTGACGGTCGTGTTCGCCAGCTACGCGATCGCAATGCTGCTGGCTTTGCTGGTATTTGGCGGGCTATCGGATTACCGGGGTCGGCGTGACGTGGTCTTGGCCTCCCTGGTTCTCGAGATCGTCGCGGTCTTGCTGTTCTGGGGCGCCGATTCGGTATGGTGGTTGCTGTCTGCCCGCATTCTTCAAGGACTGGCAACCGGCATCGCCACCAGCGCGCTGGGCGCCGGCCTGGTCGACCTGAACCGCGAACGCGGCGCCGTCATCAACAGCGTCGCACCCCTGGTCGGCCTCGGAGTCGGCGGGCTGGGCTCCAGCTTGCTGGTGCAGTTCGCCCCCGCGCCGACGCGGCTCGTGTTCGACGTCCTGCTGCTCACGTTCGGGCTGCTGCTTGTCGCGGCGTTCTTCCTGCCGGAAACGGCACCGAAGCGTCCCGGTGCCCTGCGTTCGCTCATGCCGTCGATTGGAATTCCGAAGCAGGCGCGGGCAGCCATGCTGGGCGTCCTTCCCGTCAACACAGCTCTGTGGGCACTGGGAGGCTTTTACCTTTCCCTCGGGCCGACCCTCGCGCGGACGGTGACCGGCAACAGCGCGCCCCTGGTGGGTGGCGTGATGATCGGCGCGTTCTGCCTCGCCAGCGCGGCCGCGGTGGGCGTTTCGCGCAAGTTCACGGCGCGCTCTGCCACTGCCGCAGGTTCTGCCATGGTGGGAGTCGGCGCACTCGTGACACTGGCGGGTCTGCAGTGGCTCGGAGCCGGAGCCGCATTGGCGGGAACGATGCTCGCTGGCGCGGGTTTCGGCTCCGCTTTCAGCGGTTCGCTTCGCACCTTGGTGCCGCTTGCGCTCGCTCATGAGCGCGCGGGCCTGATGTCCGGTTTCTTCGTTGCGTGCTACCTCGCGTTCAGCGTACCCGCCATTGTCGCTGGACTGCTCGCCGGGCAGATCGGTCTGCAGGCCACTGCGGTCGGGTACGGGCTTGCCGCAGCGGCCCTGGCCTTCCTCGCGCTGCTGCTGCTTCCCCCCACGCCGCGGCCCATCTGAAATCACCGACGCGCGTCTACCTGGCGCGCTCCCGAATCACTTTTCGATCCAGGCCTCACATGACACGCTCTAAACCACATCGGGGAACCGCCGTCATCACTGGCGCCTCCGGCGGCATCGGCGCCATCTATGCCGATCGCCTTGCTCGCCGTGGGCACGACCTCATCCTCGTCGCTCGCAATGCGAAACGCCTCGACGAGGTGGCCACGTCGCTCGTGCAGCAAACCGGCCGCAAGATCGAAGTCGTCGTGGCCGACCTCACGTCCAAGAAGGACCTGATCTCCCTCGAACTGCGGCTGGCGCGGGACGAAGCGATCCGTATGCTGGTGAACAACGCCGGCTTCAACGTGGGAGCGCCCTTCAGCGAGGCGGATGTCGATCAAATGGAGATCATGCTGAGCCTGAACGCAGTCGCGCTGACGCGGCTGACGCGCGCAGCGGCTCCCGCCTTCGTCGCCCGTGGAGGGGGCACGATCATCAACATCGCATCCGTGGTCGCTGTGGCGCCACGCATCCTGAACGGTGTGTACACCGCGAGCAAGGCATACGTGCTCAGTCTGTCGCAGGCACTTCAGCACGAACTGGGCGCCAAGGGGCTGCGCGTGCAAGCGGTCCTGCCGGGGGCGACCCGCACCGAGTTCTGGGACGTTTCGGGCGTGCCGGTTACCGGCCTTCCACCGGAGATGGTCATGAGCGCCGAAGATCTGGTCGACGCCGCCATGGCAGGCCTCGACCAAGGCGAGTCCGTGACCATCCCCTCCCTGCCCGACGCTGCGGATTGGGAACGCTACGAGGCCGCACGGGAAGCCCTTGCGCCGAACTTGTCCCGCAGGGTCCCGGCTACGAGATACGACGTCGCGCACCGGGTCGCTTGAGTGGCGGACCCATCCGCCTTCGCAGGGTCACTGAGTCTCGGCCGGGTGGTCTCGATCCGGTCAATCGAACCGGAAGACCTGCCGGCCCTGCGGACCTTCGTCAATCACCTTTCAAGAAAAACGAGCTACAAGCGGCTTCTCTCAGGACGCACACCCACCGAAGAGGAACTCCAGCGGTGGTGCTCTGTCGATCCGTCGCGCGAGGAAGCCATCGTGGCGATCACAGGCGACCGGACGGAGGACAGCATGGCCGGCGTTGCACGCTATGTGCAGGAGTCGCCTGCCGAGGCGGATTTCGCGATAGTCTTGGCGGATGCTTGGCAGGGTCTCGGCCTCGGCAAGCTGCTGATGACCGCGCTGGTGGCGTCGGCGAAACAGCGCGGCTTGCACAGACTCACAGGCATTACGCTGACCTCGAACGTCGGAATGTTGTCCCTCGCGCGCAGCCTCGGGTTCACGCCGATGCGACTTCCCGACGCATTCATCACGCAAATCACACTCGACCTTTTTCCTGTACACCCGTTCCGGGAAGCACCCCATGAACACGTCTTACCATCCCATCAGCTGTGATTTCCACGACGTCCTCGAATCGCTCGCTACCAGTCGTGCCCTCGCACGAGTCCGGTTTCACGCAGAAGAAGGCACGCTGCACGAACGCATCGCATCCGTCCAGGACGTTTTCAGCCGCGCCGGCGAGGAGTACCTCGTGATCAGCACGGGTGAAACAGTCCGCCTCGACCGACTTGTCGATGTCGACGGAACCGCGTCCGCGCCATGCTGACTGTCTTCCTCGCTTTCCTCGGCGGTGCCCTCACCATCCTGAGCCCATGCATCCTGCCGGTGCTGCCCTTCGTCTTCGCGCCCTCCGGCCGGCCCTTCAGCAGCCACACGCTGCCGATGCTGGCAAGCATGGCGCTTGCGTTCGCCGCCGTTGCCGCGCTGACCGCAGCCGGTGCTGCATGGGTGGTTACGCTGCACGCCGTCGCGCGGTATGCGGCACTCGCCCTGCTTGCGTTATTTGGGGCGTTGCTCCTCCTGCCGGGGCTGGCGCAACGAGTAACGCGTCCCCTGGTACGGCTCGGCGATCGTGTTTCCAGCGGAGCGTCGGCGTCGCGCCTGGCCCCGTGGGCACTGGGACTCGGTATCGCGCTGCTGTGGACGCCGTGCGCCGGACCCATCCTGGGTGTGCTGCTGGCCAGCGCGGCGCTCAACGGACCGGGTGTCGGCACCAGCTTCCTGCTGCTCGCGTATGCCGCGGGTGCGTCCACCGCTCTCGGGTGCGCCTGGTGGTTCGGCCGCGCCGCGTCCTCGTTGTCGGGCCGCGTCGCGCCAACCGTTGACAAGCTTCGGCGGTTCGCCGGCGCTGGCATTCTGGCCGCAGTTGCAGTTCCCGCACTGGGCCTGGACGCGAAGCTCCTCACTCGCGTCTCTGCACCAGCGACAACGGCACTCGAACAGTCCCTGCTCGATCGGGTACGGGTTACCAAGGCTGCTTCCCGCACGCCGGGTGCTCTGGATGCGCTAGCCGGCGCAACGGCTTGGATCAACACGTCTGCGCTCGACGCCCAGTCCCTTCGCGGCAAGGTGGTCCTGGTCAACTTCTGGACCTACTCATGCATCAACTGCCTTCGTGCGCTGCCGCACCTGAAGGCCTGGGCGGAGAGATACGGTCCTGACGGGCTCGTCGTCATCGGCGTGCACACGCCGGAGTTCGCGTTCGAAAAGAGTGCCTCGAACGTCAAGCGAGCCGTTGCCGACCTCGGCATCCCGTATCCGGTGGCGATGGACAACGGCTACCGTGTCTGGCGCGGACTGCAGAACGGCTCCTGGCCTGCGTTCTATTTCATCGACGCCGAGGGCCGCATCCGAGAGGAGATCGCGGGTGAACACGCCTACGAAAGATCGGAAGGCGTGCTCCGGAAGTTGCTCGCGGAAGCCGGACGAATTCCTGCCGCCGCTGAACCCGTCCATCCCATGGCCGAAGGGACGCAGGCGCCACCCGACCTGGCCACGCTGCGCTCTGGAGAGACCTATGTGGGCTATGGCAAGGCGGACAGCTTTGTCGCGAGTTCCCGCTTGCACAAGGACAGGGACGTGGAGTACGCGCCCGCGCAAGCGGTGCGCAACGGCACGTGGACTCTGGGGGGCTGGTGGCGGGTCGAGTCCGAGCGCGGCGTTGCCGTTCGCCCTCAGTCCCGGATCCTGCACCGCTTCCACGCGCGGGACCTTCACATGGTGCTGGGCCCCGGCACAAGCGGCCAACCGGTGCGCTTTCGCGTCTTGATCGACGGCCGTCCGCCTGCTGAGGACCATGGCAGCGATACCAACCCGCAAGGCGAAGGCGTCATCGACCGGCAGAAGCTGTACCAGTTGGTGCGCCAGCGCGGCGACGTGCACGAGCGGCTCTTCGAGATCGAATTTCTCGACCCAGGTGCGGAAGCGTACGCCTTCACCTTCGGCTGACGGGTTCGTATGATGTCCGCCTGCTGAGCGAGGAAGAGCAACATGGATCGCTTTTTCGCGATGAACGCGTTCGTGCGCGTGGTCGAGGCAGGCAGCTTCACCAAGGCCGCCGAGACGATGAGCCTGCCGAAACCGACCGTCACAAGGCTGATTCAGGGCCTGGAGCAGGAGTTGCGGGTGCGGCTCCTGGATCGCACGACGCGCTCGGTGACCGTCACCGCCGAAGGCGCCACCTACTACGAGCGAGTGGTGCGCCTTTTGGCGGAGCTGTCGGACATCGAATCGACGGCGAAGCAATCCATCGCCAAGCCATCCGGGCGACTGCGGGTCGACGTCGCGACTTCGATTGCAACGAAGGTCCTGATCCCGGCGCTGCCGGACTTCTACCGCGCCTACCCCGACATTCACTTGGAGTTCGGGATCGGGAACCGTTTCTCGGACCTCGTGGCGGACAACGTGGATTGCGTGGTTCGGGCCGGAACGGTGCTGGAGGATTTCCTTGCAGCAAGGCGCATCGGCGAGTTCCATCTGTTGACGTGCGCGGCGCCAAGTTACTTGAAGGAATTTGGCATGCCGAAGTCGGTGGCTGAATTGGAAACGCAGCACCAGTTGCTGGGCCTCGTGTCCACCCGCACGGGCAAGTCGATCCCGTTCCGCTTCATCAAGGGCGCGGAGACACATGAGATCGCCCCGCAGCCGCGCCTCGCTGTTGACGACACCAACGCCCACCTCGTGGCGGGCCTCGCCGGGCTCGGCATATTGCAGGCGCCTGCGTACGCGGTTCGCTCGGCGCTCGAATCGGGAGAGCTCCTTCCCGTGCTCCCGGAGTGGACGACACCGGCCGTCCCCGTCCACGTGCTGTACCGACCCAACCGCTACTTGGGAGCCAAGGTGCGCGTTTTCATTGATTGGACCGTCGCCCTGTTTGAGCGCAACTCCTTCCGGAAACCCGATTGATCCGCCCCACGATGGGTGGGCTTGCGCGTCAGGAGCAGACACCGCGCGTCATACCGAAGGCGTACTAGGAGACGATCCTTTTGGTGGACATGGCCTGCCCCCAATGGTGCAGTGGCTGTGCTCAAGGGCCGTCACTAGATTCCTGTCATGGCGCTGCAACGGGCGGCGCCCAATCAGGAAAGGATCCACTCCATGAGTTCTCAACGCAAGACAGCCATCGTCACCGGAGCTTCGAGCGGCATTGGCTTCGCCATCGCCAGGAATCTGCTGAACGCTGGTTGGAACGTCGCTGGTAATGCGCGAACGAAGCAACGCCTGGAGGACGCCAGCGCATCCCTGCCCAACGGCGACCGCTTTCTTGCGGTACCAGGCGACATTGCCGATCCGGACACGGCAGGCGCACTGCTGAAGGCAACGCTGGAACGGTTCGGGCAGGTCGACTTGCTGGTCAACAATGCCGGCATCTTCCAGGTCAAGCCTTTCGTGGAGTTCACGCGCGAAGACATCGACCAACAGATCGCGACCAATCTGAAAGGTGCCCTCTATGCGTCTCAGGTGGTGGCGCGCCACATGATCGGACGCAAGGAGGGAAGCATCATCAACATCACCGCGTCGGTCGCGATCAAGCCGCGAAGCGACATTCCAGCTTACCTGGCGGTCCTTCTCAAGGGCGGCCTGAACGAAGCCACGCGCGCCCTGGCGCTCGAACTGGCGCCGCACGGAATCCGAGTGAACGCCGTGGCACCCGGCATCATCGAGACGCCGATGCACTCCCCGGAACATCATGACTTCCTCAAGTCGCTGCAGGCGACGCGCCGCATGGGCACGGGGGATGAGATTGCTGAGGCCGTGCTCTACCTTGCCGGCGCGGCGTTCGTCACGGGCGTCGTACTTCCCGTTGATGGTGGGATGGCAGCCGGGAACGTCTGAAGCGGAATGGCCGGCCTCGTGGCGGGCCTCGACCCCTCTGCACCCCCGTAAAAACAATGGAGTGGGTGCGTTGGATTGGCGGAGGTCTACCGAGAACCCTCTCTCGGCAACACAAAGAGCGGCCGACCCTTCCTGACCAGGTAGGTGGAAAGCACTGACGCGCTACCTGGCCCGACATTCCTCGCCACGTGCTTCATTCCAGCGGGAATGAACAAGGCTTCGCCAGCGAGCAATGTCACCGGACGCTTGCCTTCCAGGGTGTATTCCAGGGCCCCTTTGAGCACATAGGCGATCTCCTCGCCGGGGTGGGAGTGGCGCGCCGACACCGCGGCCACATCGAAATCGACCCGCACCTGCACGGCCTGACCTCGCGCGAGGACGAGATCCTGCTGCAGCACCGGGCCGCGACGAACACCCGGCTGCTGCGCCTCGGAATCGGCGACGGCCAGCCCCGTGCCGGCCAGCAGGACGCTTCCTGCCATGCCGGCGTGGGCACTGGCGGGTGCACCCTGCGTGGCGGCCATCACCGTGGCGCCTGCGGAGCGACGCCGGAGCAAGATGAGCTCACCGTCAGGGCATCGACGCGCCGCGCCGGGCGAGGCGCACCGGCTGGGCCGCGCCGGCCCTGCTTTCAACGAGGTACATGGAGCCGCTGTCCTCGCCATTCAGCGCGGCGACTTCTTCGCGCGCAGCAAGGTAATCGCCTTTCACCTCGGCGTGCGTACGCTGACTCTTGAAGTACAGAAGCGGGTTGTAGCTGCGCGCCCACGGGTTGATGCCGGACTTCTTGTAAGCAACGAGCTCCGTCCTGACTTCGGCTGGCAGCCGGTAGGAAACGAATGCATCCGCCTCGACGGTGATGTCGCCGGCGAGCCCGGTGTGCGCGGACGCGGCGGCGGACGCCGCGGCGATGGCCAGCGCAATGGCAATGGAACGATACATGGGAGATCCTTTCGGGTGGATGGCGGCGCACTGCCGCCACGCCTGAAAGATCGCATTGCGGCAGCTTGCGCGGCATGCCTTCATGACCTGTCCTCGTCCCTGACTTAGGACGGAGAAGAAGCTGGGCCCCGCGATCCGCTCGCCACACCGGCGGGACCGGCAGCGGCCGGGATCGCAAACGAGAAGCTGGCACCCGGGCCGTCCTTGGCTTCGGCCCAGAGGCGGCCTTGATACCGCTCCAGGATCGAGCGGCTCACGGACAGCCCCACCCCCATACCACCGCTCTTGGTGGTGTAGAACGCATCGAACAGCTTGTCGACCTGCTTCACGTCCAGACCGACTCCGCTGTCTTCGACGGTGAGCTGCACGTTTCCGTCATCAGCCAGGCGCGTTCGGATGGCCAGAGCGCGCGTGCCCTCCGCCACGCCGCGCATGGCATCGGCCGCGTTGCGCACCAGGTTCATCATGACCTGCTGGAGCTGGATGCGATCGGCTTGCACCAGGGGTAAATCGGCGGCGAACTCGCAATGCACCACGACGCCGGCCTCCTGTAGCGCAGCGGACGACAGCGCAACCACCTCCCCGGCCGCATCGTTCAGGTCCACCTGTTCGGTGGCGACTTCCTTTCGCGCGAACATCGCCCGGAGGCGGCTGACCACGTCGGAAGCGCGGTTCGCGTCGCGGATGAGTCGGCGCGCCGCCTCGGCGGCGCCAGGAAGGTTGGGCGTGTCCGCCTCCAGACGCCGAACACATGTGTTGGCGTTGGTCACGGCAGCGGCGAGGGGCTGGTTGATTTCGTGCACGATCGCGGCCGTGAGCTGTCCGATGCTGGCCAGGCGGTTGGAATCGGCCAGGCGCATCTGCATCTCGTGGTTGCCGCGCTGTCGCTCGCGCGCTTCCGCTTCGGCACGCTTGCGTTCGCTGAGGTCGAGCACGAACGCGACTCCCTGGCGCCCACCTTCCTCGAGCAGGGCCGCTCCGATGAGCACCGGCACACGGCTGCCGTCCTTGCGGAAGAACTCCTTCTCGTACGGATGCAGGCTGCCGTTCGCCTGCAGTTCCGGAGCAAACCGCTGCCTGTCCCTTTCCGCCCAGTCCGCGGGCGTGAGATCGGTCCAGCGCAGGCCACCCTCGGTAAGCGCCCCGCGGTCGTGGCCGATGATGGCGAGGAAGGCGTCGTTAGCCTCAAGGATGCGTCCGGCGAAGTCCCAGAAGAAGACGCCAATAATGTTGGCATCCACCAGCCGACGGATCTTTGCTTCCCGCTGCGCGAGCTCAAGGTACAGGCGCGCGTTCTCCAGCGAGATGGCCGCCTGCGACGCAAGCAGCTTCAGAACCGCGAGGCGACCTGGCGCGAAGGCACCCGGTGCCAGATTGTTCTCCAGGTACAGCATTCCCACCAGTCCGCCCTGCTTCACCAAGGGCAGGCACAGCAGGGATCGCACGCCGCGTTCGCGAACATCCGGGTCGGCGGCAAAAGGGGATTGGCGGCACGCGTCGTCGAGGACCACGGTTTCCAGCGTGTGCACCACGTGCTGCAGGACCGAGCGCGGCAGTCGAGGCTCGCCCGAGCCCGCCACGCACAGCTGGACCACAACGATGTCTCCCGAGGTGGTCGCTTCAGCTGCGGCTCTCTGTTCGGCGCCCTCGGCGAGCAGCAGCAATCCGCGCTCGGCGCCGGCATGTTCGATGGCCGTGCGCATGATGGTGCCGAGCATCTTCTCCAGCACGATTTCGCCGGAGACCGCCTGCGACACGCGCACGACCGTCGCCAGATCGAATTGCTCGATCGGCGCGCCGATCGTAGTCATCGGAGAAACCACCCGCTCCTCTTCGGCAAGCGCCGGCCATTCCTGAGCCAGGTGGCGCACCTTGCCCTCGGCGCCCCATCGCCGGTAGGCGTTGCGCGCCTTGCGCAGGTGCAGCATGGCAAAGTCCTCGAATCCGCGCGCGGCATGAAATCGGCCAGCCAGCTCGTGACCGAGCGCCTCGTTCTGCACGAACCGGTGTTCCCGCGAGAGTCGGATCGCATCCTCGTACAGGCGCTCGGCTTCGAGTTCGCGGCCGGCAATGCGGGCCACTTCGGCCTTCGCCAGCAAATGGCGATCGCGAAACGTCACGGCCCCACGTTCGGCCCATTCGGACAGCTGGCGAAGTTGCACCTCCAGCTCTTTCCCTGCCATTTCCTGCTCTCCCGGGCTTAGGGAGTGCCAGGCTGCGCAAGCCGCCAACGCTCCATAGAAGCAGTGATCCAGCAACATGATGTGCCCGTCGACCGACCAAAGCACCGCGTCGGCATTCCGGGCGGCCTGCCGTGCCGCCGCATGGTCACCGGATAGATAGCGCGCTTGCTGCTGAAGAACCCAGTAAAGGCAGACCATCATTGTCATGCTGGCTGCCGGGAAACCGGCTTCAAACACGCCCTCATCGAAACCCGTTCCGGTGAACGTCGCAAAGTGGGCAGTGCGTCCGCGCAGCGCCTGCACGAAACGTTGCTGTGTGACGAGCACGTCGACGACGTCTCGAAAGCCAGCCTTGCGCACGAACTCCAGGCTTCGCTCGGTCTCACGCCAGACCTCATCGAGTGGATCGCCGCGCAGCAGGAGATCGGCGACAAGGTGATGGCAGGCATAGCAAGCGATCGTGACGTCACCACTTTCCACTGCAGTGCGGTGCGCGGGGCGCATTGCGTCCACTGCCACGCTGGCCGGCTGCGTCCACACGGCAGTCAGCGCCATGGAGAAATCGACCTTCGCACGCGACGCGGGCAGTCCGAGCTTGTCGACGAGGTCGCACGCAAGCTTGCCGAACCGGTAGGCATCGGCATAGCGGGCAACGTGCCAGCCGGAAGGCAGGTCGAACCATGCATAGCGCCGCCCGAGCAGCGCCAGTGCATGTGGCGACGCCTCGCTCAATCCGTGCGTCAGCGTCAGGTTCACCATGTGGCACAGGTGCAGGCGCACGAGGCTTGCGTCCGTGAAATACGCGGGAGAGTTCAGAACGGCGAGCACGCCCATGGCCGCCTGCACGTCCGGGTCCGTCATGCTGGGCAGGTCGATCAGGCTCTCAATCGGCCGCTCGCCCAGGTTGCGCCACACCTTCTCGTATTCCGCGTCGACCTGTTCCCGCGTGGGGTGGGGCGGCATGTCAATGCCAAAGAGTCGCAGACACTCCAGTGCGGTGGCGACCGCCTCGGGATACTCCGAGCGCATGACGTGCAAGTCAATCTTGAGACGATAGGCAGCGGCCTTGTCGATCCTGGATGCGCCCTTAGCGAGCAGCTGGGCTATCAACGGCTCCACATGGTCGCCATTGCCGCACATGAATTCGCATTCGGCGCGTTCCAGCCAAAGGCCGAATGCAAGTTCGTAGCAGCGACTCCACGCGTCCTCGGGCAGCAGCGCAATGCCGGCGGACAGGTAGGTGCAAGCAGAGGCATAGGCGGTGGACGACTTCGCCTTGCGGCCAGCGCGCAGGTTGAGTTCTGCCACCCGCAGGCGCTCCTGCGCGTCGGCCAGCATGTCGGCCGCGCGGTTCAACTGGTCGACGACGTCGATGACCTCGTCCGCATGCATTTCGGCCAGCAGCGCCCGACCGATGCGCAGGTGGATACCCGGCCGATGACCCCGGGGAATCAGTGAGTAAGCGGCCTCCTGGACACGGTCATGCACGAAGGCGTAGCTTCCGGGCATGCGGACAACCAGGCCGTCGCGTACCGCTGGCCAGAGGGCCGCATGAACCGCGTCCGCGGGTTGACCGAAGATGCGAGCGAGCGCTGAAAAGCGGGCGAGATTTCCCAGGCAGGCGAGCTGCTCGAGGAAGCTGCGCGTGTCCGCGCTCAGGCGATCGAGCTTGGCTACCACCAGGTCAATGACATTGTCGGTGTAGCCCTTGACTTGGATGCGTTCGAGGTCAGCAACCCACGCGCCGGTGCGCCGGTCGAAGGTGAGCAGCTTTTCCTCGGCGAGGGCTGCGAGGAACTGGATCGCAAAAAACGGGTTGCCGCCGGTTTTTTCGTGGACGAGATCAGCGAGCGGCCGTGCTCGGTCGATAGTGTCATGCAGCGCATCCGCCACCAGAGCCCCGACGTCGTCAAGCGTCAGCGGCGCCGGGACGATGGCGCTGACGGGCACTCCGGCAGCGCGAATGTCGTCAAGGCTGCGCGTCAGTGCATGGGAGGCATCCACCTCGTTGTCGCGGTAGGCGCCCACCAGGAGCAGATGCTGGACCTCGTGCTGGGTGGCAAAGTCGGCAAGCAGCGTCAGGCTCCCGGCATCCATCCACTGCATGTCATCGAGGAACAGCACCAGCGGATGCTCAGGGCGCGCAAACACTCCCAGCATGCGTCGAAACACGCGCTGAAAGCGTGCCTGCGCCTTGCGCGCGGGAAGCTCGGGGACGGCGGGCGGGTCGCCGATCAGCAGGGCGAGGTCCGGGATGATGCGCACCATCAGCTCGCCGTCGCCCCCGAGCGCCTCGCACAGCGCCGACCGCCAGAGCTCGACTTCAGGTTCGCTGCGCGCGAGCACCTGGCGCACGAGTCCCTGGAACGCCTGTGCCAGTGTGGCGTAGGGCACGTCGCGCCGGTACTGCTCGAACTTGCCGGACGCGAACAGGCCGCGCTGCGGAACGATCACCTTGTGCAACTCGCCCACGACAGAAGACTTGCCAATGCCAGAGTACCCCGAGACAAGCACGAGTTCCGGCGTGCCCCGCGCCACCACCCGTTCGAACGCGGCGACCAGCGAAGCCACTTCCTCCTCGCGTCCGTACAGCTTCTCCGGAATGCGCAACACCTCCGGCACATCCTGGGCTCCCAGTGGGAAAGCCTCAACGCGGCCGTTCGCTTGGTGCGCCACGAGGCAGCGCTGCAGGTCCGCCATCGCGCCAGCGGCCGTCTGGTAACGGTCCTCCGCTGTTTTTTCGAGGAACCGCATCACGATTGCGGAGACCACCGCCGGCACGTCCACCCGTTCCGCGGGCGGCGTTGCTCGCCTGGCGATGTGCGCGTGCACCCATCCCATGGGGTCGGAAGCCGTGAACGGAAGCGCTCCGACCAGCATTTGGTACAGGGTGACGCCCAGCGCATAAAGGTCGCTGCGGGAGTCGATCGAGCGGTTCATCCGCCCGGTCTGCTCCGGCGCCATGTAGGCGAGCGTGCCGGCGATTTCCTCGGGTGCCTGGGGCACCTGGCGCTCGCGCGAAAGTCGCGTTGCGATCCCGAAGCCGGTGAGCCTGGCATGGCCGGCCCCATCAACGAAGACGTGCGCCGGCTTGATGTCTTTGTGCACCATGCCGCGGGCGTGCATGCGTGCGAGCGCCGAAGTCATGGCGACCGCAATGTGCAGGAAGCGGCCGAGCTCCATCGGCGCCCCGAGCAGCCGCTCCAGCGGCTCGCCCCCGGGATCCTCCAGGAGCAGTACGGGCTTCGTGCCATTGCGCACGAGGTCCACGGGCCTCACCGCCCAGTCGGCGCCCAGTTCCTCGCGCAGCGCAAACTCATGCGCAAGACGTTCAAGGCTGCTGCGGGCTGGATCGTCGGCGACCAGCGACACCGCCAGCAGTGGAGGTTGCCGGTCCCCGGATGCCGGGCGCCATCCGCGCCAGAGCACGCGCTCCCCGTCTTGCCAAAGCAGTTGCAGGGCGGCATCGCGGTCGGGGAAGAGCACGGATGGGGAGGCCTGCAAAGACGGATTCATGGGAAGACACGGGAGCGCCAGAGGATGCGCCGCGCGTGCTCGGCGCGTCAACAATACCTTGGTGTCGCCCCGAAGCGGTGCATTTCCACCGCGGTGACGTTCCGCTGGCGCCTTTCCAGCTGCGACAGTTCATCCCAACCTGATTCGCAATGAGGAGCCTACGCCCAACATCGGCGATCCCCCCGCCCGCTTAGCCGAACGTGAACACAAAGACCTCGGCTCCGGGCGCGAGGAATTCAATTTCGAAGGTGCGATCGGCGATCGGCGCTGCCTGGCGCACGAGCTGGTACAAACGGTGTTCGACCAGCGTGCCCCGGCCTTCCGCGTCGACGTCACTCCCGTGCGCCGCGCCGGGGGCTTTGCCATCGATACGGATGCGGAACGGCACCGGGTTCGTGCGGGCCGCAGGTCCCATCACGAGATTCACGTCGCGCGCGTGAAAGCGGTAGACGACGCGCCCGTTTGCCGAGTCCAGGCGCACCGCTTCCGGCGCGGTGGTCCACTCGCCGCCGAGACCCCAGGCGTTCAGCCGCAGGCTTTCGGGCGCGGCGTAGGCGGCGCTTCCTGGCTTCAGCCCCCCTGGCGTCGAGAAGTTCCTCGTGCGCTCGCGGCCGAGGTACGTCTCCGGTGACCGGAGGTTGGACCAGTCGGCCTCCGCCTGGCTGCCTTTCGCCTGCACCTGTACCAGGTCGCCCGGAACACCGCTCACGCCCGCTTCGGCCAGCAGCTTCTGAATCATCCTTTCTGCCCCGTCGTAATCCCCTTCCCCGAGGTGGCGGTGTCGGATTCGGCCGTTTGCATCGATGAGATAGAGCGCAGGCCAGGCGCTGTTGCCGAACTTGTTCCAGATCGCGTAGTTGCTGTCCACCGCCACCGGATAGCCGACCTGGAGCTGGGAAGCAGCTTCGCGGATCTTGTCCAGGTCGCGCTCGAAGCCGAACTCCGGCGTGTGCACGCCAACCACCACCAAGCCCTGCTCCTTGTACTTCTCAGCCCACGCGCGCACATACGGGAGCGTGCGATGCCAATTGATGCAGGAGTACGTCCAGAAGTCGACGAGGACCACCTTGCCGCGCAGTTGCGCACCCGAAAGGGGCTTTGTATTCAGCCACGCGACCGCGCCCTCCAAGGCAGGCATGGCCGGCTCCGCATGGAGCGACGGGAGTGGTGTCCGGTCGAGCATGCGACCGTTGCCCTGTTCCACGAACTGGATCACGGTCGCCAATGCCAACGCGGCGATAGCCATCCCAAAGAGGATACGTAAGGCAGTCACTGTCATCTCTCCTGTCGGGCAACGCGAAGCGATCAGGCCTGTCGCACGCTCGCCCGCAGCGGCCGGAAGGCAGCCCTGAGTTCGGCGGCAAAGAGCCGTGGTTGCTCCCACGCAGCGAAATGGCCGCCTTTGTCGAGGCGGTTGAAGTACGCGAGCTTCGGATAGGCCCGTTCCGCCCAACTCCTTGGGGCCGCATAGATCTCGTCGGGAAAGACGCTCACGGCCACGGGAATGGGCACATTCTTGGGCGCGAAGAAGGGCAGCTTGCTTTCCCAGTACAGGCGCGCCGAGGAGACGCCCGTTCCGGTCAGCCAATACAAGGTGATGTTGTCCAGGATGTCATCCCGAGTGAGGCCCTCCGACTGTCCCTGGAAGACGCGCGCGATCAGCTTGTAGCTTCGGGCATCGTGATCGAGCATCCACGCGGCCAGTCCCAGCGGCGAATCGTCGATTCCGTACAGCGTCTGCGGCCTATTTCCCATTTCCTGCGCATAGGCCAGGCCATGCTTGTAGAAGGAGGCGAGCTGTTCGTACGCATTCTGCTCATCGGGCGCAAGGCCGGGCGGGGTTGCGGCGCCGGACTGGAGTGCACGCGCAATCTCGTCGGGCACCGTCGCCGGCATGTTGGTGTGGATACCCGCCAGTTCGCCGTGCGCAAGCAACGCCATCTGCTCCGTGACCGCGTTACCCCAGTCGCCTCCTTGCGCCACGTAGCGCGAATAACCAAGCCGCTGCATCAGCGCCAGCCAGGAACGCGCGATGCGGATCGGATCCCACCCGAGCGAGGTCGGCTTGCCCGAGAAGCCGTGCCCCGGCAGCGAAGGAATCACCACATCGAATGCGTCCGCCGCTTTCCCGCCGTGCGCCGTGGGCTTAGTCAGCGGACCGATGATTTTCATCTGTTCGGCAATCGAGCCGGGCCATCCGTGCGTGATGATCACCGGCAGGGCCCCCGGCTGCGCCGAGCGCACGTGGATGTAGTGGATGTCCACGCCGTCGACCTCGGTGATGTACTGCGGATAGCTGTTCAGCCTGGCCTCGAAGCGTCGCCAGTCGTACTCAGTCCCCCAGTGGCGCGCCAAGGCCTGAATCGTCGCGAGTTGCACCCCCTGCGATGCGTCGCCAACCAATTCGCGCCCGGGCCAGCGCGTCGCTCGGATGCGCCGGCGCAGGTCCTGTAGTTCGGCCTGTGGGAAGTTTGCGCGAAATACGCGGATGGCGCTCGTGCCGGTCGCTTCGGCGGTTTGCGTGCTTTCGCTCGCGGCGGGCAGCACGTGCGTGGAAAGGGTCGCCAGAGAACCGGCCAGCAAGCCGCGCCGCGTGATCGTATGCATGTTGTCCGAGGTCATGATGCGGTCACCCGTCCAGCTGCAACGTCGATGACAGCGCGGGCAAAGGCCTGAGGCGCTTCCTGCGGCAAGTTGTGGCCGATCCCTCCCGTGACGTGCCGGTGCGCGTAGGGCCCGGAGAACTTCTTCCCGTACACGGACGGATCGGGGTGCGGGGCACCGTTGGCGTCGCTTTCCATGGTGATCGTGGGCACGCTGATCACGGGGAAGCGCGCCAGCCGTGCCTCGAGCGCGTCGTACCTGGCCTCGCCTGGAGCGAGCGACAGACGCCATCGGTAGTTATGGATGGCGATGTCCACGTGGTCCGGGTTGTCGAAGGCCGCTGCGCTGCGTTCGAACGTCGCATCGTCGAACTTCCACTTCGGCGACGCAAGCTGCCAGATCAGCCGGGCGAACTCGCGGCGATAGCGCTCGTAGCCCGCCCTGCCGCGGTCGGTCGCGAAGTAATACTGGTACCACCACTCGTGCTCCGCTCCCGGCGGCAAGGGCGATTTGCCCGCCGCCTGGCTGCCGATCAGATAGCCGCTGACGGAGACCATGGCCTTGCAGCGCTCCGGCCACAGTGCCGCGACGATGTTCGCGGTGCGCGCGCCCCAATCGAATCCGGCCATGACGGCGCTGCCGATGCCGAGCGCGTCCATGAAGGCGATGGTGTCGACCGCGAGCGCGGACGGTTGGCCGTTGCGAACGCTCGCGGCGGAGAGGAAGCGCGTGGAGCCGTATCCGCGAAGATAGGGGACCAGCACGCGGAATCCGGCCGCCGCCAGCAGTGGCTCCACCTCGGTGAAGCTGTGGATGTCATACGGCCAGCCGTGAAGCAGGATCACCGGAGGACCCTCGGCGGGACCGGCTTCCACATAGCCCACGTCGAGGACGCCTGCGTGGACCTGCTTCACGCCGCTGAAGGAAGCCGCGGCTGCACGCTGCGCAACCGCGGCGGGCGGCAGCAAGAAAGGGCCGCCCGCTACGGCCAGGGTGCCCAGGAAACGACGTCGGTCGAAAGAGTCATCGATCATGGGGATCCCTCACGGCGCAGGTGCGAGCAGGGGCTTGCCCTTTTCGACGATGTACGTGGCCAGTTCCGCGCCGTAGCCGGTGCCCACGTTTTTCGCGGTGTGGATGGTGCCCGCCGGAATGAACAGCACGTCGCCGGCCTTGAGGGTCACCGGCGGCTTGCCATCGAGCTGGTACTCCAGCGTGCCCTCGAGGACATAGACGATCTCCTCACCTGGATGCGAGTGCCTTGCGGCGGTGACGCCGGGGTCGATGGCGACGATCGCCTGGATGACCTCACGTCCTGGTGCGCTCAAGTCCTGTCTTTGCAGGTCGGTGCGTTTCGTGCCCTGCAACTGCGCATGCGCCGAGGGCAGCGCCAGCAGGCCGGCGACCGCGAGCATTGCACCCGCCACGGTTGATTTGGATCTGTTCATGTCGCCACCTTTAACGAATGCTTTTGAAAGCCGCGCGCAACTCCGCTGCGAAGAGCAGAGGCTGTTCCCAGGCGGCGAAATGCCCGCCCTTGGAGGCTTTGTTGAAGTAGACGAGCTTCGGATACGCCCGCTCCGCCCAGCTGCGCGGGGCTTCGTACTGCTCGCCGGGAAAGATGGTCATCGCAACCGGGATGCCTACGCCCTTGGCGTTGAAGAATCCGCCCTTGTATTCCCAGTAGAGACGCGACGCGGAGACGCCGGTGTTCGTCAGCCAGTACAAGGTGATGTTGTCCAGGATCTCCGTGCGAGTGAGTTCGCCGTTCGCACTCGCGGCGCGCTGCAGGGCTGCAGCGACGGTCGCCGCCGGTTGGTCGTCCGCGTCGTTGTGGTCCAGCAGCCAGGCGGCGAGGCCGACGGGTGAATCTGCAATCCCGTAGAGGGTCTGCGGACGCGAAGCCATCAAGCGTGCGTAGTCCACCTGCTTGAACGTGCGTTGCAGTTGCCCGTAGGCCCGACTTTCTTCCGGAGACAAGCCGGCCGGCGCCGGCGCGCCCACCTGGAGCGCCTTGTCCACGTCGGCTGGGACGGTGGCGGGCATGTTGGTGTGGATGGCGAGCAACCCGCGCGGCGCCTGCAGCCCCATCTGGTCGACGACGAATGCACCCCAATCGCCACCCTGCGCGACGTAGCGCGCGTATCCCAGCCGCTTCATGAGCACGTCCCACGCGCGGCCCATGCGCTCGGGACCCCACCCCGTGCCAGTCGGCTTTCCGGAGAAACCATAGCCCGGCATCGACGGGATCACCAGGTGAAAGGCGTCCGATGCGGCGCCCCCGTACGCCGTGGGGTTCGTCAGGGGTTCGATCAGTTTCAGCTGCTCGATCACGGAGCCTGGCCAGCCGTGGTTGATGAGCATGGGCAGTGCGTCCGCATGCTTCGATCGCACATGGATGAAATGGATGTCCAGGCCGTCGATCTCGGTCACGAAATTCGGAAGCGAATTCAGCCTGGTTTCAACCTTGCGCCAGTCATAGCCTGTAGCCCAGTGCTGCGCCAGCGCCTCCATGGTGGCCAGCGGCACGCCCTGGGAGGTGCCGGGCACGGTCTCCTTCTCCGGCCACTGCGTGGCGAGGATGCGCCGGCGCAGGTCGTCCAGCTTGGCCTGCGGCACGTGGACGGTCAGCGGACGGATCACGCCATCGTCGGCGCCGCGATGTGGAACGGACGCCACGGTGCCGGTGGACGCCACTTCGCCGACTGCGCCTGCTGTGCTCGCGTTCGCGAGGGGGGTGATGGAAAGTGCGGCTGCCGATGTCGCGAGGAACCCGCGGCGCGACAGGGAGGATATGGATGTCATAGGTTCGTTTGGGAGGAACAAAGGGCGCGCGCGCTGGGCACGGATGAAAACAGATGGGGAGAGGATGATCGATCGCACGACGGCGGCTAAGCCACCTGCGTCGCACATCCGGGTCGTACTTCGGTCCGATGGCCTCGTCCGCTGCGCCTGCTCTGATCGGCTCGCGCCCGCAAAKGGGCGCGAGCCCACTCAAGGAGAAAGACATGAGCACCACCGCCGTGCGCAGCGACGCTGCGACCGCCACCCCGCGCGCCGGGTCCGTCGACCTGAAACTCGAGGTCGTCACCATCCCCGTTGCGGATACCGCTCGCGCGAGGGACTTCTATGCAGGCCTAGGCTGGCGACTTGACGCCGAGATCGTCCGCGGCGATTTGCACCTCGTGCAGATGACCCCGCCCGGTTCGCCGTGCTCCATCCATTTCGGCAGGGGCGCGACGAAGGCCGCGCCCGGCTCGGCGCAAAGGCTCTTTCTGGTGGTCTCCGACATCGAAGCGGCGCGCGCTGCGCTGGTCGATCGAGGCGTCGACGTCAGCGAGGTGTTCCATGCGGCCCCCGGCGAGCAACCCACCAAGGGCCCTGAGCCGATGCGGCGCACCTATGCGTCGTACGCGTCGTTCGAGGATCCCGACGGCAATGGCTGGCTGCTGCAGGAAGTGACCGCGCGCCTGCCGGGGCGCATGGACGGTCCCGACACGGTGTTCACGTCACGGGGCGATCTGGCCGCCGCGCTGCGCCGGGCCGAGGCCGCGCATGGCGAACACGAAAAACGCACCGGCGCAGCCCATGGCACCTGGCCCGAGTGGTATGCCGAGTACATGATTGCGGAACAAGGTGGCCGGCCTTTGCCGCAATAAAGGCGTGTGGCGCCGGGACGTTCGTCGCCGGCGCCACACATGCCGGGATCAGCGTACGGTCCGGAACGCCGCGCGCAGTTCCGCAGCGAAGATTTCCGGTTCCTCCCACGCGGCGAAGTGACCGCCTTTCTCCGCTTCATGGAAATAGACCAGGCTGGGGAAAGCGAGGCGCGCCCAGCTTTCTGGCGGCTGGTAGACCTCGTCCGGGAAAGAAGTCACCGCCACCGGCACCGTGATCTCGCGGGTTCTTTGCGCTGCCGAATTGGTGACGCCGCGCCCAGCGCCTTCCCAGTACAGGCGTGCCGCGGAGGTCGCGCTGTTGGTGAGCCAATACAGCGTGAAGTTGTCCAAGACGTCATCACGCGTGGGCGACTGCCGCGGATCTGCGCCGTAACTCCACTTGGCGAAGCCGGGATGCACGAGCATGAAGCCCGCCAGGCCGGCGGGAGAATCCGTCAGCCCATAGCCCACCGCTTGTGGCCGTGCGCCCAGCATGGTCACGTAGGCGAGATTGCCCATCTTGTTGAACGAGACGAGCGCATCAAACGTCGCCCTCTCCTTTTCGGACAGCGAAGCCGGTGCCGGCGCACCTGCTCCAATCAGCGGCACCAGCTCGCCCGGAACCGCCGCCGGCAGGTTGACGTGAATGCCCCGCAGACCAGACGGTGCCTGCCGGCCCATTGCCTGGGCGACTGGCGAGCCCCAATCTCCGCCCTGAGCGACATAGCGCGTGTAGCCGACGCGCTTCATCAGCACGTCCCAGGCGATGCCGATCCGATCGGGACCCCAGCCTTTGTCAACCGGCTTGCCCGAGAAGCCATAGCCCGGCAACGACGGGATCACGACGTCGAAGGCATCCTCGGCGCGGCCGCCATGCGCGGTGGGGTTGACCAGCGGGTCGATGATCTTCAGCTGCTCGATGATCGAGCCGGGCCAGCCATGGGTGATGATCATCGGCAGCGCGCCGGCATGGCGCGAACGCACATGGATGAACTGAATGTCGACGCCATCGATTTTCGTCACGAACATCGGCAACGCGTTCAGTTTGGCCTCGGCCTTGCGCCAGTCGTAGGCTGTGCCCCAGTAGCGCATCAGGTCTTGCACATTGTTTAGCTGCGCGCCCTGGGACGGATCGGCTACGGTTTCCCGGTCGGGCCAGCGTGTCGCCAGTACACGCTTGCGCAAGTCCCGCAGATCGGATTCTGGAACCTTCACGTGAAATGGCCGAATGGCGGTGTCTTCCTGCGCGTGCACTCGCGACGCGGAGAGCGGCAGGATCGCCGCCAGCGCGAGCATCGCGGCGGAAGTGGCAAAGACGCGGCGCGACGGCGCCGACCCTTGGACTGGAAACATGTTCTCTCCTGGAATGAACCGTGAATGCCCGGTGCACGGCACCGGAGAGGTCAGGCTACGCAGCGTCCAGGGCAGCTCCATCCGGCAGGATAGGGACTCGCGCCTCTGGCAGAAGTCGTACGCGGGAGCCGTCCCGCCCGCCGTCAGCTCTTGTCCAGCGCAGTCGTGATCGCCTCCAGCAGCGCGGTGTCACTGAAGGGTTTGAAGAGACATGCGACCGCCCCCTGCTCCCCCATTCGCGGCAGCAGCGCCGGATCGGCATGGGCGGTGATGAAGATCACGGGGATCGTGGAGCCGCGGCGTTTCAGTTCGAGAAACAGCTCGGGGCCCGTCATGCCGGGCATGGCGACGTCAAGGATGAGCGCGCCGGCGCCCGGAATCGGGACGCAAGCGAGGAATTCCTCGGCGGAGGCGAACGCCTGCGAGGCGAAACCGAATTCTCCGAGCAGGTCGGGCAGCGCTTCGCGGACTGACTCATCGTCGTCCACCACGCATACCAGCGGGCGCGCCGCGCCCACCGCACGCACCCCGCTCCCGCTAGTGTTCATCCCGGCTCCCATGCAATGTCCGACAGAGATTGCCCGAGATTCAGGGCGGCGTAAACGATACCTTGGTCTCAGTTGGTGCGGGGCCGCGTGGCCCCGCAGCTTGCTCCGACGGCCGGTCAGTTCACCGGCTCGGCATCGGCCACGCGCAAGCGCGCCGCCACTGCTGCGACCCGCCGGCCGAACAGGCGAGAGGTCTCCAGATCCCCCCGGACCATTTCGTTGATGGTGGCGTCCGACGGCGTCGTGGTGCCCAGTCCGGCAAAGGTCGCCACGTAGTTCATGTCGTCGCGCTTGGCTGCCTTGGAGTTGGCCGGCATCATGCCCGTGCCGACCCACAGCATCCCGTGCTGCTGGGACATGGTGAACAGGACGGACAGCGTGGACGCCTTGTCGCCGTTCATGCCGGCCGAATTGGTGAAACCCGCCGCCAGCTTGTCCTTCCATCCGCCCGCCGCCCAGACCTTGGACGACTCGTCGATGAACTTCTTGAACTGCCACGCGACATTCCCGATGTACGTGGGCGAACCAAAGATGATGGCGTCCGCCTCGGCCAGCTCGTCCCAGCCGTCAGGGGGCAGATTGCCGAGGTCATCGACGCGCAGCAGGTGCGCTCCGGCGCCAGCGGCGACCGCTTCGGCAATCTTGTGGGTGTGTCCGTAGCCGCTGAAATAGACCACGACGATGCTGTTCGACATGAGGTTTCCTGAAGTTGAAGGGTGAGTTGGGATCTGCGCAAGTCACGCGGGCTGCGCGCAGTGCCTTCACTTTGGTCTTCCATCGCCGTGCGCGCATCCACCTCCGGCTTGGCGCGTTTGTCGGCCATCGGACAGAGAGGCTGCACTGGCGGCGCCGCGCCCATCCCCTCATGCGGTGCCCCATCGATACCAAGGTAGGGTGGACAGGGTTGCCACGCCGGCGCATCCTCGGCACCCGGTGACGTTGCGCCGGCTTTCAGTGCGCAAACCGAAGAGCTCGACACGGCGCACTGGCTTTCCGTGCACACATGACAGCTTTCAGGATACCAAGTCCAGATCCTGCGGCCAGGCCCGGACATTCGATGAACACGACTGGTGTTGGCGCGCGCTTGGACGAGGACCGGCTGCAGGTGCTGTGGGACGATGGCGAGCGTGCGCTGTGCCGCGGCTTGCGTGACGACGGCCATGGCCCGTCGCGCACCGTGCTCACACTGCGGCTGATCGCCGAACGCCCGGCGCGCGCGAGCATCGATCGGCTCGCGCACGAATACGGTCTGCGCCAAGTGCTCGACAGCACCTGGGCCGTGCGCCCGCTGGAACTCGTGCGCGACCAGGACCGCCCCATGCTCGTGCTCGAGGACCCGGGGGGCGAGCCTCTGGAGGACATGCTAGGCAGCCCGCTCGAAATCGAGCGCTTCCTCCGGCTGGCGATCGCGACCGCGGGCGCGCTGGCGAAACTTCACCGCCAGGGACTGGTTCACAAGGACCTCAAGCCGGTGCACCTCCTGGTCGATGCTGCCGGGCAGGTCAGGCTGACCGGGCTGGGCTTGGCGTCCCGCTTGCCCCGCGAGCGCCAGGCGCCAACCCCGCCAGAGTTCATCGCCGGCACCCTGGCCTACATGGCGCCGGAGCAGACCGGGCGCATGAACCGCTCGATGGACTCGCGCAGTGACCTCTACTCGCTCGGAGTGATCTTCTACCGCATGCTCACGGGCGCGCTGCCCTTCTCGGCTGCCGATCCGATGGACTGGATCCATTGCCACATCGCGCGCTCCCCCATCGCCCCCGGCGAGAGGCTGCCCGGCGTGCCTGCACCGCTGTCGGAGCTCACGATGAAGCTGCTGGCCAAGACGGCCGAGGAGCGCTATCAGACGTCGGCGGGTGTGCAGCACGACCTGCGCCACTGCCTCGCCGAATGGGACGCCGGGGGCTGCATCCATTCTTTCGCCCTCGCCACCAACGATTTGCCGGACCGGTTGCTGATTCCGGAGAAGCTGTACGGCCGCACCGGCGAGGTTCAGGTGCTCCTGGATGCCTTCGAAACGGTTCTCGCAAAGGGGCAGCCGGAGCTCGTGCTCGTCTCCGGGTATTCCGGCATTGGGAAATCCTCGGTGGTGCACGAACTGCACAAGGCATTGGTGCCGGCGCGCGGCCTGTTCGCGTCCGGCAAGTTCGATCAGTACAAACGGGACATCCCATACGCCACGCTGGCGCAGGCGTTTCAGGCACTGGTGGACCAGCTCTTGAGCAAGAGCGAGGCGGAACTGCGGCAATGGCAGGCCGCGCTGAACGAAGCGCTGGGCGCGAGCGGGCAGTTGATGGTGGATTTGATCCCACAGCTGGAACTGGTCATCGGAAAGCAGCCCCCTGTGTCGCGGCTGCCGCCGCAGGATGCGCACCGTGCGTTCCAGGTCGTGTTCCAGCGTTTCCTGTCTGTCTTTGCGACCGCGGAGCACCCGCTCTGCCTGTTCCTGGACGACCTGCAGTGGCTGGACGCCGCCACACTCGACCTGCTCGAAGACGTGCTGGCGCACCATGACCGTCACCTGTTTCTGATCGGTGCGTACCGCGACAACGAGGTCAGCCCCGCGCACCCGCTGATGCGCAAGCTGGAGGCGATCCGGCGCTTGGGTGCGCCGGTGCGGGAGATCGTGCTGACACCCCTTGCCCACACGGACCTCACGCAGTTCATTGCGGACTCTCTGCGGTGCGACCCCGAGCGGGCGGCGCCTTTGGCACGTCTGGTGCACGAGAAAACCGGCGGGAATCCCCTGTTCGTGATCCAGTTCCTGCACGCGCTCGTCGACGAGGCGCTGGTCACCTTCGATCATGCGAACGCAAAGTGGGCGTGGAGCTTGCATCGTATTCAGTCGAAGCGCTACACGGACAACGTGGTCGACCTCATGGTGGCCAAGCTCAATCGGCTGCCGGCACGGTCTCTTCGGGTGCTGCAACAGCTAGCCTGCATTGGACATCGCGCTCCCTTCGACCTGTTGGCGACAGTGTGCGAGGCGCCCGCAGAACAGCTGCACGCAGACCTCTGGGAAGCAGTCCGTTCCGGGCTGGTGCTGCGGTCTGACACGACCTACGCGTTTCACCACGACCGCGTGCAGGAAGCGGCGTATTCGCTCATTGCGCAGGATTCGCGCGCGGACAAGCACCTGCGCATAGGACGGCTGCTCACGACCAGCACCCCACCCACGCAGCGGGGCGAAATCATCTTCGAGATCGTGAACCAGTTCAACCGCAGCACACACCTGATCACCGGGCGCCAGGAGCGGGATGAGGTCGCGGAACTGAACCTGCACGCAGCCGAACGCGCCAAATCCTCCACGGCGTATGCCTCGGCAACCCGGTATCTCGCGGCCGGCGCAGCATTGCTGGACGAAAGCTGTTGGGAGACACGCCACGCGCTGGCGTTCCGGCTCGAACTTCAGCGCGCTGAATGCGCGTTCCTCACCGACGCCACCGAAGAGGCGGAGCAGCGTCTGGCGCAGTTGGCGCTCCGCGCCCGTAACACGGTAGAACGGTCGCGCGTGACCTGTCTGCAGATCGACATGCACACCACGCTGGACCAGGGCGATCGCGCGATTGCCACTGGCCTTGCTTTCCTGCGTGAGCTCGGAATGAATTGGCCGGAGGAACCGACCGAGGAGGAGGTACGGGCGGAATACGAGCTCACGCAGGCGCAACTCGCCGCCCGCTCGCGCGATGAGTTGCTCGGCCTTCCGCTGATGACCGATACCGAGGCGGTGGCCACCCTCGATGTGCTGAGCAAGCTCACCGTGCCGGCCTTTTTCAACAAGGTGCCCCTCTATGCAGTGCTGGTTTGCCGTACCGTACGACTGATCCTGGCAAGCGGCAACAGTGACGCCTCTCCCGCAGGTTATGTGCGGCTGGGCATCGTGGCAGGCCGCCTGTTCGGCGACTACCAGGGTGCTTACCGCCTCGGAGAGCTCGGTCGCGAGCTGGTGGACCGGCGAGGACTCGCGCGTTTTCGGCCGGCCGTGTACTTCCTGCTGGGCAACATGGTGATGCCTTGGACGCGTCCCTACCGGGCGGGACGCGACCTGATCAATGTCGCCTTCAAGGATGCACGCGACAGCGGCTACCTGTACTACGCGACGGTGTGTGCAAAGGGTATGAGCGCCAACCGATTCGCGACCGGCGACCCACTGGCTCTGGTTCAGCGCGAGGCTGAGGAAGGAGTTGCGTTCGGCCGCACCGTCAAGTTCGAATCGTTCACCGACCTGCTGCGCGCGAATGTCGCGCTTGCACGCATGCTGCGGGGCCTGACTCCCCGCTTCGGCAGCCTCAACGACGTCGATTTCGATGAGGCGCAAATCGATTCACGCTACGCAGGCAAGTCGGGAATGGTGCAGTTCATGTACTGGACGACCAAACTGAAGGCTCGCTATTTCGGGCGGGACTATCCTGCAGCCCTCGCCGCGGTGGGCAAGCTGCAGCAGCTGCTTCCCACCAACCTGAGCACCATCGAGCCGGTGGAGTACCGCTTCTATGGGGCGCTTTCACATTTGGCGTGCTGCGATCGGAGCGTGGCCAGTGCCCGGGCGCTGCATCTGGCGGAAGCGAACGTGCACCACGCGCAACTGGAGGCATGGGCGTCAAATTGCCCCGAGAACTTCGAGAGCTGTGCGGCGCTCGTCGGCGCCGAAATCGCGCGGAACTCCGCCCGTGAGCTCGAGTCGATGCGCCTGTACGAGCGGGCAATCCGTTCCGCGCGCGCCAATGGCCTGAACCACATCGAGGCGCTGGCCCATGAGCTCGCGGCTGGTTTCCATGCGGAGCAAGGCTTCGCCGACCAGGCGGAGATGCACCTGCTCAAGGCCCGCAACGGGTACCTGCGGTGGGGGGCGGACGGCAAGGTCCGGCAGCTGGAGACCCTGCATCCGCACCTGGGCAATGCACTTGCCCCGCCGCCCGCCAGTGGAACCATAGGCGCGCCACTCGAGAACCTTGACCTCGCCACGGTGGTGAACGTTTCGCGGGCGATCTCCGGTGAGATCGTGCTGGACAAGCTGCTCGGAACCCTGGTGCGCACCGCCATTCAGCAAGCCGGCGCCCAGCGGGGAGCGCTCATCATCCCCGGGGATCCGGAGCCCCGCATCGAGGCGGAAGCCATCGTGGACGGCGACACCGTGGCAATCGAGCTGCGCGACGGGCCGGTGGCCGACGCAACCCTGCCGAAATCAGTCCTGCTGTACGTGCTGCGCACTCTGGAGCCGGTGATCCTCGATGACGCGGCATCCCATCCTTCTTTTGCCGCGGATCCCTATGTGCGGCAACACAAGTCGCGCTCGATCTTCTGCCTTCCCCTGCTGACGCAGGCCAAGCTCAGCGGAGTTCTGTACCTGGAGAACAATCTCGCACCGGGCGTGTTCATCCCGGGCCGCACGGGAGTGCTCAAGATGCTCGCGTCCCAGGCGGCGATTGCCCTGGAGAACGCCCGCCTCTATCGGGACCTGGCCGAACGCGAGTCCAGGATTCGGCGATTGGTGGATGCAAACATCATCGGCACCTACATCTGGAAAGTCGAGTCGCGCGACCGCGGCAAAGTGCCTGTGCTGGTCGATGCGAACGACGCGTTTCTGCGCATGGTTGGGCATGAGCGCGCAGACCTCGTGGCCGGACGCGTCACCCGCGCGACGCTGTCACCGCCGGAGTGGCGCGAGCGCGATGCGCTGACGATGGCACAGGTGCAGGCAGTGGGCAGCGTAGCGCCTTTCGAGAAGGAGTACATCCGAAAAGACGGCAGCCGGGTGCCGGTCCTGATGGGGCTTGCCGCGTTTGATGAACGCCGCGCGGAAGGACTTGCCTTCGTCATCGATCTGAGCGAGCGCAAGCGCGCAGAGGCCGAGGCGCGCGGTAACGAGCGCCGCTACCGGGAGGTGGAGTCGGCGCTGGCACATGCCAGCCGTGTCGCCACGATGGGGCAGCTGACCGCATCGATTGCGCATGAAGTCAGCCAGCCGGTGGTCGGCGTCATCTCCAACGCCGACACCGCCCTGCGGCGACTGCAGGCAGAGCCCCCCAACATCGCGGGGGCGGCGGAGGCGCTGCAGCGTATCGTGCGCGACGGCACGCGCGCCCGGGAGGTGATCGGCCGGATCCGTGCGTTGGTGCGCAAGGCTCCGCCCCGCAACGATCGAGTGGAAGTAAACGGCGCCCTGCGCGAGGTGATCGAGCTCACCAAGCGCGAAGCGGTCAAGAGCGGCGTGCGGGTGCACACCGTTCTGGCCGACGGCCTGCCGCTGGTGCTTGGCGACCGCGTGCAGCTGCAGCAAGTGATGCTGAACCTGATCGTGAACGCCATCGATGCGATGGGCGGAGGCGGCGAAGGTCCGCGGGATCTTTGGGTGAGCACCGAAATCGTGGATGCCGACACCGGAGGCGACGACGTCATGGTCGGCGTCAGGGATTCCGGCCCTGCTCTGAATATCAGCGAGCTTGGTCGGGTGTTCGAGGCGTTCTACAGCACCAAGCCCGAGGGCCTTGGCATGGGGCTGTCGATCTGCCGCTCGATTGTGGAGGCGCACGGCGGCAAGCTCTGGGCGGACGCCTCGGCACCTCGCGGAAACGTCTTTCGGTTCACCCTTCCAGCCGTTGCGGACCTCGCGGCGCCTTCCTGAATCCCGTCAGGTTTTCGGAGGCGAGGTGGAGTCTTCGCGCGGCACCGTGATGCCCAGCTGGGCCGCCATGTTCACCAGATCTGGCAGCGAGTCGGCGTGCATCTTTCGCATCACGCTGCCGCGATGGGCCTTCACCGTGATCTCGCTGATGCCCAGTTCGCCCCCCACCTGCTTGTTGAGCAAGCCGGTGACAACCAGGGCCATGACCTCGCGCTCGCGCGGACTTAGCGAGGCGTAGGTTTCACGCAGCGCTGCGAGCTGCGCCTGGCGCTCCAGCGCCGCACGGCTGCGTTCCAGCGCCTGCGTTACCGCGTCCAGCAGAATGTCGTTACTGAAAGGCTTTGTCAAAAACTCGACCGCACCCGCCTTCATTGCTCGCACCGTCGTGGGCACGTCGCCATACCCCGTGACGAAGATGATGGGCATGTCCCGTCGGTCGGCTGCGACACGTTCTTGCAGCTCGAGCCCATTGAGGCCAGGCATGGAGACGTCGAGGATCAGGCAGCTGGGGACCAGCTGCCGCGGACGCGCTAGGAATTCCTGCGCGGACTCGAAGGTTTCGGACTGCCATCCCACGGTACTGAACAGCGACTCGAGTGCCTCGCGAACGGACAGGTCGTCGTCAACGACGAACACGACGGGCATTGGCGCTGCGCCCCGTGCAGCTTCGGTCATCTCCGACTCCTTTTTTTCGAGGTTGCAGCAACGCAGCGGCCCTCGCACAGCAAGGATGCTCCGAAGCGGCGGCGCCGTAAACAGGATTCTGAAGCCCGCACCTGGGCCTCTGCGCCCGTGCAATCTGGTTGAGAGCTTCATCCCGCACCAGCGCGCTACTGCGGCGGTCCGACAGCCACGGCGTCGCTCCTTGCGCGGCTGCGCAGTGGCACCGACTGTGAGGGGATAAGTCGTCTCTAGCTACTACCCGGAAGGAGGTGCTCAGGGGGCGCCTCTCGCATGGGCGCGCCCTAAGCCATTCGGCCGAGCCGGGCACTGCGCCGCGGTCGGCTCCACATGTCGCACTCCGGCCGGATACGCGGCAGCGCCGCGCCAATGACAGTTGCTGGCGTCCCCCTGCTGCGCGTCCGCGCGAACCTGTCCCCATCCCCTACAAGGAGCACCCATGGCGTCAACAAGGATTTTGCGAATCAACGGGGAGCCGAAACCCATCGAAGTTTCCGACGACACGCCCCTCCTGTGGGTCTTGCGCGATGTCCTTGGCATGACCGGCACCAAATTCGGTTGCGGGCTCGCGCAATGCGGCGCGTGCACCGTTCACGTGGATGGGCAGGCGGTGCGCTCCTGTGTCCTGCCGGTGGCTGGTCTCAATGGCAAGAACATCACGACCATCGAGGCTGCCGCGAAAAGCGAAGTCGGCGCCCGTGTGCAGCGAGCATGGCTGGATCTGGAAGTCGTGCAGTGCGGCTACTGCCAGTCGGGCCAGATCATGTCAGCCACCGCACTCCTGGAGAAAACGCCTCAGCCGAGCGATGCCGACATCGACGCCGCGATGTCGGGCAACATCTGCCGCTGCGGTACCTACGTACGGGTGCGTCAGGCCATCAAACAGGCGGCCTCGGCCGGCAAGGTGCGGTCATGAACAGCGTTGCCGATACCACGCCGGGGACGGTGTCGCGCCGGGGGCTCCTGAAGGGCGCCTTCGCGGGCAGCTTCGTGCTCGCCTTCCATCTGCCGTCAGGGGCAGCCAGCGAGCCGGAAGTGGCCGCCGGGAAGCTCGACGGCAACTTCGTCCCGAATGCGTTTATCCGCATCGACCGCACTGGCACCACCACCCTCGTGATGCCGCAAGTCGAAATGGGCCAAGGCATCTACACGTCGATCGCGATGATCCTGGCGGAGGAGCTCGATGCCGATTTTTCGCGCGTGGTGTTACGGCATGCGCCTCCCGACGAGAAGCACTACGCAAATCCGACTTTCGGCGTGCAGGTCACCGGCAACTCGAACTCGATCCGCGCCTTCTGGACGCCGCTCCGGTCTGCGGGCGCCAGCGCACGCGCCACCCTCGTGCAGGCGGCGGCAGCCCGCTGGAACGTGGCGGCCGGCGAGTGCTCGACCGCGTCCGGACACGTGATCCACGGCCCGTCCGGCCGGAAGCTCGCCTACGGCGCACTGGCCGAGGCGGCTGCAGCGTTGGCGCCGGTGAAGAATGCGCCTCTGAAGGAACCTTCCCGCTTCACCCTGGTCGGCAAGCCGCTCAAGCGGCTCGACACGCCGGGAAAGGTCAATGGCGCTGCCGTGTTCGGCATAGACACCATGCTTCCCGGCATGAAGTTCGCGACCGTCGCTGCCAGCCCGGTCGTGGGCGGCAAGGTACGGCGTGTGGACGAGCAGGCCGCGAGGAAAGTGCCTGGCGTGCGCAAGGTGGTGGTACTCGATGACCTGGTCGCCTGCATCGCCGACCACATGTGGGCAGCAAAGAAAGGGCTGGAGGCGCTGAAGACCGATTGGGACGACGGGCCGAACGGGCAGGTTTCGACGCAGCAGATGTGGGACGAACTGCGCGCGGCCAGCCGGCAAGAGGGAGTGCTCGCCAAGTCCGTGGGCGACACCTCCAAGGCACGTGGGATGCGCCACGAGGCGGCCTACGAACTGCCGCTGCTCGCGCACGCGACGATGGAGCCGATGAACTGCACGGCGCGCGTGAACGCCGATGGCTGCGAGATCTGGATTGGTACGCAGGTGATAGCGCGCGTCCAGCAAACGGTGGCGGCCCTGCTGCGCATGCCTGCCGAAAAAGTGACGGTGCACAACCACCTGCTCGGTGGCGGTTTCGGTCGGCGGCTGGAGCCCGACATGGCCCTCACCGCCGTGCGTGTTGCACAGCAATACCCAGGTGTGCCGGTCAAGGTCGTGTGGACGCGGGAAGAGGACATCCAGCAGGACATCTACCGCCCGATGTACCGTGACATCGTGTCCGCCACCCTGGTGGACGGCCGGATCGATTCCTTCGACTACAAGGTGTGCGGCTCCTCCATACTCGCCCGCTGGCTCCCGCCGGCATTCCAGAAGGGCATCGACATCGACGCCGTGGACAGCGCGGTGGACATGCCTTACGACCTCCCGAACCTGCGGGTTGCCTATGTGCGTTCCGAGCCCAAGGCTGTGCGAACCGGCTTCTGGCGTGGAGTGGGCTGCAACAACAACGTCTTCGCGATAGAGTGCTTCATGGACGAGCTGGCGCGCAAGGCCGGCAAGGACCCGGTCGCCTTTCGTGCCGCAATGCTTGGTGGCAACCCGCGGCTCAAGGCCGCTCTGGAGCTGGCTGCGCAGAAATCGGGCTGGGGCCAGCCGACCGGCAAGCGTAGTGGGCGCGGTGTGTGTGCACAGCCCTCCTTCGGCAGCTTCATGGCCACGGTCGTCGAGGCCGAAGTGGACACGCAGGGCGAAGTCAAGGTGCACCGTGTCACCTGCGCTGTGGACACGGGGATTGCCGTGAACCCCGACACGATCGTGGCGCAGCTCGAAGGCGGGCTCATCTTCGGTCTCAGTGCGGCGCTCTACGGGAACATATCGGTGAAGAACGGGCGCATCGAGCAGTCCAACTTCCACGATTACCAGGTGCTGCGAATGAACCAGGTGCCTCGCATTGACGTGCACCTCATCCGCAGTGGGGAAGCGCCGGGCGGCATCGGCGAAACCGGCACGACCGCCGCACCGCCGGCGCTTCGGAATGCGATCTTCGCCGCCACGGGCGTGGCCCTTGCACGGCTGCCGATTGACCGAAAGCTGCTGGCGGCCAAGAAGGCGTGACGTGCGGCGCAGCTGACTGGGGCGGTTGGTCCGCACCGCCCCAGGCAGCGTCCAGCCGCCAGATCAGGACCTGGCCGCGAAGGCCTGCAATGGCTGCAGGCGCTGCAGCATGGTCGGGATCAGCTCGCTGATCGTGGGGTGGATCGGAACGCTCGCCGCGATCTGGCGCACATCCATGTTCCCGGTCATGACAGCGACCAGTGAGTGGATGATTTCGTCGGCGTCCGCGCAGACAAGCGTGGCGCCCAGCAGCCGCATGGAAGCGGCATCCACCAGCACCTTCATGAAGCCGCGGATCTCCGCGCGTTCCCTCGCGCGGCCCACGTTTTTCATCTGCATGAACCCGACGAGCACGTGGCCGCCTCGCTCACGGGCCTGCTGTTCCGAGTCCCCGATCCGTGCCAATGGCGGGTCGACATAGAGGGCATAGCGCGGGACACGCCCGTCGATGCTGCGCTGTTGGCCATCCAGGAGATCCGCCGCGACGACCTCGAAGTCGTTCCATGCGGTGTGCGTGAACGCACCGCGGCCGTTCATGTCCCCCAAGGCCCAGATGCCAGGAAGGTTTGTGCGCAGCCGGCCGTCGACGACGACGTAGCCGCGCGCGTCGCGTGCAACTCCCGCGTGCTCCAGGCCGAGGTCGTCCGTGTTCGGCTCACGGCCGGTCGCCACCAGGACATGGTCGGCGCGCAGCCGCTGAGGCGCGCCGTCGCGCAGGAACGTGAGGACAGCGTGGTCCGAGCTCTCGTCGCGTCGCAACCCTAAGCAGCTCGCTGCCAGTTCGAAAATCACGCCCTCGCTCTGCAGCGCTGCGCGCACTTCACCAGCTGCCTCCGGGTCCTCGCGCGAAAGAAGCGTGGCGCCCTGCTCGACCACGGTCACCCGGCTGCCGAGGCGCCGGAAAATTTGCGCGAACTCCAGCCCGATCGCCCCGGCACCGACGATCGCGAGGTGCGCGGGCAGCTCGTGCAGGTCGAAAACGGTATCACTGGTGAGGTACGGAACACCCGCATTGCGCACCCAAACGGGAACCACCGGGCGGCAGCCGACGTTCAGGAAGATCTTCGGTGCGCTGAGCTCACGTTCGCCTACAGCGATCGTTCCAGAGCTGACGAATCTTCCGTGGCCGGAGATCAGCGAAAGGCCCTCCGTGCGTTGCAGCCAACCCGAAAGACCGCGGAACGATTCACGACCGTCCGCATACGCGCACGCACCTTCGCGAACTCAACCGACACTTGCTCTCCAACGCGAACTCCGAACTCGTCGGCGCGGCGCGCCATCGCGGCCACCCGTGCACTGGCGACAAGGGTTTTGGTCGGCGTGCAGCCGGTGTGCACGCAAGTCCCGCCGACCCGTTCACGCTCCACCAGTGCGGTCCGGTGGCCCGCCTGTGCGAGCCGTACCGCAAGCGCAGGGCCCGCCTGGCCCGCACCGACCACGATTGCATCCCACTGTTCAGCCCTGGCCATGCTCATCCCCGCGCAAGATAACGCTCCGCCAGTGAAGCGTTGAAGACGGCTGCCGCGTCGCGCAGGATCGTCTCCGCGGGGGTGTGCTCGTCCAGCCAGACGTTCGGCTCGGCAAACCAGAGAGTGATCTCCCAGTCGCTGAGCGCCGGGACCAGTTCGCGGATCACCGCAGTGACTTCGGTGCGCGGCACCAGCGTGCCCGGGTCGAACTGGAACAAGGGCAGCATGGTGCGTCCCTGCCACTCGATACTGATGACGTGGCGGTCAACGATCCAGCGTGCCAGGCGCGAGATCGGCTGGTCCGTGTGCCGGCGCAAGCGGAAGACCATTTCTTCGGAACTGGCGAATCCGCCCGTGGCGCGGAAGGCATTCTCCATGTTCCGGTATTGACTGGCTTCCACCGCCTGCAAGGGCGTGGACAGCGCAGCGCGTGCGCAAGACAGTGGAAAGGTCTTTGCGACCCCAGGCTCGCGGTGGGACAGGAGCAGAGCATCTTCACGCATGACGGCTCCCGCAAGGTTCACAAGTGCATTTCACGGGCGCAAAGAAGTCCCGCCCGACTGCCGCGCGGGCCCGCAGGTAGTTGACTCTCGCGTGCTCGGTGAGCACGGAGGTGTCCACGTTGCCCTCGCTATCGCAGGGGAACGCATAACCCCTTCCCGTGTTGAACAGCCCGGCAAAACGCAGTTCGTAGACGTGTGCGCTACCGCTTCCGATCGCTGACGTATCCATCGCAAATCTCCCCGAAAGATGCCGTCATGAAAGCAGGCGGTCGCCCAAGCCGCAATTGGACGATGGTGTTCCCGGTACCTTGGTCTCATGCGGCACGAGGTACGCCTCCCACCGAAGCAGGGGACACAGCTATGCAGGAAGGCTGGGCAAGACCTTCGTGCAATCGACCATCCGGTGGACGTCTGCTTTCATGCGATCTCCCTCGATCCTCAACGGAGCATGCATGCAGACAAAGCCCTCGATGCCACGCCCCTCTTCAGGCGCAACGGAGTGGCCCACGACGCTGCGGTTCAGCAGGCGACTGGGCGAAGCGCTGCGCGGTGCCGACTACGCAGCAGCGTTCGAGGGAGCGAACGAGCCGACACCTGTGCACATCCAACTGCGCAATCCGCGGCGTCAGCGCGAACCTGGGTTGATTGCACTGCTACTTGGCGAACAGCTCACCGCGCCATGAGCGCGGGCACCCCCGCGCGCCATCCCACCCCCGACCCGTTCTTTCATCAGGAGATTCCATGGCCGACGAAGCAGACCTCGCATTTCACGCCGAGCAAACTCACCTCGCCGAGGCACTTGCCGCGCAGCGACAGCACGGCCCGGGACTCATCCCCACTGGCTCCTGCCACTACTGCGGTCGCGCGGACACGGTCGACCGCCTGTTCTGCGACACCGACTGCGCTGCGGACTGGGAGTACCAGGACGCATTGCGGCAGAAACTCGGACTGAGTCGTGGCAGGGCATTGCCTTCTTCAGCGCGTAGGACCCTGTCCCTGCGCCGCTGAAGCAAGACGACGCCCGCAGCCAAGCGGGCGGCACGCGCAGGCTCAAGGGCCAAATGCGCGATGAGACCTGCTATTGGCTCCACGAGCGGCGCATGCGCTTGATCTTGGGGCGGACGAACCGCGCAACGATGAAATCCGACATGAAAATCTTCCTCGACGAAGAGGTCATGCTCGCATCGACACGTTCGATCCTTACCTGGTACGCGCATCACGTTCGGTCTGTGGGATGGATCGTATTGGCCCGCTTAAACCCGGCAACACCACGGCAGGCCGTGCGGCGTGCTGTGCAGATGCTCGAGACGCGCGGATCTGGGGCGCCGCTCACGGAGGCGGCGCCCTCATTCCACGAAACACAGCCGTCCCGCCCGTTGGCGCGGGGCCCGAACGTCAGAACGACCAGGAAAAGGTGCCGCGTCGCGCGGTGGGCACGGGCCGCGGAGTGGCCATCATGCGAGCCGCATCCCCGTAGCGGCCCGGAGAGAGTTGGTATCGCGTGAGTCCCAGCTCCCCTCCGGCGAGGATGTCACCCGTACGCAGCGCTTCGGCGAGTTCCGCCTTCGCTTCCTCGCGGCTCTTGCCGGGAAGGCGTGCCACCGGTGGGTACAGGCTGGGGTACAGCTCGTTCAGGTTGCCGGAAGACTCACCAGCCACGATCTCCCCGCTTCGGATCGCCTCCGCCAGTTCGTTTTTGACCTCGTGGCGTGATTTGCCCTGGACGGCAGCGCTTGGGTACAGATCCGGGCGCAGCTGCCTGAGGGGAAGACCCAGTTCCCCAGGGGCAAGGAGCTCACCCGCCTGGATGGCGCGGTCCAGTTCGGCTCGCACCTCGGCGCGGCTCTTTCCGTCCTGGGCGTTGGCATGTTGCGCGCCGGCGAAAGCAAGCAGGCTGATGGAGAGGAGTATGCGGAGTTTCATGAGTTTCAAGTCCGGTTAATTGACGTGATCGCATGCGGCGCCAACGCGAAGTCGGGCAGCCACGCTTCATTGCACCCGCGAACGTCGGTCTTGACGGTTGACTTGGTGCACTGAGATGAAAGCGCATGTCGCGCGCCCGCGCCATTGCACGATGGTGTGCCCGATACCAAGGGAGCGGTAGTCGATACCTCTGGATTAGGCCGATGGCCCGATGCGCACATAGGCTGCGAGGGGAAGCGAGTCGTCGTGCTTCGTTCCGCTGCCGCTCGGGGGAGCAGCATCCATGCTAAGAGCCTCCCCTCGCAACAGGAGCGCTGCGATGACCACTCTCTCCCAGGAACTCTTCTATCAACACGTTCGCCGCTGCTGGCGCGAAGCCATGAACGAATGCCTGGCCGGCTGCCATCGGGTCAGTGTCCTGCATTGAACTGGAGGAATGCGCATGATCTCCAACCTGCGTTGGTGGCTCGTCTTCCTGTGCAGCGTCGGGGGATTCGCCATCGCCACGGCCACCGGCCACGTCGCAGCAATGTGGCATGTCGACGCATACAAGGTCAGCTTCCTGACGATCACCACGTATTTCCTCGTCACCGTGTTCATCGGCCGGCTCACGTGGCGCATCAGCCGCGGCGACCTCACGTGGCACCTTCGCTACCAGGAGGGCTACGACTATGCCGTGACGCTCATGACGATGCTCGGCCTGATCGGCACCGTGATCGGCTTCATGGGGCTGCTGGCAACCTCGTTCTCGTCATTGGCAGCGGCGGACCCGACCCTCGCGCGACGGGCGATCTCCAGCCTCACGGCGGGATCTGCGACGGCGCTGGTGAACACGCTGGTGGGCCTGGTCGCTGCCGTGGGCTTGAAGCTGCAGGTCATCAACCTGAACTTGGCGGCGAGCCATGCGGAGTAGCGGCAGCGACAAGGCCAACGCGATCGCGGCGATCGATCTTCTGCTGAACCTGCTCATGCTGTTCGTGGTGATCTCGGCGATCGCCATCGTGCAGATGAACCGCCCCTCCCAGGCGAAGTCACTCGAGCTCAAGGCCGAACTGGTGATCGACCTGACGTGGGCCGATCACAACTTTGCGGATCTCGACCTGTGGGTCATGCTGCCCGACGGTCGCAAGGTGGGCTTCACGGCCAAGGACCTGGGGGTGGCAACGCTCGATCGCGATGATCGCGGTGGCTTCGGCGACATCTACGCCGGAGAGCAGGGAGACGCCAAGGTCATCGCGGTGAACAAGGAAACGACGGTGATCCGAGCCATCCTGCCTGGTCGCTACGTGGTCAACGTCGACCACTTCCACCACTACAGCGAGTCCGATCTCGGAATTGCGGAGCTGGACACCACGCCGGACCCGGTGCGCGTGAAGCTGACCAAGCTGAATCCGCAGCTGGCGGAACTCACCTCGCGCACGGTGAGCGTGGGGCGGGTCGGCACCCAGCGCACCGCGTTCTGCTTCGAGGTCGAGCCCACGGGCGCGGTCTCGCAGATCGACACTGAATGCGACGTGCCCTTCGTGGGCGGCGCCGCCAATCCCATCCGACCTGGAACCTGATCATGCTGCGCGAACAGTTCAATCTCCTCTCTCCCGTGGTCGCGGTCTTGCTGCTGCTGATGGTGCTCGTGCTCTACGTGTACTACACCACGGCCCGGCATTACCGACTAAAGCTCCTGCTCGGACCCGCCCTGCTTGCGGCCTGCGCGTTCGCGGTGCCGGCGGTGGGAGCCAGGCTCGGGTATGGCTGGCCCGCACCGCTGCCCGATTCGTTCCAGTACGTCGGCCACCGCACGGTCATCGCGGGTGGCGAGAAACACTGGATCGACGTGATGCTGGTGTCGCAGCAGCAGGCTGGTGCCGAGCCGCGCCTGCATCGCGTGCGCTGGAGCCGCAAGATGGAAGAATCGCTGGAGCGCGCCGAACGAATGAAGGAAGGGCGCGAAGGCGGCGACATCGTTCTGTCCCGGCCATCCCGGGCAAAAGGCGCCGGCGCCGGCGACTCCGATGCGGGTTACTCCGCCCGCCGAATTCTGCCGAGCGACGCGACACCGAAGGGACCACTGCCCGCCCCTGGACTGCCCGGTCGGCAGCCGGGGGACCAGCCGGAGACGCCCCGCTCGTTGCGCCCCAACGTGATCGCCTAGGGTTGGTGCGGCGCAGCTTGCGCTGCCCGGCATAAGGGGAATGCACGCCGTCTCCTCCATCAAGAACGCCCCCGCGATACGGGGGCGTGCGCCGGGAAAGAACCGCTCAGGCCGCGATCTCGAAGATCAGCTCCAGCTCGATCGGCGAGCCGAGCGGCAGGCTGGCAACACCATACACGAGGCGGCAGGGCGACTTCTCGCTGCCGAACACATCCTGCAGCAGTTCGGAGGCGCCGTCCGCCACCTTCGGATGCTCGCGCAGCGCGGGCGAACTCGCGATCATCACGCCGAGCCGTACAACCCGGCGTACGCGATCCAATGTCCCCAGGTGGTGCCGGGCAAGCGCGAGGCCGTTCAGCGCGGCCAGGCGTGCCGCCTCACGGGCAGTTCCAACATCCAGGTCGGCACCCACGTGCCCGACATAGGCCGCTTCGCGGCCTCGGGTCGCCAGCATGCCGGTAAGGAACAGGAGCTGGCCCGACTGCGCCGCCATGACGTAGGCGCCGAACGGCTCCGGCGCGGTGGGTAGCTCCAGGCCAAGCTCCAGGAGCCTTTGTTCGGCAGTGGCAGGTGCGACGTTGGTCATCACGCGCTCTCGTTCGCTGCAGGTCACGCGTACTGCGGACGCGGCTCGGTCGAGCGCACCCGCATGGACACCGGCATGCTCTCGCCCTCGGTGTCGACCGTATCCTCCACCAGCCCACGCGCAGCGGCGATGCGTGCCGCCTGCGTGCGCGAACTGGCGCCGAGTTTCGTCATGATGGCGCTCACGTGCGACTTGACCGTGCCCAGCTCGATGCTCAGCTCGCGGGCGATCGACTTGTTCGGCTGGCCGATAGCGACAAGCCTCAGAACCTCCACTTCACGCGAGGTCAGCGAAGCCCGGGTCAGGCTGTCTGCCATCCGTTGCGCAACGGAAACGCTCATGTACCGGAGGCCATTCGCGACAGCCTTGACGCCGGCCATGAGCTCATCCAGCGGACCGCCTACGAGCAGGTAGCCGTACACCCCGGACTCGATGGCGCGGCGGATGTCGGCTTCCCGGTCGTTCGGCGTCAACGCAAGGATGCGTGCGTCACCCTGCACGCCGATCTGGCGCCGGACCCCGATGTCGGTCAGTTGCATCGCATTCGCATAGTCGGCGATCACGACGTCGACGTGGGGGCCGTCAGCGCCTAGATGGTCGACGCCGTGAACGAACACTTCGAACGTGGCGTGCTGGCGCAGTGCTGCGACCAGGCCGGCACACAGGATGGGATCCGGGTGCATGACCAGCAGGTTGAAGCGGCGCATTGATTGGAAATTCATGGTTTCTCCAGCTGAATGAGGTCGGTTGTGAGGGTGTGCAGCAGCGCCGATCCGGCCCGGGCCACGGACGTGAGTTCACATCAGGCAGCACTGGCACTCCATTGGACGTTGGTATCGGCAATACCAAAGGTGGACAAAGTTGACCCGCGAAGCGTCTAGATTGGTCACGTACGCCGCCGGTGCGGCAACGGAGATCGACAAGCATGGACACCGCACGCCTCCTCGACCGCTTTCCCCGCATTGACCTCGTACGGGGACCTACGCCGATCCAGCGCCTGCGTCGGTTGGAGGCTGCGCTCCATCCAGAGCTCGGGGCCACGCGCGTGTTCGTCAAGCGCGACGATCTCATGGCACTCGGTGGCGGCGGCAGCAAGCTTCGCAAGCTCGAGTTCCTGCTTGGCGACGCGCTGGTCCACGGCGCCGATACGCTGATCGCGACGGGACTGAGCCAGTCCAACAGCACGCGCCTGGCAGCCGCGGCGGCAGCACACCTCGGGCTGCGCGCGGACCTTGGACTGCGCGCGAGATCGCCGCTGGACAGTGGGGAATACGCGGTCGGCGGCAACGCGTTGCTCGCGGAATTGTTCGGTGCGGTGATCCATCCGCTGCCACACGACGCGGACGCCAAGGCCTTCGCAGCTGAACGCGCCGCTTTGCTCGACCGGAACGGACGTATCGGCTATGTGATCCCCGCAGGTGCAAGTTCGCCGCTGGGCAGTCTCGGCTATGTGGCGGCCGCGCTGGAGATCGCACAGCAGGAACGGGCCTTGGGCGCCCAGTTCGACCGTGTCATCGTCGCGAACGGCAGCTCGGGAACCCACGCGGGTCTGATCGCAGGTTTTGCATTGCTTGGCCGGCGGACGCCGGTGCACGGTTTCTCGGTACTGCACAAGGCAGCGGATGCACATGCAGCCACCCTGGCGCTCGCCGGCGCCGCGCTTGACCTGCTCGGCCACGGCGACCCGATTCGCGCCGCGGACGTGACGGTGAGCGATGCGTTCCGTGGTCCGGGATATGGGCACGCGACGAAGGACGCGATCCACGCGATCCGCATGCTCGGCGCACACGAAGGACTGCTGCTCGATCCGGTCTACGGTGGCAAGGCCTTTGCGGGCATGCTGCACGAGGCGCGCACCGGAGCGCTGAAATCGTGTGGCAACGTGCTGTTCCTGCTCGCGGGCGGAACGCCCGCTTTGAACGCGTACCGGGACGACCTGATCGCGGCGGATGCGTCCCGGGATTGAACCGTATGCTGGCCAGGTCACTGCCGCAATCCGAGCTCGAAGGGGGCCGCCGTCCCTGCAGGCGAGGCAGCGCACAGAGCCTGCGGGCATTTCACGGTGATGCGCGGAACTGTGCCTGCGGCGATCGAGCCCGTTTCAGCACGATCGCCGCCTGCCCACCCGTGCCCTGCTACGGCCAAGGCCTGCGCTCCTCAGCGCTGCGTGGAGGGGCGCACGACGCCAGCGGTCCGCTGCCGCCAGCCTGCATCGCCGCGGGCCATGTACCGCTGCGGAAAGAGCTCCCGCTGGGTGAGCCCCGACTCGCCGTAGGCAATGTCGCCGTCGCGCACGGCTTGCAGCGTTTCGGTGCGAACCTGCTCGCGCGTCTTGCCCGCCACTTGAATGCGCGACGGGTAGGCGGCCGGGTTGCGTTCGTAGGCGGTGCCGCCCTCGCCGGAGACCTGGATGTCGCCGGTACGCTGCGCTTCCTTCAGCTCCGCGAGGACGTCGGCGCGCGACTTCGCACTCTGGATGCTGATCGCGAATTGCCCGGAGCGATCAGGGGTTTCGGCGTGTGCGGCAATCCCGGCGAGCGACAGCAGACCAGCGAGGATGAGGGAGGTGCGTTTCATGGTGATTTCCTTTCGGGGGTTGGCGGAGATGACTCCGATGCAGCCAATGTAGGCCGCGCTCTCCCGGAGAAAAAGAATGCGAACCGAAAGAGGCCGTTACGCGGCGGAGAACAATCCGGCTCGCGCCTTGCTCGTTCTCAATTCCGTAAAAGTGCATTGCGGCGAACGCGCTTTCTTCGCGCAGACTCGCTTCCTAAACTGCGCACTGTTGCCTCGCACCCTGAGTGCGCAAGGGGAGAGATTCAATGAGGGTCGTCCGCTCCACCAGCGCCATGATTCGCGTTCGCCGCTTCACGGTGGTCTCGGCCAAGCCGTTCGAGAACGTCGTGGAGAGTCTCACCTCCACGATTGGGCAACCCGATTTGCAGGCCTTTGGTGAGACGCTGCGGTTTGCCGATTGCCTCGAAGACCTGGTCGACGTCGCGCACGCGGTGGTCGGTCCTTCGGGTCTCATGGAATTCGGCCGCTTCGACGTCGGCGAATTGCTCCGCAAGGTACGCGGCCACGGGGGTGCGCGTCTGCTTCGCATTCTGGTCGGCAACCCATTGACCATGAAGGACTTGGCCGAGGCTGTTCCCGACGCCGCAGCGTATGAGCCGGTCACCATCCTCGTGGACGAACGGCCGGACGGCGTGCACATCTCATACGACTCACTGGCGAGTCTGCTCGCTTCGTACGGCAGCGAACGCGCAATGACCCTCGCCGAGCAGGTGGACAACACCGTCGAGGACCTGATGACCGTCGCAGCGCGCTAAAGCGTGGAATCGCCACTCGCATGGCGGGCATCCTGCCCCGTCCAAGGATGGATGGCGAACAGCCTGCCAGCACTTAAACATGACGTTGAAACAGCACTTCCATGGAGCACCCATGTCCCTTCGATTGATCAGGCACCTGCTCGCGCTCCCATTTGCCCTGGGACTCGGGCTGCTGGCCGCATGTGCAACTCCTGCCCTGCCTCCGACTCCATCTCCGAAAGCGGAAATCGGCACGATCGAGGTCAGTTCTGGCCTGGAGCTGCGCAGACTGGTTGTCCGAAACGCGCAAGCGAAGGGGACGGTGCTCCTCCTGCACGGATTTCCGGAGACGCTGTTCGCGTGGAAAGATATTTCGCTCGATCTGGGCGTTGACTACGAGGTTCACGCCTTTGACTGGCCCGGCTACGGCTTGTCTTCACGGCCATCGGCTGCCAAGTTCGCGTACGCGCCGCACGACTATGCGCATGTCCTGCAGGACTACATAGCGCATGCCCAAATCGACAGGTCAAGGCTCGTCATCTACGCCACGGACATCGGGGCGCTGCCCGTGCTCATGGCGGCTCTCGACGAGCCCACCATCGCGCGCAAGATCATCGTCGGCGACTTTGCACCGTTCGACCGGCCACAGTACATGCAGACCTCTCTGCAAAGCCTCAAGACGAAGTCTTCGTCCGAACCGACGCGCGCAGCCTTCAACAGGAATCGGGATGACATCCTGGAGAACGCGTACCGCCGCGGCTTCTCGAAGGAGGAGCAGTTCAACATCGCGCAAGAGTTCAAGGACGACATGCTGCGCGGGTGGGACCAACCCGAAATGACCTCGGCGGATGCGTTCTACCACTACTACTCCCATTTCACCGAGGACCAGCACTTCTTCGAAGCGAATCTCGCGCGGCTGAAGACGCCGGTCACGGTCATCTGGGGCGAGCGCGACTTCTATATCCAAAAGGAAATGGGCACCGAATTCGCCGGCAACGCGCGCCTGAACCTGGTTCTCCTCCCAGGCGTGGGGCACTACCCGCACTTACAAAGCCCCCAGCACACCGTCGACAGCATCCGGTCAGCGTTCCGCGAAGTGAGCCCATGATGAGAACAGTCTTCAAGAAGCGCGGCGCATTCGTGGTGGCATCCGCCGTGTTTGTGACGGTCGGCGCCGCGATGGCGATCACTTTGCACGCAGGCAAGCCCCCCGCCCCGAACTCGCCAGTGGCGCCCGCACCTATTCCGGTCTCGGTCGCGGCTGTTGTCCAGAGGCAGCTCACGGCCTGGGACGAATTCTCGGGACGACTGGAGGCGATCGACCACGTGGACCTGAGGGCCCGCGTATCGGGCGCGGTGCAAAGCGTCCACTTTCGCGAGGGAGCGTTGGTCAAAGCGGGGGACCTGATGGTCAGCATCGATCCCGCGCCGTACGCCGCCGAGGTCGAGCGCGCGCAGGCACAGGTGGCAGCCGCCGAGGCCCGCGTGCTTCACCTGCGCAACGAGCAGCAGCGTGCGGAGCGTCTCTGGCAGGAGCAGGCCATCGCCCAACGTGAGCTCGACGAACGCACCGACTCCGTGCGGGAAGCCGAGGCGAACCTGCGCGCGGCGCACGCCGTGCTCACCTCCGCACGGCTCAACCTCGGCTACACGCAGGTGCGCGCCCCAATCAGCGGACGCGCCGGAAAAGTGGACGTCACGATCGGCAACCTGGTTGCGGCCGGTCCTGGCTCCGCGGTGCTCACCACGCTGGTGTCCGTCACTCCGATCTACGCGAGCTTCGACGTGGACGAACAGGTGGTGCTGCAGGCGTTGAAGGACGTGCCCGGCGCGCAGGGCGATCGCAGCCACATCGGTCGCATCCCCGTGCGCATGGGCACCGGAGCGGACGCGGGAACGCCGCATGAAGGCCAGTTGCACTGGGTGGACAACAAGGTCGACGCACGTAGCGGCACGGTTCGAGTGCGCGCAAGCTTCGACAACCCCGACGGCTCGCTCTTGCCCGGCCAGTTCGCGCGCCTGCGGCTCGGTCGCGCCAAGACCCGGGACGCCGTGCTCATTTCCGAGCGCGCGCTGGGCACGGACCAGAACCGGCAGTTCGTGCTGGTGGTGGGGGACGACCAGAAGGCCGCGTACCGAGAGGTCAAGCTGGGGCCCAGCGTGGACGGACTGCGCATCGTGAATGAAGGCCTGTCGCGCGGCGAGCGCGTCGTGGTCAGTGGCCTGCAGCGCGTCAAGCCCGGAGCCGTCGTGGCGCCGCAGCCGACTGAAATGGCCGCGCAACCGGCGGACGGTGCCAGCGACGGCAGGCGCTCCTGAACGCGCATGGACCAGGCATGAACCTCTCGCGCTTCTTCATCGACCGGCCCATCTTCGCGGGCGTTCTGTCGCTGCTCATCTTCCTGGGGGGCCTGCTCTCGGTCCGGGTCCTGCCAATTTCCGAGTACCCGGAGGTGGTTCCGCCGTCCGTGATCGTGCGGGCGCAGTATCCCGGTGCGAATCCCAAGGTGATCGCCGAAACCGTCGCGACGCCACTCGAGGAACAGATCAATGGCGTGGAAGACTTGCTGTACTTTTCGAGTCAGGCCACCGCCGACGGCCAGCTGACGCTGACCGTCACCTTCCGGCTCGGCACGGATCCCGACCGAGCCCAACAGCTGGTGCAGAACCGCGTCTCGCAGGCCGAGCCGCGCTTGCCAGAGGAAGTGCGCCGCCTGGGAATCACCACGGTGAAGAGCTCGCCCGATCTGACCATGGTGGTTCACCTGGTTTCGCCCAACGACCGCTATGACCTGCCCTATCTGCGCAACTACGCGGTGCTCAACATCCGCGACCGACTGGCGCGCGTTCCCGGCGTCGGGCAGGTGCGAATCTATGGGGCGGGCGACTACGCGATGCGCGTGTGGCTGGATCCGCAGAAGGTCGCGGAACGCGGCCTGTCGGCGAATGACGTGGTGCGCGCGATGCGCGAACAGAACGTGCAGGCGGCCGCCGGCATCCTGGGCGCTTCGCCCAACAAGGGCATCGACGTGCAGCTTTCGGTGAATGCACTGGGCCGGCTGCAAACCGAAGAGGAATTCGGCAACATCATCGTGAAGTCCGAGAGCGGCGGCGCGGTCACGCGCCTGCGCGATGTCGCGCGGATCGAGCTCGGCGCGGCGGACTATTCGCTGCGTTCGCTCCTGGACAACAAGGACGCCGTCGCCCTTGCCATCGCCGCATCGCCCGGCTCGAACGCGATCGCCATTGCCGATGGCATCCGTTCCGAGATGGAGAGCGCGCGCAAGAGCATGCCCGAAGGCGTGGACTACACGATCGTGTACGACACCACCCAGTTCGTGCGGGCGTCGATCGAGTCCGTGGTGCACACGCTGCTGGAAGCCGTGCTGCTGGTCGTCGTGGTGGTTGTGCTGTTCCTGCAGACCTGGCGCGCCTCGGTGATTCCGCTGCTCGCCGTGCCGGTGTCCGTGGTTGGCACCTTCGCGGTGATGCACGTCTTCGGCTTTTCCATCAATGCACTCAGCCTGTTCGGCCTGGTGCTGGCGATCGGCATCGTGGTGGACGACGCCATCGTCGTGGTGGAAAACGTGGAGCGCAACATCGCGTCCGGTCTCTCGCCACGCGACGCCACGCTGCGCGCGATGCAGGAAGTGTCGGGTCCGATCATCGCGATCGCCCTGGTGCTCGTGGCCGTGTTCGTGCCCTTGGCCTTCATCAGCGGGCTGGCAGGACAATTCTTCCGGCAATTCGCCCTGACGATCGCGATTTCCACCGTGATCTCCGCGGTGAACTCGCTGACCCTTTCCCCCGCACTATCCGCGCTGCTGCTGCGAGCCCACGGCGCGCCGAAGGATGCGCTCACGCGCGGCATGGACCGCGTCTTTGGCGGCGGATTCCGGCTCTTCAACCGGCTGTTCGTGCGCGGCGCCACCCGCTATGCGGAAGGCGTGACCGGCGCGATCGCGCGCAAGGCGGCCATGCTCTGCCTATATCTCCTGCTCGCCGGCGCCACCGCTGCCCTGTTCCGGGCGGTCCCGCATGGTTTCGTGCCCGTGCAGGACAAGCAGTACCTGGTGGGGATCGCCCAATTGCCGGATGGCGCGACGCTGGACCGCACCGAGGAAGTCCTGCGCCGCATGAGCGAGATCGCGCTGAAGGACCCGGACGTCGTACACGCTGTTGCCTTGCCCGGCCTGTCCATCAACGGCTTCACCAACAGCAGCAACGCGGGCGTCACCTTCGTGGGCCTGAAGCAGTTCGATGAGAGGAAGGAGGCGCAGCATGGCGCTCCGGCCATCATCGCGCGCCTCAACCAGAAATTCGCCGCCATCCAGGACGCCTCGGTCGTGCTGTTGGCGCCGCCGCCAGTACAAGGGCTTGGCACCACGGGCGGCTTCAAGCTGCAGCTGGAAGACCGCGCTTCCCTCGGGTACGAAGGGATGGACGCGGCCACGAAGGCCTTCCTCGCAGAGGCACGCAAGGCCCCCGAGCTGGCACGCTTGTGGACCAGCCTGCAGGTGAACGTGCCGCAACTCTACGCGGACGTCGACCGCACGAAGGCACTCCAGCTCGGAGTGACCGTGACCGACGTCTTCGCCACGCTGCAGGTCTACCTGGGCAGCCTGTACGTCAACGACTTCAACCGGCTGGGCCGCACGTACACCGTCCGCGTGCAGGCGGACGCGCCGTTCCGGGCTCATGCGGAGGACATTGGCACCCTGAAGGTCCGCTCCGCTCAGGGCGAAATGGTGCCGCTGTCGGCGCTCCTGAAGGTGGATACCAGCCACGGTCCCGAGCGCGCGATCCGCTACAACGGCTTCTTGTCGGCGGACATCAACGGCAGCGCCGCTCCCGGTTTTTCGTCGGGGCAGGCGCGCGCAGCCATCGAGCGCATTGCGCAGCAGACGCTGCCGCCAGGCGTGGCCTACGAATGGACCGACCTCAGCTACCAGGAGATCCAATCGGGACAATCCACGTCGCTGGTGTTCCTGCTGGCGGTGCTGCTGGTCTTCCTGGTGCTCGCGGCCCAGTACGAAAGCCTGCTGCTCCCGATCTCAATCATCCTCATCGTCCCCATGGGCCTGTTGGCCGCCATGACGGGCGTGTGGCTCTCCCACGGGGACAACAACGTCTTCACCCAGATCGGCCTCATCGTGCTGGTCGGCCTGTCCGCGAAGAACGCAATCCTGATCGTGGAGTTCGCGCGGGAACTGGAGTTTGCCGGCAAGAGCCCCGTGCAGGCCGTGGTGGAGGCTGCCCGACTACGCCTGCGACCGATCCTCATGACCTCGTTGGCCTTTGTTATGGGTGTGTTGCCGCTGGTGCTCTCCACGGGGGCCGGCGCGGAAATGCGCCGGGCCATGGGAGTGGCAGTGTTCAGCGGAATGATCGGCGTGACCGCCTTCGGACTGTTCCTCACGCCGGTGTTCTACGTGCTGCTGCGCCGGGTCGCCGGCAATCGGCCTCTGCATCGCCATCAAGACGCCCACACTGTGCCGCACGCACCGGCCGCAGGTGCGCACGCGCGCCCGTTGCCTGCAGCACCGCGGCACGGCGAATCATGAGGAGGGTTCGTCCGATGAAGCACCTGCTTTCCACTGCCCGGCTTTCTGCCCTGGCCGCCTCGCTCGTCCTTGCAGGCTGCAGCAACCTGCCCGCGATCGATGCCACGCAACTGCCTGCAACGCCGGTGGCGTTCAAAGAGGCGCGCACCGCGACGGGGAGCCCGACGCCGCCTCCACCTTCCGGCGCCTGGTGGCAGGCATTCGATGATCCGGTTCTGAACGATCTGGTGCGGCGTGCGCTGGAGCGCAACGACCGCATCCAGATTGCGGCCGCGCGGCTCGCGCAGGCCCAGGCGCTCGTGCGCGGGGTGGACGCGCGCCGATCTCCTCAAATCGGACTGGGTGCGAGCGCTTTTCGCGGGACGCAATCGCAGACGGGCAATGTGCCGATCACGCGGCTTGGCGCCAGCGGCATCCTGTCCTATGAGGTTGACGTCCTGGGCAAGCTCTCCCAGGCTACCGATGCAGCGCGACTCGACAGCGAATCACGCGGGAGCCTGCTGCGCAGCGCCCGGCTGCTGGTGCAGGCCGAAGTCGCCCAGACCTACTTCAGCCTGCGCGCCCTGGACGAAGAGGGGGCGATCGTTCGCGACACCGTCGCCGCTTACGGCGACACGCTGCGGCTCACCGAATCGCGCCTGCGCGCAGGAGACGTCGCGCAGCTGGATGTCGAGCGCGTGCGCAGCGACGCGGCGGCCACGGAAGCGGATGCGGTGGTGCTGCAGCGGCAGCGTTCGCAGCTCGAACATGCCTTGGCGGTGCTGGTCGGGGAAACTGCATCGGAGTTCCAGGTCGCTGGAGGCGAATGGAGTGCGACGCTGCCGAGCGTTCCCGGTGGAGTGCCCGGGACCGTGCTGACCCGCCGGCCCGACGTCACAGCTGCGCAGCGGCAGCTGCTGGCCGCGCAAACGCGGGTGGGAGTGGCCCAGTCCGCCTGGTTTCCTGACGTGCAGCTCACGGCGGCGGGTGGCTTCGCATCGGCCGACCTGTCCGACCTGCTGAAGTGGTCGGCTCGCAGCTGGGGCCTTGGCGCTCTCCTTTCCTTGCCGATCTTCGATGGCGGCAAGCGGGACGCCGGCATTGCCGCGGCTCGTGCCGACATGGACGCCGCATTCGCCGGCTACCGAGAACAGGTGCTGGTGGCGTTCCGCGACGTGGAGGACCAACTCTCCGCCCTGCGCCTGCTGGAAGAACAGGCGCGTGTGCAGGAAGTTGCCGTGAGCTCAGCGAGCCGTGCCACGACCCTGTCCCAAGCGCGTTACCGCAACGGCTTCATCGGCCAGCTGGAGCTCCTGGACGCGCAGCGCAGCGAGCTGAGGAACCGGCGCCAAGCGACGCAAGTGCGCGCAGCGCAATACCAGGCCACCGTAGGGCTGGTGCGCGCACTCGGCGGATCCTGGGACTGACCCGGCCCTGGCCAGGTCTAGTTGGAAGCCTGCGCCGGCGCGGTCGCACGGGGCACTGCCACCACACTCGCATTCGGTGCGTTTCGCAGCTGCGTCACCAGTTCAGCGTACTGCGGCGACTGGCGAAGGTGCTGGTAAGTGGCATACGCCTTCCGGTAGCGGTAGCTGTTGGTGTCCACGGACTGTTCGCCTCGCGTGAGGTCTGCGAGGCCGGCGAGACGCCACATGTGGTAGTCGGCGATGACTTCCGCCCGAGTGAGACCAGACTGGACCGGCTCGATATTCGCGGGGACGGGGATCTGCAAGGACTCAGCACCTGCGTGTCCGGCTGCGAACGCGAGGCTCAGGGCTGCGAGGGAGAAGAGGCGTTTCATGGTGATTCCTAGGGGTGAGCGCGGCAGCGCCGCGACCACTGAAGACTGAGGACGGGAACCGGCGAGATAAGGCGCGGGTGCAAGAAGACAGAGTTGGCGAATTGCCAACAATGCGGAGAACGAAGGTGACACGGAACCAAGCTTCGCAGCAAAAAGAAGCCCGGGGAGTCCGGGCCAGTTTGTTCGGCGTGCCGGTGCTTCGATGCGGGCTATTGCTGCAGCACCCACTTCACCAGCGAGCGCGCCTCCGCCTCGCTTACTTGCGAATTGGGGGGCATGGGAATCTGGCCCCAGACGCCGGAACCGCCCTTCAGGACTTTCTCCACCAACTTTGCTTCCGCACTCCGGTCACCTGCGTACTTGGCAGCAACGTCCTTGTAGGCAGGTCCGACTAGTTTCGCTCCGACCGCATGACAGTTCAGGCAGTTCTTGCTCTTGGCAAGTTCCTCGCTGGCCGAGCGCTGCTGCGACGGTGCCGCTGCGACTTGGATCATTCCGCTTCCGGTTGCGCGCTGGCCGAAGCTGACCGCATACGCCGGAAAGCGCAACGCCAGGACCGGGTCTGCGGAGGGCTCAATGCCTGCCGGCAGGGAGACCGGGTTGAACAGAATCGCCCTGTTCGCCTCTGGGTCCGCGATGAACTTGTCGATGGTGATCGTTCCCAGTTCGACCACCTGATTGCTGGCGGGCCAGGCTTTCGCCGGGTCGTTGACGTCATCGATGGGGCTCGCAACTTGCGCCAGCAGCGTGAACTTCACCGGTTCCTTGTGCAGGCGTGCCGGGAGCTCGTCCATCAGGTAGTCCTCCGCTGCGCTCGCACCTTCCGGCTCCGGCAGATACCGTTCCCCAGCGGCGGGTCGAAGCCGGTAGCGCGCGTAGTGGCTCTCGCCCGCCGCGTTGGTGAACTTGAACGCGTTCAACCCGAAGTAGGTCATCGTCGCGAAACTGACAGGCGCCGGATGAAACGAATCGAAATAGGCCTGCGTTGTCGGATGGCCGGCGATGAACTGATCGAGGGGCGTCGGTTTCGCCACGGCGGGTCCACTGGCGATCGCCGCATTGAGCAGCGCAAGGAATTCCTCGGGCGTCGACACGGGGAAGGCCTTGGCCGTGTTGGTCACGATGTCCGTTGACGTTCCGCCCCCGAGATGGAACCGGATCGCGATACCGTGCGGGCGTGCATCGCGCGAGGCATCCCGGAAGTGAATGCGTCCGCTGTCGTTGGAAAAGCGGACGGTGATCGGCACCGGCTCCGCGAAATGCGGAGCCTTGCTGATCTCGCGTGCCGCAGCAGACGGCACGAACCGCCCCGAAGCCATGACGCCCTTCGCATGGTTGGCGCGGAAGCCCTCATGCGGGCCGCCTGCAATCGTGTTCAGTGCCGCTACGAGCGCAACGGACAGCGGTTGCTCGGAGGTGGCCGGTGTATCGGCGCGTGCAGCTTGTGCCAACGCGGCGGCCAGGCCACAGGCGATGAGGAAGCGTGAGTACATTTGCGTTCTCCGGCGACCTCGGGGTCAGTTGGACGGTGCGTTCAACCTGCCGGTGTAGTCATCCAGGCGCTTCTCCAGGTCCTGGTTGGTCTGCAGGCCCTGCTCCATCAGCTTGCCTATGCGCTGCTGCGCGGCAGGCCGCTGCACGGATGCGATGAAGGCCTCCCACTCCGCGCCGATCTGTTCGTTGGTCGGCAGACTGCTCGCGTCGACCAAGCGCTTGATGTCGGCAATGGTCTGCTTGTCGAATCCGGCAATGCGGCGTGCCAGCGCATCGACGAAGCCATCCAGCTTTGCGTCAGGCAGCGCACGATTGACATAGCCATAGCGCTCGGCGAGATCCCCATCGACATAGGTCCCGGTCATGAGCACTTCCAGCGCACGGCCGCGCCCCATGAGGCGCGGAAGACGCGCCATCGGCCCACCGCCCGGAGCGAAACCAGCACCGATTTCGAACTGCGAGAGCCTAGCGTTCTCGCGGCTGGCAAAGCGCATGTCGCTGGCCAGCGCCAATTCGCTGCCGACGCCGGTGGCCCGGCCCCGGATGGACGCGATGGACACGACCGGCGCCTTGCTCAGGCGCACCAGCATGTCGGGCAGCTGGGGGAGACCCGTGGGGCCCAGGGGCAGCTTGGTGGTATCGGTCAGTGGCGGAATGAAGTCGTAGTGGGTCAGGAAGAAGCCCGGCACGTCGCTGTCGAAGACCACCACCTTAACCCGTGGATCCGTCTCGATCGCAGTCACCACCTTGTTCAGCTGGGGCATCGTGTTCGGGCCGTAGATGTTGAACGGCGGGTTGTGGAAGGTGACACGCCAGTATTCGGGTGTAACGCGCGTGAGCCGTACCTGGTCGGGTGCGTCGGTGACCGACCGGCGCTGGGCCGCCGGCGCGCCCATTGAAGACTCGTCCGCGTGCGCAGGAGAAACCAAGGCGGCAGCGGCCGCGACAAGCACAGGAAAGATCAATTGCAGTTTCATGGCGAGTGTCCAATCTGGTGACGGCGGGTTCAGGAATGTGGAGCGGTCTGCGCGAACGCAACCGCGAATCCAGCATACGAGCCACGCAGCAAACGCCGCCCGGCTGAATCCATATGCGCCCGTAAAGCGGAGGTCCCACAGCGAAGTACGACCATCGGGGGAATCTCGCGTTGGCACGCGAGGAGCGACGCTGTGCACGAAAGAGCTCGCCTCCGGGCAACGGCAAGAGGCGATCGGTTGGGATGATCGACGTCGTCCGCGGCAGTCAGGCGTGTGCAGGCTGGCCGCCAAGGTAGAACGCCTTGTCACCACCCAGCGTCCGCTTGATGGACTGCGTGCCTTCGTCCGCGATCACCTCCTCCTGCCCCGTTTCGAGCGCATCCAACGCGCGGGTGACGACCTCGTCCGGGCTCGTCTTCTTCATGTCGAAGCCCTTTGTCATGTCGGTGTCAATGAAGCCAACGTGCAGCCCCAGCACCTGGATGCCTTTCTCTCGCAAATCCGTGCGCGTAGCGTTCGTGAAACTCCAAGCGGCAGACTTGCTCGCTGCGTACGCCGACACCCCCGGTGGGGAGTGCCACGTCACTTCCGAAAGCACATTCAAGATCGCGCCTTTCCCGTTCGCCTCGAGGACGGGCGCGAACGCCTGGGTGGTCAGCACTACCCCGTAGAAATTGGTCTCGAAGATCTCGCGAGCCGTCTCTATCCACCTCGCGTCCAGGGTGCCCACTAGCACCCGCGCGATACCGGCGTTGTTCACCAGGAGGGTCACATCGGAACAACGTGCGGCGGCCGCGGCAACCGAGGCCGGGTCGGTCACGTCCAGAGCCACAGGTACAAGTCCCGCAATCTCCTGCGCTGCGCTGTCCGGGTTTCGCACACCGGCGTACACCTTGCTGGCCCCTCTCGCGAGCAACTCGCGGGCAAAGGCGAGGCCAAGGCCTCTGTTGGCTCCGCTGACGAAGGCAATGGCACCACGGACATTCATGCTGTTTCTCCTTGGGAATATCGGGTTGAGGGACCGGTCGGTAAAAAGGAGGCTTCGGTGGCAGTCATTGCCGCAACGACGGATAGCCCTCTGTGTAAATCCAGTCCGTCATATTCATAAACGCTCGAGGTTCCGAAGTAACGTCCGGGGACAGAAGTGGCTGCCGATTCCTCGGCCTGATGAAATCGCCATGGCGACCGCTCTTGCCAGCGTCATTGCGCGACGGGCGTCAGATAAGGCGAGGCCCAGGCGGAAATCACATTCGCTGCGTAATCGGCGTCCCTGGAACGCGTGAGAAGGTGGTCCGCTTCGTGCAATGCGACGAAGCTTTTTGGATGCAACGCAGCATCGAAGATGGCTCGCGCATTGGCGATCCCGACGGTCCGGTCCTGGGTTGCATGCAACACAAGCAAGGCACGTCGCAACTCCTGGATGCGAGCGGCCTGATCCTGCTGGCGCAAGTCCTCCAGGAACGTGCGATTCAGATTGAACCGCCTGCCGCCGATGTCCACTTCCGCTTCCCCGACATCCGCCAGGGTTTCCAGGCTGTCACCGAGCAGGTGCGTCACGTGCGCGGCGTCGAAGGGAGCACCTATGGTGGCGACGGCTTGCACGGACGCGATCCTGCTTGCTGCGGCGAGCACTGCCGCGCCTCCCAGGCTGTGCCCGATGAGGAGTTGAGGTTTCGACAAACGATCGGACAGGGCCGCGGCGGCCGCCACCACGTCGAGCACGTCCGCGCTGAAAGTGCTGTCCGCGAAATTTCCCTGGCTCAGCCCCAATCCTGCGAAGTCGAAGCGCAGCACGGCCATGCCGCTTCGGGTGAGGGCCCGCGCAACCCGCACCGCGGCGACGGACGTCTTGGTGCAGGTAAAACAGTGCGCGAAGATCGCCACGGCCCTTGGCGTTCCCGGCGGGAGCTCCAGCACGCCGGACAGTCGCTGTCCTTGAGCGCCGGAGAAATCGAAGGATTGTTTGACCATGACTTCTCCGAGATTTGTTTGCCAGTGTGGATGGGCGCTCGGAAAGGATCACCCCACCAAAGACCGATGCGCTGGTGCACCTGAGCTCCGATGATTGCGATTGCCGGCGGGTTGTTCCGCGGCGTCACGGCGAGATCCGTTCGCTTGATTCAGATACGCAAGGAGAAGCACATGCCCTACATTCACGTTCAGATTTCCGGGACCTCAGAGGAGCAGTTGGCAGACGCGGTCGCTGCGCAGGCGAGCGAACTCACCGCCAGGCTGCTCGGGAAGGATCCCAAGTTGACGGCGGTCGTAATCGATTTCATCTCGCCGTCGCGTTGGATCGTCGCCGGGCGAAAGCTGTCGAGCGGCGATGAGCGTTCGTACCATTGGATGGTCACCATCACGGACGAAACGAACACCAAGGCCGAGAAGGCTGCTTACCTGGCTGCCGTTCATGCAACCATGCTCAAGCTGCTCGGCAAAGTGGCAGAGCACTCGTACGTGCACGTGGCGGATCTACGAGCGAGTGCATACGGCTTTGGCGGAATCACCCAGGAACATCGTTATCAGCACGGCTGAATGCGTTCACCTGGCTCGGTGTAGCCGTCCACATGCTTGAGCAAGTAATCCTGGTGCTCCGATTCGGCCTCCCAGAACTCGCCCGCAGGCGTGACTTCGGTGACCACCTTGCCCGGCTACAGCCCTGAGGCGTGGACATCGGTGATGGTTTCCTGGGCGACCTGCTGCTGGAGCTCGCTGCCATGGAAGATGGCGGACCGATAGCTCGTGCCCGCCTCGTTGCCCTGTTGACGGGGTTAGGCCGAAGGATGGACGCGTGTATCGGCCACTGAGCGCATGCGCCAACGCACACCCGAGAACAGACTGGGTCCGTCTCGCCAGCAATGTGCAGCGAGGCGACTCAACCCGCTCTCACCAGGACCACCGCATGAACCCGCGCCACCTAGCCTTCACGCTCACGTTGACCGCCTTGCTGTACATGGGTCCTGTGGGCGCACAGATCCCCCAACCCGAGCAGGCAAGCCCGTCCTTGGCGGACAAGAGCGCTGCACAAAAGCAAGATCGCACAGAGCGCAAAGCGCGTCGTGCGCAGGCACGAGCCGACCACCCCCGCTCGCCGACGGAGTGGGATCGCAACCAGAACACACGCACGGCGGCAAGCGGCACGCGAGAGTCCCGCAAGCAGGCCAGCCAGGAAGCCCGCGCTGTGGTGAAGCAGCAAGCCCGGGCCGGCGAGCTTCCACAGCCCAACGACGAGTGGAACCGACAGCAAAGTACTCCTGTGCAGGCACCTGCGACGCACGAGGAACGCAAGGCCGAGCGAAAAGCAATCCGCGCGGAGGTGCGGCAAGAAAATCTCAGGGGCGAAATTCCGATGCCATCCGAAGCCGGCCTCGGGTACGCCGGCGAGAGATGAGGACGTTCGCGTGCGGTGGCTCGCTGCGCTGCTGGCTGTCCTGCTCGCAGGCTGCGCATCCCTTCCCGCGAGGGACGCGCAGCATGCATCGTACGCGCTGGGGGAGGTTGCGGGCACGCAGCTCGCAGACATTGCCGCCCGCTCTCTGCCTGCCGGCCAGAACGGCTTCAGGCTGCTGAGCGAAGCAGGCGATGCACTTGGCGCCCGGCTGGCGCTGATCGAACGGGCGCAGCGCACGCTGGACCTGCAGTATTTCATCTGGAACGCCGACAGCACGGGGCGAACCATGCTGGCAGCGGTGCGGGATGCGGCCCTGCGCGGTGTGCGGGTGCGATTGCTCCTGGATGACCTGTACACCTCGGACACGGAAACGCTCCTTCAAGGGCTGAGCGGCTTCGATGGGGTCGAAATACGGTTGTTCAATCCCTTCCCGTCGGGCCGTGCGTCCCTGTTCGGCCGAATCGCCGGCTCGCTCGGAGACATCAGGCGCATCCGGCATCGCATGCACAACAAGCTGCTGGCGGTCGACAACGTGGTTGCTATCACGGGGGGCCGCAACATTGGCGACCCCTATCTCATCGCCGGCAATGGAAGCTTCTTCGACGCGGACATACTCGCGATGGGGCCTGTCGTTCGGGAGCTGTCGGAGAGCTTCGATCATTATTGGAACAGCGAACGCACCTACGCGGGCGCGCTGTTCTGGCCAGACTCCTCGCAAGCGGACCGACGCGCACAGTTTGCAAACGATATAGGACAGTTCAGCCCATCGCCAGGTCGGGGTAGTGCACCTTACGTCCCGCAAACCGCAGTCGTCTCGGACGCCGCGAGTCAGATTGCCGCCGGCAGCGTGCCGCTGCAGATCTGCAGCTCGCGCCTGTTCTTCGATTCGACAGACAAGGTCGTCGGCGCCAACCTCGTGGACGCCACTGGCACAGTCCATGAACGAGTGATCGATGTATTCGTCATGGCCCGGCGAGACCTCTACGTTGCATCACCCTATTTCGTGCGGGGACGCGCCGGCCTCGAACGCATCAGGAGCCTGCGCGACCGGGGCGTTCGCCTGCGGCTCCTGACGAACTCCGCATCGTCCACCGACGAACCGCTCGCACATGCCGTGTACCTGCGCTATCGCGTGCCATTGCTCGAAGCAGGCTTGGACTTGCGGGAGTTCGCAGTGCCCGCTCCAGCGGAGACCGAGTCGAGCAGCCTCAGTGCCAGCGGGCTCCACGCCAAACTGGCCGTCATCGACAACCGCTACGTGTACGTGGGGTCCCTGAATTTCACGGGCCGATCAGAGCGAATCAACACGGAGCTTGGACTCATCCTTGACTGCCCCGAGCTTGCATCGCAAGTGGCGGCCTTGATGGAGGCTGCCCCCGCGTACCACGTGCGGATGAAACGCGACGGATTGGGGCTCGAGTGGGTTGACCCACGCCAATCGCCGCCGCGCATCTCCCGTGTCGAACCGGGGACATCGCTCTGGCAGCGCATCAAGAGTTCGGTGTTGGGCCATCTCGTGCCGGAAGGCGAGATATGAGCAAGCGGCAGGAGCACGACGGTCGGCCCCCTCCCATTCGGGCATCGCGCTGGCGTCAACGGCCGGTCCGATGACACAGCAGGCCTATACGCTGCGCTGCAATGGCGCGCCGGAACGCACCAGCGCCCCGGGATGAACCTGCCGGCCCAGGAGCACCTCCGCGCGAGCCTTCCGGACGACCTGCATCACCCTCAAAAGGTATAGACGGAGCGCGGAAACACGCGCATGCTCGCTGCGCCAGCAGCTTTGCGAAAGGATCAGCATGTCCACCGTCCTTGACGAGGTCGTCGACGTGATCCCGGGGCAGCGGAAGCGTGCTGAAACGCTTCTCGCGGGCGAGAAGAAGCTTCTCGAGATGGTCGCCACGGGGTGCCCGCTCCCTGTCATCCTGTATGCGCTCTGCCAGTTGTTCGAGCAGATCACGAACGAATGCACCTGCAGCGTCGTGCTTGTCCATGCAAGCGGCAAGTTCCTTCAGCAAGGCGCATCCCCCAGCCTGGATCCCGAGTTCACGAAATCGATCGACGGCCGGCTGGTGCACGTGGATAACGGTCCGTGCGCCATGGCGGCATGCCTGAACGAGCAGGTGGGTTCGGCAGACGTCTCCACGGAAACGCGGTGGTCGTCCTATGGCTGGTGCAAGCTGGCGCTTTCGTTCGGTGTGAAAGCTTGCTGGTCGACGCCGATTCGGTCGAGTACCGGCCGGGTCGTCGGCACCTTCGGCCTTCATTACCACTACCCTGCAACACCCACGCCGCTGCACCAAAGCCTGATCGAACAATTCACGCACCTGGCCAGCATCGCCATCGTACGGGCCCAGGAGGAAGAGGCCTTGAAACGCAGCGAAGCTTTTCTCGTCGAGGCACAGCGGCTGAGCCTGACCGGTAGCTTTGCGTGGCCGGTGGCGTCGGACGTCGTCACATATTCCGAGCAGACCTACCGAATATACGAATTCGATCCTGCCCTGCCCGTGACGCTGGATTTGATCGCAACGCGGATCCACCCCGAGGACATCCCGCTTCTCCGGGACATGATCCGCCGGTCGAGGCAAAACGGAGATGACCTTGACTACGAATACCGGCTGCTCATGCCGGATGGCTCCGTCAAGCACCTGCATCTCGTGGCGCACGGGACGCGCCACAACCATGGCGAACTCGAGTACATCGGCGCGATCCAGGACATTACCCAACGGCGCCGGTCTGAGCTTTCACTCGAGAAAATTCGCTCCGAACTCGCGCAGGTCTCGCGGGTCACGAGCCTTGGAGCTCTGACAGCCTCCATCGCCCACGAGGTGAATCAGCCGCTCTCCGGGATCGTCAGCAACGCGGCCGCCTGCGCGCGGATGCTTGCCGCCGAGCCCGCCAAGGTGGAGGCGGCGCAGGAAACCATCCGCCGAATCCTGCGGGACGCGAACCGGGCATCAGAAGTCATTACCCGTCTGCGCGCCCTGTTCGCCCGAAAACCACTCCGAACGGAATCCATGGACCTGAGCGAGGCCACACGCGAGGTCATTTCCTTGTTGCTGGGGGAACTGCAAAGAAACCGCGTGATCCTGGTGACAGACCTGTCCGCGTCGCTCCCCGCCGTGCGCGCGGACCGAGTGCAGATCCAGCAAGTCATCCTGAACCTCCTGCGCAACGCTTCCGAGTCCATGTGCGGGATCGAAGATCGCCCGAGGGAACTACTGATCCGGACAGCCCGTGAGAAAGGGGATCGCGTTCTCCTCACTGTGCAGGATTCCGGGCTGGGGCTAGCCCCGGAGGTGGCGGAACTCGTGTTCCAGCCCTTCTACACGACGAAGACCAACGGCATGGGCATCGGCCTGTCGGTCAGCCGATCGATCATGGAACGCCACCAGGGTCACATCTGGGCGGCGCCCAATCCCGGCGTCGGCGCAAGTTTTTCGTTCTCGCTCCCACAGGCCGACGCGGCGATCAACGCTTCTTGAAGGAGCTTCAGGGGCCGGCACACGCGCCCGCCGCGATCAGTGTTCGCGCTGACCGTGCCGCTGAGCCCAGCGCTATTAAGTCTCAAGCAGGCAGGACCACGCCAGCGATGGACACTTGGGCGCCTGGGCACAACCAGCGGCCGTCGTTAGCGCCGTCGAGATTTCTCGCTCTGAGCTGACGCGAGAAGCCGGCCTGATGCCTCACCTCTGTCCACTCCGGGCTCAGGTCTTGTGTCGGACGACGTTGCCGCAGCAATCTCCCAAAATTGCTTCCGGGCCGCGCGCATCCGCCGGGCCCGAAACGTCACGCCACGGAGCTCCCATGACCAAGATCCAGACCGTCCTGTTAACAGGCAAGACCCACACGAGACCCAGCCAGCGCGAGGGCACTTCCCGCGACGGTGAGACCCGCCTCGACATCGATCTGTCGACGCCAAACGACGACAACGCACGCTACGCATACACGGGAATCGCTCCCCACCCCACCGCGGAGCAGCTGTTCGCCGGCGCGTGGTCGGCCTGCTACTTCGCCGCGATCGAAGCCGTTGCTAAGGCGAAGAAACTCTCGCTGCCGCACGATGTGTCCGTCGACATCGAGGTGGATTTGGGCACCGCGGGCAAAGCATATTTCCTGCAGGCACGGCTCAACGTCAGTCTGCCGGGCCTGTCACGTGAAGTCGCCGAGGCGCTGGCTCACGGAGCTCACGAAATCTGCCCGTATTCCAAGGCCACGCGTGGCAACATTGACGTTGAGGTGAATGTGCTCACCACCTGATGCGTCGGAAGCGCAACGCTCGCGCTGTTCTGCTGCCCTCAGGATCTGGCCGGCTTCCTGTCGGTGGCAGAGTGACGTGAGCCAGCCGCGAGGTGTGATGCACGATCGACCCGCAAGTCCGCGACGCGGTTCGCCCAGCGTGCGAAATCGCGGCTGTGGGCCCTGTCGAATACCACATCGGCTCCGAGTTTCAGGCAGTGCTTCTCGATGTCTTCGCTGAGGTGGCCGCTCAGCACGACTACGCAGCCGGTGGGGTGTGTTTTCCGTGCGCGGCTGATCACACCAAAGCCAGACCCTTGCGCCAGCATTAGGTCGATAACGGCCACCTCCCAGTCCCCCCTGCGCTCTTCTAGCCAGCGCTTCGCTTCGGCTTCGGTTGTCGCGGTCCCGACGCAGTCATACCGGTCGTCGCGAAACACTTCGTCCCACAGGGAATGCACGTTGCCCGTGCCCTGGACCAAGAACACTTTGATTCCCACGTACTTCTCCCTCAACGACTCTGACCAGCTACCCGCCACTTCTAAGTGCAATTGTGTGGCGAGGGTTCACTGCACGTGTTAACGCAAGGTGAAAGTTGGCCGGCAATGGTGCGACGCGCATCGGCGCGTCGTAGGCACTCATCAGCAACTCGACTGTTCGGGGGACGGCTGGTTACGGCCGAGTCCTCCGCACGCGCCGCCCTGAGTTGGCCTTTCGGAGGAGTCTCACGCTGGACGTACGCCCCATGCGATGCGCTGCGCGCCATTCCATCATCCGACGTAATGCGCCGTCAGCCCAACCAACAGGAGAGCTTCATGACACGCAATCTCGCCACCATTGGCGCACTCGCCTTCGTCCTGGCAGCAGGACAAGTTAACGCACAGGCGCTGAAGGTCCAGGTGCCTCAGGACGTCGAGCCGGCTCGCTCCGAGCTCACGCACACCCAGGTTCTGGCAGATTTGCACCTCTATCGGTTGGCGGGGATGTACGAACTCACGCGCGGAATAAATGTGTTCGACGCCTACAGCTACCCGTATAGGAAGCGCAACGCCACCTATCAGCAACTGCGGCAATCGCCCCAGTACGCGGAGCTCGTGAAGGAGCTGGAGCGAAACCCCCATGCGCAGGTCGTCGGGGCCCCAACCTTGCCTCCGACCGCAATGGTTCCGAACTGAGGCGTCGGTTGAGAGTCGGACGTTCCCGACTTTCCTCCACCAAGGGGAGGCGATACCTCTTCGGGATGCCCATATCGAGTGCGAAGCGCAACTTCAATTGATTTACGGACCTTGCTGGGCGGCCGACTCGCAATCCACCGGTCAATGGGTCGGAGTAGGAGGCAGCGGCATTTCGCGCCCATGTGACTGCCGCGCGGCGTCGCTCGTCACACGGTAGCTCAGTCCTACCCCGGTAAGTACCCCCATACGCCACCAGCAGCCCCACCAGCTTCACACGAGCTCTCAGAACCGAGGCTCAGTGGCTTTAAACGTCGGCTCACGACGTGAGAACTGCACGCGTTCGGTTCCTGCGGGCCGAACCACAACCGTCCCGGCGATCTTGTCATGCCAACCCTGCTTCTTCCGATCGAGGCCGACCCACAGGAATCCAACTCCAAGCGGCAGTGCAGAAATGATGTACCCGACGTAACGCAGAGCCGCTTGACCTGCTCCAACAGGCTCACCCGTATCCGCGTCAACCACCTTGGCCGACATCGCCATCTTGCCAGGCGTGGCGCCTTGGTGCACCCAAAAGGCGATAACGGCAGCTGCCGGGAGAACCACATTGATCACTATGTCGGCGGGCCCCTGGAAAGTCTTTCCTGTGAGCGAGACGTATTGACCGTATACAGCGATCGTGAGAGGGGCGGTGATGATCAACTGCAGTAGCAGGTCGATCACGCTTGCCGCAGTCCTCGCCCAAAAGCCGACGTACTCCCAATCGTTATCCATCGAGCCCCCTTGTTTTCTCCCATTGTCCTAGAGGCACATTTCGGCGGATAGAGTGTTGTAGCGCCTAACAGACGGACTCGACGCCAGCGTTGAAAGCAGTCGAGCGCGCACGACTTGCGCCAGTGCTACCGGGGCAAAGAGCGCGGGCGGATTCATCGGCAGGTGACGCCCTAGGCTCCTTGAGCCAAGCGCGCTAATGCTTCATGTCGTCCCATTTTGCGAACGACAGCGATGGCCTCCAGCTGCCCTCTACGAGGTCGAACTTCGCCCGTCTCCCATTTGTAGATGGACTGCCCGCTCACCCCGAGCAGCCGACCAAAGTCGGCAGCAGAAAGACCAAGTCGCTTTCGATGACTGGCCAGGCCGGATGGCCTGAACCGCAGGCCTGACTTTGCCTCGACTTCCCGGCCTGCATCCTTGGGACGTCGCGAACTGGTCGAGGCCCGCTCGAGCTGCTTTTCTAGGTGTTCCACTTTCCTGCGCAGGGCAGCAATGTGCGTACGCTGTTGCGCGGTCGCCTTCTTCAGAGCGGCGATCTCTCCGCGAATCTCCTTACGAGAAAGCCGCGAAATCTCCGCTTTCAGCACTTCTGCGATGTTGGGCATGCTGCATTATGGGCGGAGGTCGCCGGGGCGTCGCGAAGCGCTCCAGGACCACGACCAGCAGGCATTGCGGGTCCTAAATCTACTGAAGCGCCCGCCCTGCCAGGTCTTTCGTCTGCCGTGCTTGCAGCTCCTTGTCGTGGTGAATGCGCAGCAGGAGCTGGTCGATGTCGTTGGGCTGGTCAACCTTGTTCATGTCGTGAGCCTCACGTTCAACGGCCGTGAGCTTGGCAAACGCACTAGCCAGCCGATCCAGGGTCTCGGCCCTTCCGCGCACCCCAAGGAGCCTGTCGATGGCCGCTCCACGTGCAGCATCGTCTTCGCGGCAGCTCTGGGCTTCAATACCGATCAGGTCCTTGAGCTGGGAGGCGAGCTGCAATTCGGCCAACAGCTCCACTGCCAGCTCCATACCCTTGCGAGCTGCGGCCTGGTGCTCTGCTGCCACCTCCACGGCGGTGAGTGTCGCCTTCCTGAGACCGGCCTCGTACAGGCGCACCTGTTCGGCACCGATTTCGGCGCCGATTTCCTTCGCGCGTGCCGCTGCTACGGCTGCATCGGCCTCACTTGCTGCTGCGCGAACCGCGGCGCCGTCACCACGCTCCCAGCCTTCACGCTGCGCCTTGTTGCGCAGGTTCGACTCGGCGATGCCGTGCTTCTTCGCGATCTGTCGGATCGCAAGCGCTCCGAGACGGAAGTCCGCCTGAACCGCCAACCAATCGATGTCACTTCTTCGACCCATAGTTACGTACTCATTGTTCTGATGTTCAGGTACATACAGCACCTGTTTCGCCTTTGGTGAACAGACTCAGCCTCCTACGGAGCACGCCGAGCCTTTACGCATTCGCCCATGGAGCCACGCGACTCGCCAGCCTTTTCGACGTTGGGGTGCTGGCTTCGCCGCCCCGTTCCCTGTTCCGACGTCTATCCCGCAGTAAGGTGTTCACTACCAGGCCTGCCGTTAACCGTCGCACTGGAAGCGTGTCGGCCGTGAGCCTGATGGTTGCCAGGTCGGCGACGTTGAAGCGAAGCTGTGTTCGCTCAGGAGATTTAGAGTCCCTGAAGGTCGAGAACGTTCGACCAATCTTGCGAAAAGGATGCCTAGCGCTTGCATTTTCTAATCTGCCGACAGGATTTCGCGTATCCGAATCATGGATTCGGCGTTGTCGGGTCATCCGATCCGGCTTCGGAACGTCTCCAGCGCTTCGTCCCAGTTCACCGGCGCTATGGTCAACCTATCGGTGCCGGGAAACTCTTTCCCCACATCGCATCGGTTCAGCGGCAGCAGCCAAGCATCGGGGTGCTCCACCAACGACTTCCAGAAGACGACCTTCGACACCAGACGTCGTCGCTTGGTCTCCACGAGGTACGGAGCACGGATCACGGGCTTGATTACCCAGCACGGCAAGCCGAGTTGCCGGTTCGTTTCCAGCGGACCACGGACGCACACAATCCTGCCCACGTTCGTACGGCACGGCGGCGTGTCGTGGATGACCAGAGCCAAGATGCCCGGAGAACAACGCAGCCCCATGGGAGCTCCTCTGCCGCTGCCCGCTCACGAAAGACCCGGAAGAGCCGCGGTGCCGGCTTGGTTGCCCTCCAGGGCCGCATCGCCTTTTGGCAACCACCTTGCTCCGGAAGCAGGTTGGTGGGGTCAGCGACCCACTCGAGATGCGCCGCGATTCTCGCGCGGGCGCGAACTTGCGTCAAGCCTCCGCACTTCGCCTTCGCTAGATCTTCATTTCACCAACCACGAGGCCGCGGTAATCGGCGTTCTCACGTACCCAACCGGGGTGGCAATTCACATGCTGCGATACATCTCTTTGGTTCACTCACTTTAGATCTCTATGTCCCACTTGGGCGGGTCGGTTTCCAGTGCTGTCTGCGATTGACCTGTCAATTCCTGAATCCAGCGGTGTCGTCTCTCACGCTCTCTTTCTCTATTCAACTGTCCCTGTCCGTTGCGATCCCGGCGGGATCCCGTCGGCAATTGGCTGTCCGTCACTGCTTCCAGCGCGGTGTCGCGTCTTCTGGCGCGCCGAAGGCCACGTGATTGCGGGTTCAAACAGGCCAACATCTCTGCCGCAACAGCCAGGGCACGATCGACCGGCTCGCGATCGAATGCAGCTCCCCACCGACTTGCATTACCAGCCCCGCTGGTCAACCGAGCCTTTAGTCTTTCCATCCATGCTTCCAGCGCCTTCTCGGCCACTACCGGGTGGTACAGCCTGCCGTCAGAACAATGTCGCCACCCCTGCAACGCGCCATTGCGGATGCGCATCCAAGACCGCTGGTTGCGCCCATGTCCGGCAAGCCGTGCGAGCACTCGATCGTCGTTGGGGATGGATGCAGCGGGGACCTGATGCCACGCCGCACACCAGAGAAGTACGGCAGCCCAGCATGCTTCAGGCGCCACCGTCGCTGCCATATCTGATGACAACAGCCTGGCGACTTCAAGCGGCATGAAGGGAAAGTCTCGGAGATCGCAGTCCGCTGGCGTGAGTGGCGCTCCCAACGTATCAACAGTTTGAGACATGTACTCTTTCAAGCGAGTTGAGAAGGGGGGCTGAGCTCCTCGACGGCCACGATGGCGTCAAGTGCTCGCAGCAGAAGCAGTTCTTCCCTCGAGTCAGGAGACACCTTGCGAAACGCTCGCGCGACTCGCCATCTCTGAGCGCGGTCTCGACATCTTGTCGGGCCGCGGCCGCCTTGCCAAGGCGAACGCCAGTAACTGCTTCATAAGAGACCAGACAGGCGCTCGTAATCTCTTGAAGGCTGGACTGCAAGATCGAGCAGGATGCATTGCGTTTAGCTTGCAGCATTGTTTCCTTCTTTGCTCGAACCTGCGCCCAACCGGCGGCGTTAGCGGTTTCGACGCTGCCGACATAGCAGCACCATGATCAATTCGCATCACCAGCAGGGATATAGCGATGCAACTCTGACGGTTCCGTTCGGCGGTATCACTTCAGTCACCTTCCCGCTCCTCCATAATGAACACTGGGCTGTGACCGGCATGAGAGCAAACGGGTGCGTATTCGTCAGCTATAGCATATGCATAGAGGTGATTGTCTCCTCCTGTGCATTCCCACCGGTCAATTTGCCAACCAAGGACGCGCAGAATAAATAGGTCTCGCGTGACTTGGTAAGAAACGGCCTCCAAGTCGCCTCTTGGCTGCACCACGATAGTTGAGCCCAGCTTTATGAGTGCTAATAGTGCATACGCTGCCGATCCTATAGCGGGAGTCGAATTGGAGCGAATGCTGCCAGCTAAATGCGGATATTTAGAAACCATCTTCGCCATCACCGATTGCTCCTGTTGTGCCGCGCTAGTGGCGGCTTCCGCTACCGCGTTTCTTAGAGCCCGAAGTGCTGCAGCAGTGTCGAACTCGAGTTCCTCCGCTTCTTGGTCAAAGGCCCTCCATGCAATAGTGAGACGCATCTCTAGATCTTCGAGATCGTAGGTTGCTTTCGCCAGAACTTGTACTGCCTCACACATGATGCGACGGCTTGCTTCAAGCGCATTGCTGAAATCGCCGTCAGAGACCGTGTCTTCACTCATCACTCCCCCGTACGTGAAACGGGTGGGCCCGTGTACTTACTGAGATTTCCTGCCGTCTCATCAACGCTCACGGCTTCACTTGTCGGCAGCTTCGCGACGGGGGTGGGGATCATGTAAACCATAGGTTTCCTTTGTCGGCTGTGAACGCGTGCGCGCGGCGTCAACGGACTTCATTGATCAGTTGCTCGATAACATCTGACCGCCACACGGTCACGCGGCGGCCTAGGTGACTTCCTTTTGGAAAGTGACCAGCCTTAATTCCGGCAAACCACGCAGACTTAGAGACTGGAATGATCTCGAGTACGTCACGAAGGCGCAGCAGTCGTACTGCCTTAGCGCCGGTAGACCGGGCGTGTCTGGGCTCGACATTTTGGGAAACCTTGGGCGCGGACGCGCCCGTCAACTGGCTGTACATAGCATCTCCGGTTTAGTCGTTTTGGCGTACATCGCCCAGGCCGACAATCTGGCAAATTTCCTGGGATCCTTGAGATCGCTGGCGGATCGTAGAGCGCCGCAAGTTGGTGCCGGAGAAAGTACCCTCCAAGTTTTCTTTGCTACCCTCCTTAGAAATGTTGACTTGGCCGTTCGCAACTCGTGGCGCGCGAGATCGCACCCCCGCTCCGCCTCCGCAAGACGTACCTTCACCAACCGCGTTCGCTCACAACGACGCCACAATCAAGGTGTGGCTAACGACCGAATTGATCAATCGCCTGAACTGGATAAGTGTTCGCACGGATCTAAGCCGGCATGACGTAATCCGGGCTCTTATATTTCGTCATCTCTATGGCGAGCTGGCCTATGAGATGCTGAACGGAGGAGACCGCCCTCAGACCTCGGACGAGATCGTTGCGGCCGCGAGGAGTCGAGCGGCGAACGCCGCAGTTCCGGCAATGTTTCCGCAGCCGGTCGATCTCGAAATCAGGCGTAGCGCGGATCGGGCGTCAATTCATGCCGCCACGATTGGCGAGTCCACTGACAACATGCGAATCAAGGTTCCGCAAAAGATGAAGGACGACTTAGCGAAACTTGCCACGCTTGAAGGCTTGCCTTTGTCGCACTGTGTTCGCAAGCTATTGGTTCTAGCGGTCTTAGGTGGAATAAGGCACGCGGACTGGCAGAGCGCACTAGGGAACATTGGGAAGGACGTATTGAAGATGGAGGCTGATGGGGAGTAGACGCACGTCACGGCCGTGTACCTAAATTCCCCCTCGCCAGTCTCTTCAGCGAACGGCTTGGCCCGCCGATTATCTGCGGCGTTAAGCACATAGCACACATGCCGGCTGCCGATCTCGCATATGGATCTTCGGGTGCAAACTCTGTGCCCTACCCGAGTAGCGGCCATCCTCACCTCACCCGCAGGAGTAGTCACTCTTGCGCAGTCACTCCGTAGTGCGGATCAGTCATCCGCAAAATCACTCAACGAGGCCTACGGTTTCGGCGCATCGAGTGCCAGCCCCCTCCCCCATACGGCAGTTACTCCGAACGCGGAGAAGTTGAGCTCTGATCAAAACGCTGCATGGCTCGCCTCAATCAGTCAGTAGCCCCTTGCCGTTCGTGGTGGAGCGGGAGGTGACGCGCCGGGGCGCGATTCGCCCCCCGCGGCTCGGTTCGGTCTGCCTGTTTAAGTCTCGCTAGCGCGACGAATTTCATCGAGCCTGCGCTGGACGCCTGCGGCCGATGGTGCCCATGCTGGTGTCGAACGTGGATCTTGCAACGACGTTCCCGGCAGGAGGAGGTATGGATTCAGACTCATGCAAAGGTAGCGGCTTGGGGCGGAGTCCGGGCAGGCGGTCCGTTGACGTCATCATTCCGCTTAGCTGGAGCAGCGGCAGCTTGCCCACCGCACGCGTGCGAGGATGGTTGGTGCTGCGGAGCGCATGCGCTCCGCAGCATAACGCATACTTTGGCGGTTGGCAAGTTGATGAGTCGGTCGCCAACTGTTAGGCTAGGGGCATATATGCCCCCGCCTAACAGTTGGCTATCGACTGCGACCTAGATTGACCAGGCGCGCGTCGATCCGCGTGAAAAGTTCGTCCTTTCTCAGTAGGCCCGAACGCAGGCCCTGCTGGGCGCCCCAAACCCGCTACTTGGCACCCCCCCATACTGGCCTGGCAGCCGGCCATGCGATTTTTCCAGCTGGATCGAGTACTGCATGCTGCCGAGAAATGCATGGACATCTTCGTTCTACCGTGGTATGCTGCGCGGCATATATGCCGCGCAGCACGGTAGCTAACCGCGGTGCGCGTCGACCTGAGACTAATGCCTGAAACAACTTCGGATTCCGTTTACGCTGCTATACTTGGCAGCATATATGCTGCCAAGTACTTCGGCTAGTTGTGGCGGGGGCGCATGAACCGCTCCCGTATCCAGATCGCTAAGGCAGACATCGTCCGCCACTTCGATGCCCTCCCCAAGCACGTACTGAAGGCCAAAGACATCCACGACATCCTCGCAGAACAGCGGGGGTTCTGGCGGTTGGCGCAAAACACGACTGCGGAACAGTTCATTGAGTTTCTCACCAAGCATTCCAAGCTCAGGCTGTACGAGTTCGCCTTCCCGCAGCGGCCCGAGCGATGCTACGTTTGGGAGGACGCGCCACTCCTCGCGATCCTGCAGGCACTGAAGAAGGGGATCCACTTCAGCCACTACACGGCTATGCGCGCTCAGGGACTGACGGAGCAAACTCCCAAGACCATCTACCTGACTGAGGAACGCACCACCGCCACGGTGGCGGCCAGCAGCGAACTCAGGCAAGAGCCGATCGATGCCGCGTTCCGCAAGCCCGCCCGCACCTCCAACAACTGGGTGGAGCACGCCGGCCACAAAATTTACCTCCTTAATGGCGCGGCTACGAACCACCTCGGCGTGGTCAGTGAACTGGTCACCGACGACAGCGGAGCGGAGGTCACCGCGCGACTGACGAACGTCGAACGCACGTTAATTGACGTCACCGTGAAGCCGGAGTACGGAGGCGGAGTCTTCGAGGTGCTGAAAGCTTACGAGCTTGCAAAAGACCGACTATCGGTCAACAAGCTTCTTGCCATGCTCCACAAGCTGGAGTTCGTGTACCCGTACCACCAGGCGATCGGCTGCTACCTGCAACGCGCCGGCTACAAGCCGTCGCAACTGGACCTGGTGCGCCGTCTTCCCATGAAATATGACTTCTACCTTGCCCATGACATGGGCGACACGCGATACGAGCCAGAATGGCGCCTACACGTTCCAAACGGGTTTTAGCCGCTCGATCAGCTGAAGAACGTAGTCGAAGTAGAAGCGGAATTCTTTCAGGTCGAATCCGGGATCCACAGTGGCCTGCACGGCGGGGTATCCCGCGGCGTGGAACTCGTATGTTTCGGCCACCTTGCTGAGAAATTGCAGTGGCACCTTCTTCACAGCAAACATCGAACGCAGGATCTGCTGGGTCTTTTCCGATCCCACATCAACACCCAGCTTCTCCACCAACACAAATATATCCACGAAGTCACGCGGCCTGGCCGACCCCGCCCGGGCTCTCTTTATGATCGGGCCGTAGTCTGGCATCTGCTGGCAAATGGCCCGCAATTTCTCGCACACGATCATCACGGGCGAATAAACATAGATGGTGTAACCCTCTAGATCCGCTGGCTCCTTGTCCTCGACGTATTCGAACCGGCTGATGTCCAGAGAAAACTTTGTTCCCCGCCCGAGGTTCAAGGCCCGCTTGCGCAGCGCCTCCATGTCCCCACCGTAGTCCGCATAGGTCGCCGCGGTCGCGAGCTTGAATACGAGCTCGTAGCCGCCCCAAAAATGCTTCATGTCTTCTGAGATGGCCTTCGGCTTCTCGATCATCTCGAAGTCGAACAGATGAAAACCGTCGGCTTTGAACGTCTCGGCCAGCAACTTCTCGATGCGGTCGCCAACCCCGGCCACGTCATCACCGAAGTCCTGCTCTAGCGAAAAGTCAAGATCCACCGAACTGCGCGCGCTGATGCGGTGGATCAACACCATGGCGTTGCCTCCCTTGAGGACCAACTTCTCCAGCAAGTCATCGTCGGAGAACATCGCCTGTACGGCCAGGATTTTGATTCGCTCCAGCATTCCAGCGTCCGAGGCCTGCGCGGCAGGTTTTTCTCTGTTCATGCCGATGACGGTAGCACAGCGCTGCTCCGCCACCGTGCCCCTCGGCGAACCCCTTCCCGTTCTGGCGAGTGGTAGCAGGTCCACGTCGTGGAGCGCCGCTGGTCGTCACCACGCTACCGTCCCGCATGGCCCGCTCGCAACCCTCAAGCGTATCGGCCAGGCGTTCAGCTGAAACGCGGAACAGCCGAAGTTCCTCCCGAGATTGCGCGAGGGTGACGAGGCTTGCGGTGCAGGTCGGCTGCCTGTTCGAGTGAATACATGAACGATGAAGCGCTTTAGACATAGACCATTACGTCAACCATCCAAGTGATCGCCAAGAGAGATGTGCATTCAAAGCAGCCTCCGAGTGAAGATCAAGGCTATGACCGGAGAGCTGCTCCCCACGTGGGACAGAACTCCCGAGAACGGTGTCTGTACTGGTGTGGCCTGGACGCATGACTTCCTTGGCCAACGCAGGTATTCTTGATCACGCACCGGACCGGGCCCGCCGGGTAAATTCGTTTCGGAGATGCACATGTCAGACGTTCCTCGCAAATGTTGCTCCATATGCGGCAAGTCCTTTCCTCTCTCGGAGTTCAGCTACGGAAACCGAGCGAACCGGTCGTATTGCACATCGTGCGACAAGGCTGAGGCGGCCGCGCGAAAAGCAGGAGGAACAGAAGGCGCGCACAAGTTTTGCCGCGACATGCGCGCCAAATGGATGCCTCGATGCGAAGGTGGCGCCACTCCGTGTGCAAGAGGGCGGCGGTGCTTCCGTGAGTAAGCGCGAGAATGGTTATCTGATGGTGGCTGCGCAGGCAGTCGTCACCATCGACATCAGCTGTTCCCCGGCCCGAGGCAGCGCCTGAGACATGCCCGTGCCTGAAATCACTGTCACCTTGGTCGCCGGCCAGCCTACCGGCGATTCGGGAGAGTGCGATCAGCTCAATCGACTACGCCGAGACCAAGGGGTCCTCACACCTTCGGGCGCCACAAGCTGGGTGCTCAATCCACACTCTCCACTGCCTCTCACGTTGCTGAACGCCAACGAGGCTGTGGCCCGCCAAGTCAAGGCCATTCTGGATGACCTGCAATACTGGTCTCGCAATGTCCCACTGTTGTCACTGCTCATCGCCCAGCACAAGCTTCGGTTCAAGGAGGTCGACGAATGGATTCGCGGCCTCAAGCCACGGTTCGAGGCTGACCTGGCCAAGCGCATACAACAGTCAAAGGAGTGGACAGTCGCATCTGAAAGGGACCGTTCCGAAATCCGGAGTGAATGCCAGCACGAAGCAATTAGTGCCCTCGGAGTCACAGCCGGGAATTCGGATTTAGCGACGTTGTTGCTCGACCACCCTCAGGACCGTTCGCGCGATGACGAACTCCTGAAGCGCTTCAATGGCGATGCGGAGCTGTATTCCTTCTATCTCGGGCAACTTGGCCGAGCGAACCCTGTGGTGACATCTAAAGCCGAGGACTGGAGCAGAAAATCGTGGGAGGGTTTGACTGAGAGGGGGGTCGCCTTGCGTGGCAAGGACATCCCGCTGCAACGGCTGCTTGAGGGGCAGCGCCTCAAAGACCTCAATGAGCTTCTAGGCGACACGATTGAAAAGCCCATCGGCCGCAAAGCGAAGGCACTCGAAGCGGTGCTAGTGCTGCCGGACCTTCAGGAACGACTCTCGCAGCGTGTTTCCTTCAGAGCGCTGTTCATGGCCGTTCTCCCGGGGGATATTGATCTGAGCGAGCTGAGAGCCGCCTTCAATTACGCCAATCAAGTCGCCGCCGCTGTGTGTCAGACCTACGATACCGCCGGGAAGTCCTTGGACTGGCAGCATCGTCAAAAGGAAACGCCACAGTTCTACCGAGGCTGGGAAATTACCCACTGGCCCCCCGTGCCCACGTGCGCTGAAGCCCAATGCCGCAAGTACTCAGTGAAGGATTGCAAGTTTCCGCCATATCACATTGGCTGCACCTGCGAGATGCGCGGCATCTTCGCGTGACCGAAGGGGAGCAGCGATGATTTCCCAATGCTTCTACGTCCCTCTAGCGGGTGGCGTGCCTTCCAGTTCGGCAATTTAGTCCGAAGGCTGCAACTGACACGGGCGCCTTGGCGGACTCGCAGAATTCTCTGGCACGCAAGAACGCCGATCGACAGAGCACTACGTTCCCTCCCGCATGGCTGAACGCGTGCGTCCGCTACGGTAAAACTAGGGCCACGGGTGTGCCGCTATATCGATGAAATGCGGTTCCTTGTAGCTTCGAATCCACGTTTGGACGGAGCCATCACCTGGCCAGATTAGGTTCAGCGGATGCCCCGTAAACAGCGCAAGCATTTCGGCGTACTCCTCATGATCGTAGTCCCCAAAGATTGGGTTCTCCGAGAGTCCTCCAATAGGCATCTGCTTTCCATCTACGTGCGTGGAGATGTACTTCGGTGTCCGAGTAAAGGTGCGCGCTTTCGCGAACACTTTGGCGCTGATCTCTTCGAACTGGAGCGGGTGTAACTGGTGGGAGAAGAGCTTGGCAAACACTTCTTCAGCGAGCCGCTCTTGGGCGCCGCCGTCTGTGACGCAGATGATTCCGACCGTGTTCAATCGAACGGCCATGCAGCCGAAGTCGACGTCGTCCCGGTACATGAAACGCTCTGACGGATTTGGATGCTCTTGAATTGGGAACACCATGAGCGACGAGTGGTACTTCGTATCGTCGCTGTTAAAGGTCAGAGTCGCACGCGCGGCCTGCATAGTGAGGTGCATGAAGCGGAAGCCGTCTAGGGCGCCTGGCCTGAGAATTGCCCCTGCGTTCCCTGCGGCGCGGTTCATCGGCAGCAAGGACTCCGCGTACAAAATCCCGAAAAACAGTTTCGCCACCCACAAGTAAAGGATCTCGTGCCCGAGAGCACGAACTTCTGCCGCACCACCTGGCAACGCGCAAGCGACCTGTCCCTCCACCTTTGACAAGGAAACGTTGTTGCAGGCGGCGCAGGCCGGGATCTTCAGGTCGCGGTATGGGATCTGTGTTCCGTTAAGGAGCACCAACGTTCGGTCCCAAAGGTTGAACTTCCCCTGAAGCCATTTGGCGAAAACGTGTTCCTGTCCTATCTCACCAGAGTCAAACTCCTGGCCGCACAAGAAACAGGTCGCGCGGCTCGCTGTCGGAACATCGTGCTGCGTAAGGTCAATTGCCACGGCAAGCGCCTCCTTGAAGAAACGCCCTCGATTCCCTGATGGCTGCCGGGGCGCCAGAATGCTGGTGGCCTGGGCCGAATCGAGCCACCAAGACGCGAATTTCGATCTGGCAGGAATTCGTTTTCGTTCGAACACTGCTTTGGTTATCGTTCTACACACTGACACCGTGAGAGGCTCAGCGCCCTATGGTTTGTAGAAGATGTATGCGACCTATTCCGTTGCGAAGAGCAAGCTGGACATGTTGCCACGAGGACGGGTCCGACTCTTGATTTGGCTCATGAAGGGAATTGTAGAAACGACGCCCTGAATGTGGAAACGCCCCAGAACCCGAATCGGGCGCTGAGGCGCATGGAATTGGTGGCCTGGGGAGGAATCGAACCACCGACACGCGGATTTTCAATCCGCTAAGCGCGCACCGCGTTGTCTTCCCGCACCTGGCACACCACGGTGGCTGATGAGACTGCTGCTCGCCGAACCATCGCAGGGGCACAAAGCGGCACCGTAGCAGACAGACACCTGTCTAGGTGATCGGCCCAAAACTGCATCATGTGGCGTCGTTCCGGAAGCTGTTGACTGTGGTCGTACGCGCCTCTGACCTTCCCGCGCACGTGTGCCAGCTGAAGCTCAATGTGGTCAGACGGGAACTGCTTCTCATACAGCGCAGTGGAGGCCAATCCTCTGAATCCGTGGCCGGTCATTTTTCCCTTGTAGCCGAGGCGCTCAAGTGCTTTGAGGATCGTGTTGTTGCTCATGCACCTGTTGCTATCGCGCTCCCCAGGGAAAAGTAACTCCGACTGTCCTGAGATCACCTGCAGGGTCCGAAGAACCTGAATGGCTTGCGGCGCCAGTGGAACGACATGGACCCGCTTCATCTTCATGCGTTCAGCAGGAATCCGCCATTCGGCAGCGTCAAAGTCAAATTCCGCCCACCTCGCCTCAATCAGCTCCGACGTGCGCACAAATGTGAGGGCAAGCAGCTTCATCGCGAGTCGCGTGAGCTGCGAGCCCTGATACGCCTCAATTTTATTGAGGAGCTCCGGGAGCTCACTTTCTTGGATCCGCGCGTGATTCTGCGAGGTCCGCTGTGGCAAGACATCAGAAGGTTTGAACTCTCCGGATGGATTACGTGAGGTAAGGCCGCGGGTGATCGCGTACCTGAAGATCTGACTGCACGTGTTCCGGACTCGCCGAGCGATGTCGTTCGCACCGTGGCCCTGGATGCGCTCCATCATGCGAACGATGTCCTTGGGCTCGATATGGACCACTGGCTTGTGCCCGATGTTGGGGAAGACGTTTCGCTCAAGTCGACCCATCACGTCCTCAGCGTACCGAGCATGCCGCCCCTCAGCCCAGACCTTATGCCAAGCGCGGGCGACCGCCTCGAACGAGTTCTCCTGGGCAGTAAGGAGTGCGAGCTTCGCGTCGCGGCGCTCCTCGGCAGGGTCAATGCCGGCCAACACCTTCTTACGTGCATCATCGCGCGCAGCTCGGGCTTGCGCGAGAGGCACGTTCGGATAGATGCCCAACGGCAGGACCTTCTCCTTGCCGGCAAACAAGTACTTCCAGCGCCAGGCTCGGCTGCCCGACGGGGACACAAGGACGTAGAGCGAATTGCCGTCAGCAACCTTGTAAGGGCGGTCCTGAGTGACCAGGTTTCGCAGTTGCAAGTCGGTCAGGCGACCATTGAGCTGGCGGGTTCTGCGGTTCGTAGAGAGTTCAGACATTCGAGGACTTTCAAGCGGTCGGGAAGATACCCCGTTAAGGCTTGCCCTCATACCCCGTTTAATACCCCGTTATGGGGCTGGAACGCCATGGACGTCCCTGGACGTAGAAAAACATAAGGCCTTGATTTCTCAAGGCCTTTTGCTGTTCGAGAGAACCTCTATGGACCTCTCTGGACTACGTCCTGGCGGAGCAGGAGGGATTCGAACCCTCGATACGGTAAACCGTATACCGGATTTCGAGTCCGGCGCATTCGACCACTCTGCCACCGCTCCTGAATTCGGTTCGCGTGGTGCGAAGCCGGCTATTTTAACCCAAGCTCAGGCCGCGAGCCGTTCCAGTCCGCCCAGGTAGCGGCGCAGGGCCTCCGGCACGGTCACGCTGCCGTCGGCGTTCTGGTAGTTCTCGAGCACCGCCACCAGCGTGCGGCCCACGGCGAGGCCGGAGCCGTTGAGGGTGTGCACGACTTCGTTCTTGCCCTGCGCGCTCTTGAAGCGGGCCTGCAGGCGCCGCGCCTGGAAGGCCTCGCAGTTGGACACCGAGCTGATCTCGCGGTAGGTGTCCTGCGCCGGCAGCCACACCTCCAGGTCGTAGGTCTTGGCGGCGCCGAAGCCCATGTCGCCCGCGCACAGCAGCATCACCCGGTACGGCAACCCCAGCTTCTGCAGGATCGCTTCGGCGTGGCCGGTCATCTGTTCCAGCGCGTCGTAGCTCTTGTCCGGGTGCACCACCTGGACCATCTCGACCTTGTCGAACTGGTGCTGGCGGATCATGCCGCGCGTGTCACGGCCGGCGCTGCCCGCCTCCGAGCGGAAGCACGGCGTGTGCGCGGTGAGCTTCAGTGGCAGCTGCGCCTCCGGCACGATCTCGTCGCGGACGAAGTTGGTCAGCGTCACTTCGCTGGTGGGGATCAGGTACAGCGCCTGCTGGTCCTCGGCGCCCAGGCCTTCCTGCCCACCCTTGCTGACCGCGAACAGGTCGCCCTCGAACTTGGGCAGCTGGCCGGTGCCGCGCAGCGTGGCCTCGTTGACGATGTAAGGCGTGTAGCACTCGGTATAGCCGTGCTCCTGCGTCTGCACGTCGAGCATGAACTGGGCGAGCGCGCGGTGCAGCCGAGCGATCTGCTGCTTCATCACGGTGAAGCGCGCGCCACTGAGCTTCACGCCGGTGGCGAAGTCCAGGCCCAGCGGCTCGCCGATGTCCACGTGGTCCTTGACGGCGAAGTCGAACGCGCGGGGCGTGCCCCAACGGCGCACTTCCACATTGCTGGTCTCGTCGCTGCCCTTCGGCACGCTCTCGTGCGGCAGGTTGGGCACGGCCAGCAGAAGGGCCTGCATCTCCGGCTGGATCTGCTCCAGCCGCGCGGCGGACTGGTCCAGCTCCACCTTGCATTGCGCCACCTCGGCCATCACGGCGTCGGCGGTTTCGCCCTTGGACTTGAGCTGGCCGATCTGCTTGGACAAGGCATTGCGCCGGGCCTGCAGCTCTTCGGTGCGGGTCTGGATGGTCTTGCGCTCGGCCTCCAGGCGCTGGAAAGCCTCGACGTCCAGGTAGGGCTGCGGGGACTTGCGGGCCTCGAGCCGCGCGATCACGGACGGAAGGTCTTTTCGGAGCAGGTTGACGTCGAGCATCGGGTGATTTTATTCGGCGCCTTGCTTACGATGGTTCGACCACTCCAAGGAGCATTCCATGGCCATCCAGATCGACTGCTACCTGTCCTTCTCCGGCAACTGCGAAGAGGCCCTGAATTTCTACGCCAAGTGCCTGGGCGGCAAGGTCGCCACGCTCATGCGCTTCGAGGGCTCGCCCATGGACAACAAGGACCTGCCCGCCCACTGGAAGCAGAAGGTGATGCACGGCACGGTGGAGGCCGAAGGCGCGCAGATCATGGGCAGTGACATGCCCCCGGGCATGGGCGTGCCGGGCTACCAGGGCATCACCGTGTCGCTGTACGTCAAGGGCGACGTCGAAAAGGCGCGCAAGTCCTTTGAGGCGCTCGCCGCAGGCGGCCAGGTCACGATGCCTTTCGCGCCGCCGTTCTGGGGCGGCCACTTCGGCATGCTGAAGGACAAGTTCGGCGTCCCGTGGATGGTCAGCAGCGAGTGAGCCGATCTCAAGCCAGCGTCGCCGGGTCCAGGTTGGCGCCGCACAGCACCAGCGTGACGATCTCGTCGCCCTGCGGCACGTAGGCGCCCGTCCGCAGCGCGGCGAGGCCCAGCGCCGCGGCGGGCTCGACGGCCAGCTTGAACTCCTTCCACAGCGCGAGCTGCGCAGCGCGGATCGCATCGTCCGGCAACAGCAGGGCCTCGCGCACGTGGCGCTGCGTCAGCTCCCACGCGATCTCGCCGATGCGCCGGGCGCCCAGCGAATCGGCAGCGATGCCGCTGACCGGCACGTCCACGGTCGCACCCGCTTCGCGCGCACGGAACAGCGTGGGCGCCAGCTCGGGCTCCAGGGCGACGACGCGGCTGCGGTCCTCGAACCAGGCGGCGATGCCGGCAATGAGGCCACCGCCCCCCACGCTCACCAGGACGCTATCGGGTGGCTCGCCGCCCTGCTCCTCGATTTCCATGGCCAGCGTGCCGGCGCCGGCGACCACCTCGGGCTGGTCGTAGGCATGGGTGAGCAGGGCACCGGTCTCGCGCTGGCGCGCCAGGCAGGCCTCCAGCGCTTCCGCATAGGCGCTGCCGATCACCACCACCTGTGCGCCCAATTCGCGCAGCTTGGCCTGCTTGGCGGGGCTGCTCACCGTGGGCACGAACACTTCGCAGTGCACGCCGAGCGCACGCGCCGCCGCCGCCGTCGCGATGCCGGCGTTGCCGCCGGAGGCGACGATCACGCCGCTGCCGGGAATCGGATTGGCCAGCAGCCGGTTGTACATGCCGCGCGCCTTGAAGCTGCCCGCCACCTGCAGCTGCTCCAGCTTGAGCCACACCTCGGCGCAGGCGACACCCAGCGCGCTGCCCGGCACCTTCCACAGCGGCGTGCGCCGCACGAATCCGCGGCCGTCGCCGGCGAAGCGCGCCGCTGCCGCTTCGATGTGGGCGCGGTTCAAATCTTCAGGCCCTTGGGCATGGGGAACTTCACCGTCTCGACCACGCCGTCCATCTTGCGCACGGACAGGGCGCCGAGCGCCTTGATGCGCTCGATCGCTTCCTGCACCAGCACCTCGGGCGCGGAGGCACCCGCCGTGAGGCCGACGCGGGTCTTGCCTTCCAGCCACTCGGCCTTCAGCTCGCTGGGGCTGTCGACCATGTAGCTGGGCACGCCCAGCTTGCGCGCCAGTTCGGCGAGGCGATTGCTGTTGGAGCTGGTAGGGCTGCCGACCACGATCACCACGTCGACGTCGCGCGACATGATCTTCACCGCGTCCTGCCGGTTCTGCGTGGCGTAGCAGATGTCCTGCTGCTTGGGCTCGCGGATCTTCGGGAAGCGCAGCTTGACGGCCTTCATGATCTCGGCGGCGTCGTCCACCGACAGCGTGGTCTGCGTCACCACCGCCAGGCGCTCGGTCTGCGCCGGCTGTACGCCGGCCACGTCGGCGGTGTCCTCCACCAGGTGGATGCCGTGGTCCAGCTGGCCCATCGTGCCTTCCACCTCGGGATGGCCCTTGTGGCCGATCATGATGAACTCGTAGCCTTCCCGGGCCAGCTTGGCCACTTCCATGTGGACCTTGCTCACCAGCGGGCAGGTGGCGTCGAACACGTGGAAGCCGCGGTCCTGCGCTTCCAGCTGCACGGCCTTGCTCACGCCGTGCGCGGAGAAGACCAGCGTGGCGCCGGGCGGCACTTCCGCCAGATCCTCGATGAAGATCGCGCCCTTGGACTTGAGGTCGTTCACCACGAAGGTGTTGTGCACGATCTCGTGGCGCACGTAGATCGGCGCGCCGAACTTGGCGAGCGCGCGCTCCACGATGTCGATGGCGCGGTCCACGCCGGCGCAGAAGCCGCGCGGCTCGGCCAGCAGGATCTCCTGCGGCGTGGCGGGCATCACAGCACCCCGATCAGGTGCACTTCGAAGGTGACGGGCTCGCCGGCCAGCGGGTGGTTGAAGTCGAAAAGCACCGAATCGGGCTGGCCATCGCCATCTGCGTCGGCACCGAGCTCGCGCACGGAGCCGGCGTACTGGCCCGCGCCGTCGGGCGTGGGGAACTTCACCACGTCGCCCACCTTGTACCGCGCGTTCCTGTCCCCCACTTGAACGAGGAGCTTGCGCGCGACCCACTGCACCATCTCGGGATTGCGGTCGCCGAAGGCCTCGCCGGCGGGAATCTGGAACTGCGTCCGGGTCCCCTCTTCCAGGCCGATCAGGCGCTCTTCCAGCGCGGGCGACAGCGCGCCGGTGCCCAGGGGCATGGTCGAGGGCTTGCCGTCGAAGGTGTTGATGATGTCGCCGGCCGGTCCCGCAAGGCGGTAATGCAGCGTGAGGTAGGAGCCGGGTTGCACTCGGACAGCGTTGGGGGCCATGGATAGGGACAGGTTATCCCGCCCGGCCTGCGTGCCGCTGCGGAAAGAAGGCGTGGAAGTTCAATACACTGGCCCCTATTCTAGAAAGTCGGGGCGAAGGGCAAAGTGATGGCGCTCAAAGACCTGCCTGCCGACGCGCGGCCCCGGGAGAAACTGCTGGCGCGCGGGCCGACGGCGCTGAGCGACACCGAACTGCTTGCCCTGCTGCTGCGCACCGGCACCGCCGGCCGCGGCGTGTTCCAGATGGCCGAAGAGGTGCTGGCCCGGTTCCGCGGCCTGGCGGGGCTGCTGCACGCCAGCAGCGATGAATTGCGCACCGTGCACGGCCTCGGCGGCACGGCCAAGCGGTCCGAGCTGCTGGCGGTGCTGGAGCTCGCGCGCCGCGCGATGGCTGAGCAGTTGAAGGCGCGCGAGATCTTCGGATCGCCCGAAGCCGTGAAGAATTTCCTGCAACTGCATCTGGCGCGGCGGCCCCACGAGGTGTTTGCCGCGCTCTTCCTCGATGCCCAGAACCGCTTGATCGCCATGGAAGAACTGTTCCGCGGCACGCTGACCCAGACCAGCGTGTACCCCCGCGAAGTCGTGCTGAAGGCCCTGCACCACCACGCCGCGGCGGTGGTGCTGGCCCACAACCACCCGAGCGGCACCGTGCAGCCCTCGCGCGCCGACGAGGCGCTCACCCAGACGCTGAAGGCGGCGCTGGCGCTGGTGGACGTGCGCGTGCTCGATCACGTGGTCGTCGCCCCGGGGCAGGCGCTGTCGATGGCGGAGAAAGGCCTGTTGTGAAGTCCAAGTCGCTGAAGGACCTGCAGGCCATCCGCCAGCAGCTCTCGGAGCGCGAGCGCATCGCGCGCGAGGAGGCCGCCCGCCGTGCCGAAGCGCAAAGGCGCGCCGATGCCGAGAAGGACCTGTTCCAGCGCGCCGCCGGCAAGGTGCAGCCGCTGGCCCGGCACGGCCGCGTGCACCATGCGCCGGAACCGGTCGCACCGGTGGCCGTGCAGCGCCAGCTGGACGACCGGCGCGTGCTGCATGAAGCCATCAGCGACGAATTCGATGCGTCGACGCTGCTGGAGGTCGACGAGGCGCTGAGCTTCCGCCGTCCCGGCGTGGGGATCGACGTCGCGCGCAAGCTGCGCCGCGGCTACTGGAGCATCCAGGGCGAGATCGACCTGCACGGCCTGCGCAGCGACGACGCCCGCGAGGCCCTGTCGACCTTCGTGCGCGAGGCCGTGCGCCAGGGCCTGCGCTGCGTGCGCGTCGTGCATGGCAAGGGCCTGGGCTCGCCCGGCAAGACGCCCGTGCTCAAGGGCAAGGTGCACAGCTGGCTGGTGCAGAAGAACGAGGTGCTCGCCTTCGTGCAGGCGCGGGGTGACGAGGGCGGCGCGGGGGCCGTGGTGGTGCTGCTCAGGCCCACGTGACCGCGGCAGCGCGGCCCAGCGGGATCGCCGGCATAGCCCGGCCGTAGACGCGCTGGATGCGCACCGGCAACGGCGGGTGCGCAGCGAACCAGCCGTCGCGGTCGTCCACCGCACCCATCAGCAGCAGGTGCTGCGCGGTGGGCGGCCAGGCGGGGTCGGAGGGCCGGTCCTCGGCGCGCTCCTTCTGCGTCAGCGCCTTGCGCAACACGCCGCCCAGGCCGTCGCGGCTGCGCGTCCACTGCACCGCCCGCGCATCGGCCAGGAATTCGCGCTGGCGCGACACCGACGCCTGCAGCATGCGGCCCGCATACCAACCGGCCACGCCCGTCGCCATGATGGCGCTGCCGAACAGCATCGCGAGGCCGCCGCGCTCACGCACGGTCTCGCCGAAGCCCCACACCAGCTCGAGGCCGCACACCATGCCGGCCAGCTGCATGTTCAGGCGGGTGTCGCCCTCGTGCACGTGGCTGCACTCGTGCGCCACCATGCCCTGCAGCTCGTCGCGCGTGAGCAGGTCCAGCGCGCCCTGCGTCACGGCCACCACCGCATCGTCCGGGTCCCAACCGGTGGCGAAGGCGTTGATCGCCTCGTGCCGCGGCAGCACCATCACCTGCGGCCGCGGCATGTGGGCGGCGATGCAGATCTCGTCCACGATGTTGCACAGCCGCTGCTCGCCGTGCGAAGTGCCGGGCCGCGCCTCACGGGCGCCCAGGCGGCGCGCCAGGCGCTCGGCGCCGCCGGCGGCCTGCAGGTTGGACGTTTCGATCCACCAGCCGCCCAGCACCAGCAGCAGCGTCACGCCGACGTTGACGGTGAAGAACAGGCGGGGAAAGTCCAGCGGGATGGGCGACAGCAGCTGCAGCACCCACCAGCAGGTCGCCAGCGCGAGGTGCACGCCCAGCACGGTGGCGGCAACCGCCAGCGCGAACAGCGCGAGCAGCCGCAGCGTTTCGCCGCGCGCCGTGTCCTGGGCCTCGAAGATGCGCATGCCTGGCCGCCCGCGCGGCTCAGAAGGCCACGCGCGGCGCTTCGCGCTCCTGCGCATTCTGGGTGGCCTGCAGCATGGCGGCCGGTGCGAAGCCGAACAGGCGCGCCGCGACCAGCGCCGGAAAGCGGGTAGCGGCGTCGTTGTAGTCGAGCACTTCGTCGTTGTAGGCCTGGCGCGCGAAGCCGATGCGGTTCTCGGTCGAGGTGAGCTCTTCGCCCAGCGACTGCATGGTCGCGTCGGCCTTCAGTTCGGGGTAGGCCTCCGCCACGGCCATGAACCGGCCCATGCTGCCTCCCAGCGCCTGCTCCGCCAGGGCCAGCGTCTGCACCGCGGCCGCATCCGTCGGATGCGCACGCGCCACCGCCGCCGCGCCCACCGCCGCGCCGCGCGCCTTGGCAACGGCTTCCAGCGTGCCGGCCTCATGGGCCAGGTAGCGCCGGGCGACGTCGACCAGGTTGGGAATCAGGTCGTAGCGCCGCTTGAGTTGCACGTCGATCTGCGCGAACGCGTTCGTGATGCGGTTGCGCCGCTGCACGAGGCCGTTGAACACGGCCACGCCCCAGACGACGATCACCACCAGGGCCGCCAGGAACATCCAGGTCGCTGCCACCATGCCGGGTCTCCTTCCCCAAAGACGCGGCCATTATGGGGCGCTCAAGCGCTGCTCAACCGTGCGTATTCCGCATCCAGTCTGCGGTCTGGAAGAAAGAATCGCGCAACCGCTGCCGCAGTGCCTCGGCTATGCCGACCTCGCCCATCGCCTGGTCCATGCAGGCGAGCCACTGGTCGCGCTCGAGGATGCCGATCTTGAACGGCAGGTGCCGGGCCCGCAGCCGCGGATGCCCGAAGCGCTCGGTGTAGTGCTGCGGCCCGCCGAGCCAGCCGCACAGGAACCAGAACAGGTTCTGCCGTGCCCGCTCCAGCTCGGTGCCGTGCGCTGCCCGCAGTTCCGCGTACTTCGGTTCCAGGTCCATCAGGTCGTAGAAATGGTCCACCACCGCCCGGACCTTCTCTTCGCCGCCGAACCACTCGAAGGGGGTGGCGTGCGGCGGCTTGTCTTCACTGCTCTGCATGCCGCGATTGTCCCAGCGAACCTATTCGGCGGCCTTGCGCAAGGTTTCCACCACCGGACGGGCGAGCACTTCGCGCAGGCCCCACCAGCCGGCGGCCAGCGCCAGCACCGCGCCGGCCACCGCGCCCACCAGGGGAACGAAGGGCGAGGCCGTCCAGGTGAAGCCGAAGACGTACTTGGCCAGGGCCCAGCCCACCACGGACGCGACCACGCTGGCCAGGAAACCCGCCAGCAGCCCCACGCCGGCGAGCTCGGCCCGCTGCACCTGCCGCAGCAGGCTGGCGCGGGCGCCCACGGCGCGCATGATCGCGAACTCGCGCGCGCGCTCCTCGCGCGTGGCAGCCACCGCGGCGAACAGCACCACCAGGCCGGCGGCCAGCGTGAAGCCGAACAGGAACTCCACCGCGCGGATCACCTTGTCCAGCACCGATTGCACCTGGTTCAGCGTCGAGGTCATGTCGACGTTGGTCACGTTGGGAAAGGCGCGCACCAGCGCGTTGTCGAAGCCGCGGACCTCGGGCGCGCGGAACGCCCCCATGTAGGTGACCGGCATGTCCGGCAGCACGCTCACCGGGTACATCACGAAGAAGTTGGCCCGCATCGAGCCCCAGTCCACCTTGCGCAGCGAGGTGATGCGCGCCTCGCTCGTCATCCCGGCGACGTCGAAGCGCAGCGTGTCGCCCAGCTTCAGGCCCAGCGTGGTGGCGATGCCCTCTTCCACGCTGACGGTGCCGCGCTCCTCCGGCTGCCAGCGCCCCGCCACCACCTCGTTGTGTTCCGGCTGGCTCGCGGCAAAGGACAGGTTGAACTCGCGGTCCACCAGGCGGCGCGCGCGGTCGTCGACGAAATCGTCGGGCGTCACCGCCTTGCCGTTCACTGCGACAAGCCGGCCGCGGAACATGGGAAACCAGTCCAGCCGCCGCACGCCGGAGGCGCGCAGCTTCTTCACGAAGGCGTCGCTCTGCTCGGGCAGCACGTTGATGACGAAGCGGTTCGGCGCGTCCGGCGGCGTCGCCTGCCGCCAGCTGGCGATCAGGTCGGTGCGCAGCAGCACCAGCAGCACCAGCGCCAGCAGTCCCACCGCCAGCGCACTGGTCTGCACCACCGTGTAGGCGGGGCGGGCGCTGATCTGCCGCGTGGCCAGCACCATCCAGCGCGGCGCCGTCGCTTCGTTGACCACGCGGCGCAGCAGCTTCACCGCGACCCAGCTGAGGCCGGCGAACACCAGCACGGCGCCGGCGAAGCCGCCCACCGCGATCCCGCCCAGCTTCAGGTCGCTGCTGGCCGCCAGCAGCAGCGCGACGAAGCCGGCCACGCCCACGCCCAGCACGAGCAGCGAAGCGGGCCGCAGGTTGCCCACGTCGCGCCGGATCACGCGCAGGGGCGGCACCTGCGCCAGCTGCAGCACCGGCGGCAGGCCGAAGGCCAGCAGCAGGGTCAGGCCCATGCCCATGCCGAAGGCCACCGGCCAGAGGCCCGCCGACGGCAGCGAGGTCTCCACCAGCCCGCCCAGCAGTGCGATGAAGACGAAGTGCACGGCGTAGCCGATCGCCACACCCAGCAGGCTGGCGAACAGGCCGATCGCCGCAAACTCCACCGTGTAGCTGCGGGCGATGGTGCGCTGGCTCTCGCCCAGCACGCGGAGCATCGCGCAGTCGTCCAGGTGCCGGCTGGCGAAGCCGCGCGCCGCCAGGGCGACCGCGACGGCGCTGAGCAGCGCGGCCAGCAGCGCCACCAGGTTGAGGAATTTCTCGGCGCGATCGAGCGTCTGCCGCATCTCGGGCCGGCCCCCTTCGAGCGACTCGACCCGCACGCCCCGCACTTCCGGCCGCTTGGTCTCCGCCACCGCCCAGTCGGAGAAACGCGCGACATCGCGGTCGGCGCCGGCCACGGCGAAGCGCCAGTTGACGCGGCTGGCCGGCTGCACGAGCTTGGTCGCCGGCAGGTCGCCGGCATGGATCATCACGCGTGGCACGAAGTTCAGGAAGCCGGCGCCCCGGTCCGGCTCGAGCGTGATGACGCGCGCAATGCGCAGCTGCGCATCGCCCAGCAGCAAGGCGTCGCCCATGCGCAGGTCCAGCGCCTCCAGCACCGCGGCATCGACCCAGGCCTCGCCGCGGCGGGGCACTTCGCGCGTGCGGGCGCCGGGCGTGTCGGGCTGCGTGGCGATCTCCAGGCTGCCGCGCAGGGGATAGCCCTCGGACACCGCCTTCAGCGCGATGAGGCGCGAGGCGCCCCCCTTCGCGTCGGGCGCGCGGGCCATGGAAGGGAAGACCAGGGTGGTGGCGCTCTGCAGGCCGAGCGCGCGGGCCTGCGCCTCGAAGCCGGGCGCCGTGGGCTGGTCGCTCACGACCACCGCATCGCCTCCGAGAAGCTGTCGCGCATCGCGCGACAGGCCGCCCTTCAGCCGGTCGGCGAAGAAGCCGACGGCCGTGAGGGCCGCGACCGCCAGCGTCACCGCCACGATCAGCAGGCGCAGTTCGCCGGCGCGCAGGTCGCGCAGCAAGGTGCGCCAGCCCAGCGCCAGCGCGGAGGTGCGCTTCATGGCGTCTCCAGGCGCTTCTCCAGCGCCTTCAGCAGCGGCCGGATGCCCTCGCCGACGCTGATCTGCGGGTTGGAGAAGCCGTCGGTCTTGCGGGCTTCCTCCTCGCGCCGGCGGATCACGGGCACGGCCGCGGCGAACGCCTGCTCGAACGAGTGGGTGCGCTGCAGCTGTTCGTCGAACACCGCGCGGCCGAAGTAGGTGAGCTCGGAGCGGGCGCCGCAGCCATAGGAGGTGTGGTCCGCATCCGCCGCCGTCATCACCAGGGTGGTGTCGCTGGCCAGCGGGCCGACCCAGCCGCCGGAGTAGCAGGCGGAGATCGCGATCACGCGAAAGCGGATGCCGGCCTCGTCCAGGGCGGTGCGCAGCTCGCCGGGGCTCACCGGTTCCACCTGCAGCGGCGGATGCGCGGCGGCCAGCCGGAAATCGTTGGCGCCGTGCGAGGTGAGGTAGAGCACCAGCAGGTCGTGCTCGCGGTCCATGCGGGCGGCCACCGCCTCGATGGCACGCTTGAGGTTGCGCGGCGTCGCCCAGGGCAGCGACTCCACCGTGTCCGGATGGTTGACCAGCTGGAGCACCCGCCCCTGGGCGTCGAAGCGCTGCGCCAGCAGGTTCGCCACCATCGTGCTTTCACGCAGGAAGACGTCCTCGGTCGCATAGGGCGCGAAAACGATGCCGTAGACGTCGGTCACGCCAGGGCGCTGCGGCAGGAGCCCTTCGACACTCTGGCGGAACAGCGCCTGCTGCGTCTCGAAGCTCTCGTCGCCCAGCACCATGCCGGGTGTTTCCGCTTCGGGCTCGGGGGGTGCCTCCCACGGGCGATCGGGAAAGAGCCACGCGCTCACCGCGAAGATCAGCACCAGGACGGCACCGAAGATGCGCAGCTGGGCCCGTGCCAGGCCGAAGTGCGACGCCAGGCGCAGCGCAATGGCGAGCACCCAGGCCCACAGGCCGATGTACACCAGCAGGGCGAACAGCGCGGACTCCGCGAGCGCCTCCGGCAGCAGCTCCCAGCCCTGCGCGATTCCGATCGCCTGCGACACCAGGCCGGGCGGGATGGCTGCCCCCAGCCACAAGGCGAACCAGGCGGCCATGCCGCCCGCCTCGGGCCGCGGCTCGCGCGGCCACAGCGTCCAGAGCAGCAGCACCAGGGCCGCCACGCTCCAGGAGGGCGCCAGCCAGCCGCGCAGGCTGAAGTCCGCGGGCCCCGGCACCTCCAGCCGCCCCAGCGCCAGCTCGATGCCGGTGGCGATCAGCACCAGCAGCAGCAGCTCGCGCGGGCGGGGCGTGCTGCCCTGCGTGCTGGGCGAGCGCAGCACGGAAGCGCGCAGGCCTTCGCGCAGCCACCCGCGCACGCCCAGCGCGGGCGGTGGTGCGGGCGGCTGGCCTTCGATCCATTCGTTCATGGCAGGGAATCCGTTGGGGGGCGTCGCGTCAGGAAGCGGCCCGCCGCATGCTCGCCAGTTCCGGCTGCAGCTGCAGGCGGTCCGGCGCCGTGTAGCAGAGGAAATGCCGGCCGGTCGCACGTCCGACGGTGCACAGGCCCAGGCGCTGCGCGACCTCGTGGCCCATCTGAGTGATGCCGCTGCGGGAGATGACGATGGCCACGCCCATCTGCGCCGACTTGATCACCATCTCGCTGGTGAGTCGGCCCGTCGTGTAGAACACCATCGGTTCGTCCGCCGTGGCGGGCGCGTGGCCGTCCCCGTGCAGCCACATCCAGCCGGCGATGGTGTCGATCGCGTTGTGGCGCCCGACGTCCTCCACGAACAGCAGCATCTGCTCGCCGCGAAACAGCGCGCAGCCGTGCACCGAGCCGGCCGACTTGTACGTGCTCTCCTGCAGCCGGATCGCGTTGACGATGCCGTACAGCTGCGCCTGCGTGAGGCGGGCATTGGGCAACGCCACGCTGTCGATCTCGTCCATCAGCGCGCCGAACACGGTGCCTTGCCCGCAGCCGGTGGTCACGACCCGGCGCGCGGTGCGCTCCTCGATGCGGTCGATGCCGTCGACCGTCTTCACGGCCGCCGCGCCGACTTCCCAGTCCACCGTCACCGATGCCACGGCGCCCACGGATTTGACCAACCGCTGGTTGCGCAGGTAGCCCAGCACCAGCCATTCCGGCTGGGCGCCCAGCGTCATCAGGGTGACCAGCTCGCGCTTGTCCACGTACACCGTGAGCGCGCGTTCCGCCGGGATCGAGATCGTTTCCTGCTCGCCGTGCTCGTTGACGACCTCGACGCTGCGGGTCAGGGGCGCGCGGGCCTCGGTGAGCACGGGAAGGGACATGGCGGAAGGCTACCGCAAAAGAAAAGGCCAGCCCGCGGGCCGGCCTCGTCGCCACCGCAATTGCTTACTTCTTCGTGGCCACGCCCGGCTTGGACGGCGCCATCTCGGCCGAGTTCGACCGCACGCTCGGCGGGCTGGTGGCATTGGCGGCCGGCGAATGCGCGCCCGAGGTCTCCAGCGGCTTCTGTTCGGGCGGTGCGTAGGCAAACGGGCCGGGGTCCGCGCAGCCGGCTGCAGCCGGCGCGGCCGCGACCGGCGTGCTGCCACCTTGCGAAGCGGACGCGCTGGTCGGCGAGGTGGGGGCTGCCGCTGTCGTCGCGGAGGCCGGCGGCTTGGCCGCAGCGACCCCGCTGGAGGCCGGCGGCATGGGCTTCGCCGCAGCCGACGTGCCCGACGTGCCCGACGTGCCCGACGCAGCCGACGCAGCCGACGCAGCCGACGCAGCCGGACGCGAGGCGACCGTCTTCCGGTAGTTCGCCACCACGCGGTCCTGCGCCTTGCACGTCTGATAGGCATCCAGCTTGGCCTGGTACGCCGTCTTGGCGGCGGCCTCGGCGGCCTTGGCCTTGGCGGCTTCGTCCAGCACCGGCGGCGGGATCGTGGCGAGCGCGGCGCCCGAAACAGCCAGCGCAACGGCGGTGAGCATCACTCGGATCATGTCTGTTCTTCTCCTCACACGGTGCGCACGGACTGCGTGTCGTCGACGATGCCCAGCGGCTTGCTGCGCTGGGCCGGGATCTTGCCGGCACGGATGTCCTCGTACCAGTAGGCGTGGTGTTCCTTCGCCCACGCCTCGTCCACGTAGCCGTCGCGCATGGCGCGGTAGGCGCCGCGCATCCCGACCGTGCCCAGGTAGATGTGCACCACGGTCAGGCACATCATCCCCACGGCGGCGGCGGCGTGGATCATGTGCGCCACCTGCATCTGCGCCCGCTCGTAGCCCAGGCTGGGAATCAGCTTGTCCATCACCAGGCCCGAACCGACGACGATCAGTCCCAGCACCACCACGGCCAGCCAGAAGACCACCTTCTCGCCGGCGTTGAAGCGGTGGCCGGGCGGTTCCTCCCCGTGCTTGCCGAGCACCGCGCGGGGGCTGAGCAGCCAGCGGAGGTCCCCGCGGCGCGGAAGTTCGTCCTTGGCGAAGGTGATGATGATGATCACGAGCGACACGGCGAACAGCGGTCCGGCGAAGTTGTGGACGTTCTTCAGCAGGTACGTCAAGTAACCGAAGAGCGTCTGCCCGATGACCGGCAGCAGGAAGAACTTGCCGAAGGCCATGACGATGCCGGAGACCGCGAGCAGCACGAAGGCGATGGCATTGGACCAGTGGGCTGCGCGCTCGAAGGGGGTGAAGCGCTCGATGCGCCGTCCGCCGCCGCCCACGGCTGGCTGATGGCCCAGCGGCCCGCGCACGAAGTAGAAGATCGCCATCGCCACCAGCGAGATGAGCAGCAGCGCGCCGCCGTAGGGCACCAGCCAGTGGTTGCGCACCTGCCGCCACGCCTCCCCGGCGGTCACGAAGCGCGTGCCCGGATACTGCACCGGCGCCTGGATCAGGTTGCCGGCCTCGGGCGCCTCGGACTTCGGCAGGCTGCTGTAGCCTGTGACGCCACCCTGCACGCCGCGCCACATCGGCGCGTTGTTGCCCGGCTGGACGCGGTTGCGCTGGCCGTTGTTCTGCTCCATGTAGCCGGGGTCGGAGGAAGCGTCGCGCTTCACTTCGGGCTTCACGTCGAAGATGTTCTGGCCCTGGACGCCGCCGGCAGCCGGCGCCGGATCGTCCGGCAGGTTCCTCGAGGGCGCCGTGGCCGTGGCGGGGGCCCCCGCGGGCGCCGGGCTCGGGGTCTGCGCGAGCGCGGTGCCGCCGAGGGCGGCCGTCAGCGCGGCCGCGGCGAGAAGCTCAAGGAACCTTCGCATAGTCGTTTTGCCCCTGGACGGTACGGACCTTCATCTGCTGTTCCCAGCTGTTGCGGTCGCCGGGCTTCCAGCCCGTGACCACGAACGGATGGTTGGTGCCCTGGTAGGCCGCGGCATCGCTCTTGATGCCGCTGGCTGTCTGCTCGCGCTCCGCGCAGGCGGCGAGCACGACGGCAAGGACGATGAGCGCGAGGATGGTGAGGGGTCTCATGACTTGGCTCCCTGCGGCTGGCCGGCCTGCTTGGAACCGTAGGCGGTGCCCCAGCCCCACACTTCGGCGCCCTTGCCGCGCTTGAGCACGCGGTTGCGGAAGATGTCGGCCACGACGTCGCCGTCGCCGGCCAGCAGGGCCTTGGTCGAGCACATCTCGGCGCAGGCGGGCAGCTTGCCTTCGGCCAGCCGGTTGCGGCCGTACTTCTCGAACTCGGCCTGCGAACCGTTGGCCTCGGGGCCGCCGGCGCAGAAGGTGCACTTGTCCATCTTGCCGCGCACGCCGAAGGTGCCGGCCGCGGGGAACTGCGGCGCGCCGAAGGGGCAGGCGTAGCTGCAGTAGCCGCAGCCGATGCAGGTGTCCTTGTCGTGCAGCACCACGCCCTCTTCGGTGCGGTAGAAGGTGTTGGTGGGACAGACCGCCATGCAGGGCGCATCGGAGCAGTGCATGCAGGCCACCGACACCGACTTCTCGCCCGGGACGCCGTCGTTGAGCGTGACCACGCGGCGGCGGTTGACGCCCCACGGGACTTCGTGCTCGTTCTTGCAGGCCGTGACGCAGCCGTTGCACTCGATGCAACGCTCGGAGTCACAGATGAATTTCATTCTTGCCATCGTGATCTCCCCTTAGGCCCGTTCGATGTTGCAGATCGTCGTCTTGGTCTCTTGCATCATGGTCACGCTGTCGTAACCGTAGGTCGTGGCGGTGTTGACCGCCTCGCCCCGCACCACGGGCGCAGCGCCGTTCGGGTAGTACGGCAGCATGTCGACGCCCTGCCAGCGGCCGGAGAAGTGGAAGGGCATCCACACCGTGTCCGGCCCGACGCGCTCGGTCACCATCGCCTGCACGTTCAGCTGCGCGCCGGTGGGCGAGCGCAGCCAGACGCGGTCGCCATTCTTGATGTTGCGCTCGGTCGCCGTCTTCGGGTTGATCTCGACGAAGGCTTCCTGCTGCAGTTCGGCCAGCCAGGGGTTGGACCGGGTCTCCTCGCCGCCGCCCTCGTACTCGGTCAGGCGGCCGGAGGTCAGGATCAGCGGGAACTTCTCGGCCACCTTGTCCTGCAGGTTCTTCTGCTGCACGCTCTTGTACAGCGTGGGCAGGCGCCAGAACGCCTTCTTGTCGTCGTGCGACGGGTACTTGGCGACCAGGTCCGGCCGGGTGCTGTACAGCGCCTCGCGGTGCTGCGGGATCGGGTCGGGGAAGTTCCACACCACCGCCCGCGCCTTCGCATTGCCGAAGGGATGGACGCCGTGGTTTTTCATCGCGACGCGGATCAGGCCGCCCGACGAGTCGGTCTTCCAGTTCTTGCCTTCGGCCTGCGCCCGCTCGGCATCCGTGAGTTCCCCCCACCAGCCGAGCTTCTTGAACAGGACGTGGTCGATCTCGGGATAGCCCGTCGTGATGTCGGAGCCCACCGGTGCGGAGCCGTCCTCGGCCAGCAGGTTGACGCCGTCCTTCTCGACGCCGAAGTTGGCCCGGAAGCAGCCGCCGCCGTCCATGACGTGCTTGCTGGTGTCGTACAGGTTGGCCGAGCCCGGGTGCTTCAGTTCGGGGGTGCCGTAGCAGGGCCACGGCAGGCCGTAGTAGTCGCCCTGGATGTCGTACCCGGTCTCCTTGTCCTTCACGCTGCCCTTGGCCTTGAGCGTCTTCACGTCGAAGCTGCCCATCAGCCGCATGTGGGCCTTCAGGCGCTCGGGGCTCTGGCCGGTGTAGCCGATGGTCCAGACCGACTTGTTGATCTCGCGCAGGATGTCCTCGGGGATCGGCTCGTCCAGTCCCTTGACCTTCTGCATCTTGTAGTTCTTGACCAGTTCCTTGCCGAAGCCGAGCTTGTCGGCCAGCTGGTACATGATCATGTGGTCGCTGCGGCTTTCCCACAGGGGCTCGATCACCTTCTCGCGCCACTGCAGCGAGCGGTTCGAGGCCGTCACGGAACCGCTGGTCTCGAACTGCGTGGCCGCCGGCAGCAGGTACACCGCGCGGTTCTGGTTCAGGTCCTTGGGGTCGCCGGGCATGGCGGCCATGGCGGCGGTGGCGGACGGGTACGGGTCGACCACGACCAGCAGGTCCAGCTTGTCCATCGCCTTCTTCATCTCGAGGCCGCGGGTCTGCGAGTTCGGCGCGTGGCCCCAGTAGAAGACGCCGCGCAGGTTGGACGTCTGGTCGATCAGCTCGTTCTTCTCGAGCACGCCATCGATCCAGCGGGACACCGTGATGCCGGGCTTGGTCATCATGCCCACGTTCTCGAAGCGGCCCTTGATCCAGTCGTAGTCGACGCCCCAGACCTTGGCGAAGTGGCGCCAGGAACCTTCGGCGACTCCGTAATAGCCGGGCAGCGAGTCCGGGTTGGGGCCGACGTCGGTCGCGCCCTGCACGTTGTCGTGGCCGCGGAAGATGTTGGCGCCGCCGCCGGACACGCCGATGTTGCCCAGCGCCAGCTGCAGGATGCAGGAAGCGCGGACCATGGCGTTGCCGATGGTGTGCTGCGTCTGGCCCATGCACCACACGATGGTGGAGGGCCGGTTCTTCGCCATGGTCTCGGCGACCTTGAAGACCTCGGCCTCGGGCACGCCGCAGGCCTCGAACACCTTGTCCGGCGTCCACTTGGCCAGCACGTCCTCGCGGACCTTGTCCATGCCGTAGACCCGGTCGTTGATGTACTTCTTGTCTTCCCAGCCGTTCTTGAAGATGTGGTGCAGCACGCCGAACAGGAAGGGGATGTCGGAGCCGGACCGGATGCGGATGTACTGGTCCGCCTTGGCGGCCGTGCGGGTGAAGCGCGGGTCGGCCACCATCAGCTTGGTGCCCGTCTCCTTGGCGTGCAGCATGTGCAGCATGGACACGGGGTGCGCCTCGGCGGCGTTGGAGCCGATGTACAACGCAGCCTTGCTGTTCTGCATGTCGTTGTACGAGTTGGTCATCGCGCCGTAGCCCCACGTGTTCGCCACGCCGGCGACGGTGGTGGAGTGGCAGATGCGCGCCTGGTGGTCGCAGTTGTTGCTGCCCCAGAGGCTCACGAACTTGCGCATCAGGTAGGACTGCTCGTTCGAGTGCTTCGACGAGCCGATCCAGAACACGGATTCGGGGCCGCTGGCCTTGCGCAGGTCGTTCAGCTTGGCGGTGATTTCGTCCAGCGCCTGGTCCCAGCTGATGCGCTGGTACTTGCCGTTCACCAGCTTCATCGGGTAGCGCAGGCGGAACTCGCCGTGGCCGTGCTCCCGGATCGCCGCGCCCTTGGCGCAGTGCGCGCCCAGGTTGATCGGCGAGTCGAACACCGGCTCCTGCCGCACCCACACGCCGTTTTCGACCACGGCGTCGATCGCGCAGCCCACGGAGCAGTGCGAGCACACCGTGCGCTTGACTTCCACGCGTCCCTCGCCGACTGCGGGCCCCTTGCCTTCGGCGGCCTTGGCCTTCTTCACGAGCGTGAGCGAGGAGGCGGCGATGCCGACCCCGACGCCCAGGCCGGAGCGGCGCAGGAACGCGCGGCGGTCCATCGTGGGCAGGGCGGAGGACAGGCCCCGCTGCAGGCTGTGGATGAACGGCGAGCGCGTTGTGTCCTGGGCAGCGCCCGACTTCTTGGTGAGCAGCATGGAACTCTCCGGGAGTTAGACGAGCGTGGTCTTGTAGTACCGCTTGACGTGGTCCGTCAGGTGGTAGCCGCCGCCGTTTTCCGGCGCTGGCGGGAGCGTCTCGGCGACAGGCGCCTCAGGGACAGTTGTCTTGGGAATCGTGACCACGGCTGCGGTCGCTGCGCCGGCAACGGCGGCTCCCATGATGAAACCCCGGCGTGAGGGCTTGGCTTGGCTTTCGGACATGTGCAAGTCTCCTGAAGCTCTTATGAACTACCTTTCATACTGTAGTAGAGCGAAAACTTCACGGCAATCGTTGGCATGCAAAAAAGAGGTCGGTTCCCTCAGGGAAAACGCGAACCGACAGCAGCCCGACAGGAATTCCCCTATGGAAAACGCGTACGCGGGGAATAAACGCGGCACTCGCGACGTCACGCGAGCATGTCGAAGCCCTGGGCTTCGATGCTCGCGAAGGCGCGCGTGAATTCGGCGAGGGCCGCGTAGAAATGCGCCTTGGGATGGGCGCCGATCGCGTCGCACAAGGGTGCCAGCCACGGCTGCACGTGCTCGTTGAAGAACTCCCGCTGGCGCGCGAGGTTGGCCACCGCCGCATCGTCGCCGGCGATGAGGTAGCGCATGACCTCGCACACGTAGGCCACGTGGTCCTCCGTCTCCGGCATCGCCTCGTCGCGCGCAAGGCCCAGTCCAGCCAGCGTTTCGCGCAGGCGGGCGACCGGCTTCTCGTTCAGGAAGCCGGTGAGGTAGTGCGAGCCGAACAGGTAGACCTCCGGCTTGCCGACGCCGCCGAACAGCGCCTCGAATTCCGCGGCGATCTCGCCGTCGCTCATGCCGCGGGCGACTCCCACCAGCACCCGCCACGGCTCCTCCAGGAAAGCGCCCTGCGCCGGCGCTTCGGTCACCGCCACCCGCAGCGCGGACAGCAGCTCGGGGCCGGGCGCCGCGTAATAGAGCTGCGCGAGCAGCCCGTAGATCTCGGCGCGTGCGGTCTCCTCGTCCAGCGCGCTGGTGGAGGGCGGGAGTTCTCTCATAGGTCGGTGATGCGCGATTCGTTCTGCGACGAGTAGAGGTCGATCACGCGGCAGTCGCCGCACATCTTCAGCCGCTCCAGGGCCGGGCCCTGGAACATGGAATGGCCGGCCAGCTTGCCGAGCATGGACTCGATGCCCTTGAGCGTGCCAAACGGCTTGCCGCAGCGGATGCAGGCATAGGGCTTGGCTTCGTTGAGGATCCGCGCCTGCTTGCGCTCGGGCGTGAGCAGCAGCCGCGGCTGCAGCGTGATGGCCTTTTCCGGGCAGGTGGTGGCGCAAAGCCCGCACTGCACGCAGTTCTTCTCCACCAGCCGCAGCTGCGGCGCCGCCTGGTTGTCCTGCAGTGCGCTCGCCGGGCAGGCGCCGACGCAACTCATGCACAGCGTGCACTTGTCCGCGTCGACCGTGATGCTGCCGAAGGGCGCGCCGACCGGCAGCGCGATCGCCTCGGGCCGGCCGGGCGCCTGCTCCACCAGGTGGTCGAGCGCGAGCTCCGCGGTCGTGCGCTTTTCGGCCGCCACGGCGAAGCGCGCCCGCACCTTGGGGGTGGCGCCGCGGCGGCCGGCGAGCAGGCGCAGGTCCTGGTCGAGGTCGCTGGCGCTGCGGCTTTGCAGCAGGCTGAAATGGCTGCCTTCGTAGCCGAGGCCGTGCAGGATCGCCTGCGCGATCTCCATCTGCGCCTTCAGCGCGTCGAGGTACTGCGGCGCGTCGTCGCGGGTGGCCAGCACCGCCACGTGCGCGGCACCCTGCGCCACCGCACTCAGCCACAGCTCGATGCCGATGCTGGCGACATGCCACAGGGCCAGGGGAATCACGTTGGCCGGAACACCGTCGCCGGCGCCGACGCGCGCACCGCGTCCCACGTCCTCCACCAGGGCCTGGCCGCGCTCCTGGTTGTGGAGCAGCAGCACGGGCGCGCTGCCACCTGCCGCCTCGTAGGTGGACAGCAGCGTCCGGATCCGGGTGCCCTGCTCACCGGGGCGCGGATAGGCATAGGTGAGCGCGCCGGTGGGGCAGACCGTCGTGCAGGCGCCGCAGCCCACGCACAGGTTGGGATGGACCTTGATCTGCTGCCGCGATTTCTCGCTGCTGATCGCCTCGGCCGAGCAGATGTCGATGCACGCGCTGCAACCCACCTTCTCGTTGCGGCTGTGCGCGCACAGCTTCTGCTTGTAGGCGAAGAATCTGGGCTTTTCGAACTCGCCCACCAGCTCGCGCAGCTTGATGACCACGTCCAGGGCCTTCGGGCCGTTGGCCTGGTCCGGCGGCAGGTGGAAGTAGCCTTGCGGCGGCGCGTGCTGCAGGAAGCCCGGCTGCCGGCGCAGGTCGAGCACGAGGTCGAAAGTGTCGGCGTGGGCGACGGGCTCACGCGTGAAGTCGATGGCGCCGACGTCGCACACCTTCACGCAGGCGCGGTGGTCCTTGCAGGCCTGCAGGTCCACCTGGTAGTCCAGGCCGATGGCCTGCTCCGGGCAAACCGCGACGCAGGCATTGCAGCGCGTGCACAGATCGAGGTCGATCGGGTTGTCCTGCGCCCATGCCAGCTGGAAGGCGCCCAGCCACCCGGAGAGGCTGTCGATGCGCCCGCCCACCACGGGATAGCGGCGTTCCTGCGCGCCGGCGCCGCCGCGCGCGAAGATGGTCACGTCCAGCGCATCGCCGAGCACCGCGGCGAAACGCTCCGCCTCTTCCAGCGGCCCGATCAGCAGCAGGCGGCCGGCGCTCTTGTAGGTGACGGTGGCAACAGGTTCCGCCTCCGGCAGCTTGGCGGCAGCGAGCAGCGCGGCCAGCTTGGGCATCGCGGCTTTCGCGTCCTTGCTCCAGCCGCCGGTTTCGCGGATGTTGACGAAGCGGATGGGGGAGACGGCGCCCTCGGTCTGCCGCCCCAGTTCGCCGAACAGGCGCTTTTCCTGGGTGCAGGCGACGACCACGTCGTCGCCGCTGCGGATCGCCTGCTGGAACGCCCCGGCCTCGCGCCGGCACAGCGTGGAATGCAGCGTCAGGTTCTCAGCAAGAGCCTTCCCCAGGGCCTGGGCGTCCAGGGGCATCGTCTTGTTGCAGTCGCAAATCAGGGTCGGCATGGTCGTCGGCCGGCGGTAATGCTTGTCCGGTCCGGGTGCTGGACTGTGCCACGGAATCGGAAGGGCGCGCATCCGCGAATTCCCGCTCCGTGGGGGCTTTCGCCAGCGGCTCGGCTTCGTCCTTGTTCGCCTTGTCTTCCTCGTCATCGAAGAGCTTGAGGAACTTGGCGCTGGCGAGTTGCCGCAGCATCTCCGGCGGGATCGGGTCGGGCTTGTTGTAGTCGTCGATGTAGGTGTCCAACCCGTCCATCACGTTGAAGTGCGGATCGGCGAACAGCTTCTTCATCGCCGCGTTCTTCACCTCGGGCGCGACGTCGGGCTGGACGAAGCGGGTGAAGTCGGATTGCGGAGTGAGCTCCTGCGCGTCCTGGAGCGTCGGCGAAGCAGGGGGTTCGACCGGGGCCGGCTGGGCTGGCGCGGGAACGGGCTCCGTCCCCGCAGGCGCAACCACGTTCGCAGGCGCCGGGGGCTGGATCGTGCGCTCGGGCTCCGCGGGCAGCGGCTCGCCCTTGCGCACCGCCTCCTTGCGCTTCGCCCAGCGGCCCAGGAAACCGTCAGCCATGGCCCTCGCCTCCGCCGTGTTTCTTCTCCGTGCTGACGGAAGCCGGCTGGCCGAAGCGGTCCTCCAGCCGGCGGAAGCTCTCGGGACGCTTACGCTTCTTCGGTTCGGGCACGTAGTGCTCTTCGGCGAAGGCGCGCATCCACTCGACGACGTGCGGGGGTGCGGGCACCTGCTCCACCGTTTCCTGCGCATCCAGCCAGCGCGCGGCCTCGTGGTAGCTCAGGGTCACGAGCAAGGGCCGCGGCATCGGCTCGTCGGCGATGCTGGCCTCCTCCTCCATGCGCCAGAGGACGAACCAACCCGGCGCCGGCGTGGTGACGTTGAGGTAGTAGCCCTCGGCTTCGTCGCGGAACAGTTCCACGCGCAGGCCGGGATGCAGCCAGCGCTCGCCGTCGTCGTCCTGGTGCAGGCGGCGCGGTTCGCTGCCGAAGGCGGCTTCGTTCGGCACGACCTCCGCCAGCTCCCACTGCCAGGGCTGCCAGCGGCTGGCGGTGCGCCGCTTGCGCATGATCACCGCGACGGCTAGGGCCGGGCGCTCCATGATGGCTCCGGGCGCTAGGTGTTCTTGGAGACGGTGATCGTGGGGAACTTCGAGGAGAAGTCCTTGGCCCGGGCCGCGATCTTGATCGCGACCTTGCGCGCCACGCTGCGGTAGATCTTCGCCGCTTCGCTGTCGGGGTCCGCCACCACCGTCGGCTTGCCGCTGTCGGCCTGCTCGCGGATGTGCATCGCCAGCGGCAGCGCACCGAGGTACTCGATGCCCTTGTCCTCCGCGTAGCGCTTGCCGCCGCCCTCGCCGAAGATGTGCTCCGCGTGGCCGCAGTTGCTGCAGATGTGCACCGCCATGTTCTCCACCACGCCGAGGATGGGCACGCCCACCTTCTCGAACATGGTGACGGCCTTCTTCGCGTCGATCAGCGCGATGTCCTGCGGCGTCGTGACGATGACGGCACCCGTCATCGGCACGCGTTGCGACAGGGTCAGCTGGATGTCGCCGGTGCCGGGGGGCATGTCGACGATCAGGTAGTCCAGGTCCTGCCAGTTGGTCTGGCGCAGCAGCTGCTCCAGGGCCTGGGTGGCCATGGGACCGCGCCAGATCATGGCTTCGTCCTGGTTGATGAGGAAGCCGATGGACATCACCTGCACGCCATGGTTTTCCAGCGGCTCCATGGTCTGGCCGTCGTCGCTTTCCGGACGGCGGTCGATGCCCAGCATCATGGGCTGGCTGGGGCCGTAGATGTCGGCGTCCAGCACGCCCACCTTGGCGCCTTCGGCCGCCAGGGCCAGTGCCAGGTTGGCGGCGGTGGTGCTCTTGCCCACCCCGCCCTTGCCCGACGCCACCGCGATGATGTTCTTCACGTTGGGCATCAGCTGCACGCCGCGCTGCACGGAATGCGCGGTGACGCGGGTGGTGATGTTGACCGAAACGTTTTCGATCCCGGGCACCGTCTTGGCCGCGGCGACCAGTGCACGGCGCATCTCCGGCGCCTGGCTCTTGGCCGGATAGCCCAGTTCGACTTCGAAGGAGACGTCGCCTCCCTCGATCTGCACGTTCTTCACGGCCTTGGCGCCGACGAAATCCTTGCCCGTGTTCGGGTCCTTCACGCTCGCGAGAGCCGCGAGCAGCTGTTCCTGGGTGGCCATAAAGCTTTGTCTCTGTAGTTGCGCCGAGTGTAGCGGCGGCGACTCGCGCGACTCCCATGGAATCGCTTACCCCCACGCCGCGCCGGACCGTCACCCACTGGCGCTGACTAAAATGCCCGGTTCCCCCTGGAAAACCCCATGCCCCAGCGCAAGCTCTTCGTCACCACCGCCCTGCCGTACGCCAACGGCAAGTTCCACATCGGCCACATCATGGAATACATCCAGGCCGACATCTGGGTGCGGCACCAGCGCATGCAGGGCAACATGGTGCACTTCGTGGGCGCCGACGACGCGCATGGGGCGCCGATCATGATTGCCGCCGAGAAGGCGGGCAAGACGCCGCAGGCCTTCGTGGGCGAGATCGCCGCGGGCCGCAAGCAGTACCTCGACGGCTTCCACATCCGCTTCGACAACTGGCATTCCACCGACAGCCCGGAAAACACCGTGCTGGCGCAGGCCATCTACCAGCGCCTGAAGGCCAACGGCCTGATCACCACCCGCACCATCGAGCAGTTCTACGACCCGGTGAAGGGCATGTTCCTCCCGGATCGCTACATCAAGGGCGAGTGCCCGGTGTGCCACGCGAAGGACCAGTACGGCGATGCGTGCGAGGTGTGCAGCAGCGTGTACTCGCCCACCGAGCTGATCGAGCCCTATTCCACGCTGACCGGTGCGCGCCCCGAACTGCGCAGCTCCGACCACTACTTCTTCCAGCTGTCCCGGCCCGAGGTCGTCGATTTCCTCAAGGCCTGGACGCAGGACGGCAAACTGCAGCCCGAGATGGCGAAGAAGGCCGGCGAATGGTTCGAGGCCGGCATGGCCGACTGGGACATCAGCCGCGACGCGCCCTACTTCGGCATCGAGATCCCGGACGCGCCGGGCAAGTACTTCTACGTCTGGCTGGACGCGCCGATCGGCTACCTCGCCAGCCTGAAGAACCACTTCGACAAGGGCCAGGCGAAAGACCACTGGCACGCGGCCTCGCGCACGGACGCGAGCTTCGAGCAGTTCATCGCCGACCCGGCGGTGGAGCAGGTGCACTTCATCGGCAAGGACATCGTGTACTTCCACACCCTGTTCTGGCCGGCGATGCTGCAGTTCAGCGGCCGCAAGACGCCCCACCAGGTCAACGTGCACGGCTTCATCACCGTCAGCGGCGAGAAGATGTCCAAGAGCCGCGGCACCGGCATCGATCCGCTGAAGTACCTGTCGCTCGGCATGAACCCCGAATGGCTGCGCTACTACATCGCGGCCAAGCTGAATGCGCGCGTCGAGGACGTCGACTTCAATCCGGACGACTTCGTGGCGCGGGTGAACTCCGACCTGGTCGGCAAGTACGTCAACATCGCCAGCCGCGCCGTCAAGTTCATCCCCGGCGGCAAGCTGGTCGCCGGCGAAGGAACGCTGAACGTGGGCAAGCTGGTCGACAGCGTCAAGGTGCTGTACGAGACCCGCGAGTTCGGCAAGGCATTGCGCGAGGTGATGGCCTTTGCCGACGAGGTGAACCTGCGCTTCGACGCCGCCGCACCCTGGAAGCTGGTCAAGGAAGGCAAGGCCGATGCGGCCGCCCAGGTCTGCTCCGACTGCCTGCAGGCCTTCAAGGTGCTCACCGCCTGCCTGAAGCCCGTGCTGCCGCAGCTGGCCGCGCAGGCCGAGGCCTTCCTGAACTGCCAGCCGCTGGACTGGACCAATGCCGCGCAGGTCCTGCCCGCGGGCCACCAGGTCGGCGCGTACCAGCACCTGATGCAGCGCGTGGACGTGAAGCAGCTCGACGCGCTGTTCGAGCCGCCGGCCGAGGCTGGCGCGCCCCCACCCCAACCCTCCCCCGGCGGGGGAGGGAGCGAGAAACCCGGGGGCGAGGAGATCGCCCCCGCGATCACGATCGACGACTTCGGCAGGATCGACCTGCGCATCGCGAAGATCGTGGAGTGCAAGGCCGTCGAGGGCTCGACCAAGCTGCTGCAGCTCACGCTCGACGTGGGCGAAGGCCGCCACCGCAACGTGTTCTCCGGGATCGCCTCGGCCTACAAGCCCGAGGATCTGGTTGGCAAGCTCACCGTGATGGTCGCCAACCTGGCGCCGCGCAAGATGAAGTTCGGCGTGAGCGAGGGCATGGTGCTGGCGGCCAGCCACGCGGACGAGAAGCAGAAGGCCGGCATCTACGTGCTGAATCCGTGGCCTGGCGCGGAGCCGGGCATGCGGGTGCGCTGAGGGCGGCAATCGCCACCCAGGCAGCGGAACGGCGCAGTCTCGCGCCGTTTTTCTTGTCTCCCGCTTGCAAATACGAACAATTCTCGTTTAGACTACGGGCAGTCCCAACAAGAAAGCCCCGTCATGTTCGCCGCCCGCCGCACCCTCTCCATCGCCTTTGCCGCCTCGCTCTTCTGCGGATGGGCTGGTGCCGCCGAGCCGGAATTCACCCTCGTCATCAAGAACCACCGGTTCGATCCTGCCGAGCTGAAGGTGCCGGCCGGGCAGCGCGTGAAGCTGGTCGTCGACAACCAGGACAGCACGCCGGAAGAGTTCGAGAGCCACAGCCTCAACCGCGAAAAGGTGATCCCCGGCGGCAAGAAGGCGTCCATCTTCATCGGTCCCCTGAAGCCCGGCCGCTACACCTTCTTCGGCGAGTACAACGAGAAGACGGCGCAGGGCGTCGTCATCGCCGAGTAGGGTCGCCGCCATGTTCGCCGCCGCCCTGATCGTCTTTCGCGAGTCCCTGGAAGCCGCGCTGTTCGTGGGCATCGTGGCGGCCGCCACGCGCCAGTTGACCGGTCGTGGCCGCTGGCTGTCCGCCGGCGTGTCGCTCGGCGTCCTGGGCGCGCTGCTGATGGGCTTCGCGGCACAGCACGTGAGCGACTGGTTCGACGGCCTCGGTCAGGACGTGGTCAACATCGCCGTCCTCTCGGTCGCCCTGGTGATGCTGCTGTGGCATTGCATCTGGGTGGCCGCCCACTCGCGCGAGATGGCCAGCGACGCCCGCCGGCTCGGCCAGTCGGTGCAGCAGGGCGACCGCAAGCCTTGGGCGCTGCTGGTGGCCGTGGCGCTGGCCGTGCTGCGCGAAGGCGCGGAGACGGTCCTGTTCGTCAGCGGCGCCATCACCGGCACCGACACCAGCGCCGGCACCGTGGTCGCTGCCGTGATCCTGGGCGTGGGCCTGGGCGTGGCGGCCGGCCTGGTGATCTACAGCGGCCTCGCCCGCATCTCGCCGCGCCACCTGTTCACCACCACCAACGTGCTGATCGCGATCCTGGCCGGCTCCATCGGCAGCCAGCTGGTGAAGTCGCTGGCGCAGGCCGGCTTCATCGAGCGTTGGACTTCCCCCCTATGGGACACCTCGTCCTGGCTGGCGCCGGATTCAGCGATTGGCACCCTGCTGCACGCGCTGGTCGGCTATGACGCCCGTCCCTCGGCGGCGCAGCTCGCCTCCTACCTCGCGGTGCTGGCCCTGATCTTCCTCGGCAACCGGCTGTTGCGACCTCGGCCGCAGCCCGCCCGCTGAGCGACCCCTTTCCCTTTTCACTTCCGGAGATTCCATGAACCACGCCACCCGCTGGCGGGTCGGGGCGAGCCTTGCCCTGTCCTGCCTGGTCCTGCCCGCCATGGCCGGCCCGGCCGACTATGTGCACACACCCACCGTGGAGGAAGGCGAGCGCGAGATCGAGTTCAAGTCGGGCACCGCCAAGAACCGCGACGGATCGCGCGAGTCCGAGTACGCCCTGAGCTTCGGCCTGGGCGTCAACTCCTGGTGGTTCACGGAGCTGGTGGCGAAGTGGCACAAGCAACCCGACATGAAGCACGACTTCGACGCCTGGGAATGGGAGAACAAGTTCCAGCTGACCGAGACCGGCAAGTACCCCGTCGACCTCGGCTTCCTGCTGGAGATCGAGCGGCCGAAGGACCGCAGCGAGGGCTACGAGTACAAGTGGGGCCCGCTGTTGCAGACGGAGTTCGGCAGCAAAGTGCAGGCGAACCTGAACCTGCTGATCGAGAAGCACATCCGCGCCGAGAACGCCGGCAAGGCGGAACTGGGCTACGAGTGGCAGCTGAAGTACCGCTGGCGGCCCGAGTTCGAATTCGGCGCGCAGGGCTTCGGCGACGTCGGCCCCTGGGACCACTGGGAGCCGCATTCCGAGCAGCCGCACAAGGCGGGGCCCGCGCTCTTCGGCCAGGTCCGCCTGGGCGCCCGGCAGGTGATCAAGTACAACGCCGCCGTGCTGATCGGCCTGACCGACGCGGCGCCGCGTCACACGCTGCGGCTGCAGGCGGAATACGAGTTCTGAGCGAACAGCTCTTTACCAACGCGACGGCGGGACGCCGTTGACGCTGCGTTAAGCTCACCGCATGCAGTTCCTGATCCGCGCGGCCGTCCTGGCCGTCCTCGCAAGCGCGCTCTCCGGCTGTGCCGTGGTCACCGTCGCGGGCGCCGCCGCCTCCGTCGCGGCGACGGCGGGCTCGCTGGCCGTGGATGCCGCCGTCGGCACCGTGAAGCTCACGGGCAAGGCGGTCGGCGCCGCCGCCGGCGCCGTCCTGCCCGGCGACAGCCAGTAAGGGCGGCCGCCGCGCGATGTTCGCGTTCATCCGCGGCTGGACCGACGTCGATCGCACCACGCAGGCCAACGTCCGGCTCGGAGCCTTCCTCGCCTTCGTCGCGGGCGCCACCAACGCCGGCGGCTTCCTCGCGGTGGGCCAGTACACCTCGCACATGTCCGGGATGCTGTCCTCGATCGCCGACAACCTCGTGCTGGGGCGGGTCACGCTGGCGATCGCCGCGGCCGGCGCCATCGTCGCCTTCATCGGCGGGGCCATGACGACCGCCGTGCTGGTGAATTGGGGCCTGCGCCGCCGCCTGCACAGTGCCTACGGGCTCCCGTTGTTCCTGGAATCGGTGGCCCTGCTGGTGTTCGGCGTCGCGGGCGCCTCCATCGGCGTCTTCGAGCCGCTGTTCCTGCCCCTCACCGTGGTGATCCTCTGCTACATCATGGGCCTGCAGAACGCGGTGATTACCAAGATTTCGCGGGCCGAGATACGGACCACCCACGTGACCGGACTGGTGACCGACATCGGCATCGAACTCGGCAAGCTGGTCTACATCAACCCGCGCGAGGCCGGCCGCGACCCGGTGCTGGCCAACCGCCAGAAGCTGCGCATCCACACGGTGCTGGTCAGCTGCTTCTTGGTGGGCGGTTTCGCCGGCGCCCTGGGCTTCAAGTACGTGGGCTTCGTGAGCACGGTGCCGCTCGCGATCGGGCTGTGGCTGCTCGCGCTGCGGCCCTTCCTGAAGGACGTGCGCCAGCACCTGCTGGCAGCCGGCCACTGAGGCGGCAAGTCGCCGCCGCGCCCCGCCCTGCTACGGCGCGGCCGGACGACAGCGCCGCACGGCCGTGAGGATGCCGCGCAGGATCTCGATCGGCGCCGGCGGGCAGCCCGGGATGGTGAGGTCCACCGGGATCACGCTGTCGACGCCGCCGCAGCTCGCATAGCTTTCGCCGAAGATCCCGCCGTCGCGGCCGCAGTCGCCCACGGCCACCACCAGCTTGGGTTCGGGCGTGGCGTCGTAGGTACGCCGCAGCGCCTGCTCCATGTTGCGTGACACCGGGCCGGTCACCAGCAGCATGTCGGCATGGCGGGGACTGGCCACGAACCTGATGCCCAGGCCCTCGATGTTGTAGTACGGGTTGCCCAGGGCATGGATCTCCAGCTCGCAGCCGTTGCAGGAGCCGGCGTCGACCTGCCGGATGGTCAGGGCCTGGCCGAGGATGGCCAGCAGCTCGCCCTGGATGCGCTGGGCCTCGACGCGCAGCGCGTCGCTGGACCCGGGTGGGGCTTCGGTGGCGATGCCGCCCCGGGCAATCTGCTTGACGATCTTCCACATGGCCGGGCCTCAGGATGGAAAGGGGCTCACAAGTCGTGTCCCGAGTAACTCAGGTTGAACGACTTGTTGATCAACGGGAAGTCGGGAACGATGTTGCCGATCACCGCGTGCTCGATCACCGGCCAGTTCTGCCAGGAAGGATCGTGGCAGTGGCAGCGCCGCACCTGCGCCTGGCCACCCTGCCCGTCCAGCTCCAGCGCCACCAGGATCTCGCCGCGCCAACCCTCGACCCAGCCAACGCCACGCGCCGCGCCAAGCGGAAGCTGCAGCTCGGTGCGCACCGGCCCTGCAGGCAATCCGGCCACGATGGCGCGGACCAGGCGCATGGATTCGACGATCTCGTCGAAACGGACGGCGACCCGGGCCGCGACGTCGCCGCCGGAATGGGTCACCGCCTTCACGGCCAGCGCGTCATAGGGAGCCCAGGGCTGGTCGCAGCGCAGGTCGCGCGCCTGGCCGCTGGCCCGGGCCGCCAGGCCGGTGAGTCCCAGCCGGGCCGCCAGGTCGACGCTGACACGGCCGGTGCCGGCGAAGCGGTCCTGCAGCCCCGCATGCTCGTCGTAGATGGTCCGCAGGGATTGCAGTTCGCCCGCAATCGCGTCGCATTGCGCCGCCAGCCGGCTCCCCGCGTCGGCGGCCAGGTCGAACGCGACGCCGGCGGGCACCACGCAGTCCATCATGAAGCGGTGGCCGAACACCTCCCCGGCCAGGCGCTGCCAGTCCTCCCTCAGGCGGGAGAACTGCGCCAGGGCCACGCCGAAGCCGGCGTCGTTGCCGAGCGCGCCCAGGTCACCCAGGTGGTTGGCCACCCGCTCCCGCTCCAGCAGCAGCGCACGCAGCCACTGCGCCCGTTGCGGGATCTCGCACGCGGCGGCCGATTCCAGCGCCATGCAGTAAGCCCAGGCATACGCCACCGTGGAATCACCGGAGACCCGCCCGGCCAGGCGGTAGCCCTCCAGGGGAGGCAATCCGGTGAAGCGCTGCTCGATGCCCTTGTGCGTGTAGCCCAGCCGCTCCTCCAGCCGCAGCACCTTTTCGCCGACCACGGAAAAGCGGAAGTGGCCGGGCTCGATGATGCCGGCATGCACCGGGCCGACGGCAATCTCGTGCACGCCATCGCCTTCGACCCGCACGAAGGGATAGTCGCGCACAGCACCGCCGTCCGGCTCGGAGCCGGCCCGATGCTGCAAGGGGAAGAAGCCGGCGGGCCAGGCGCCGTGGTTCAACCAGGGCCGGGTATCGGCCGCGCCCACGGCGCGCACGCCCGACAGGTCGGCAGCGGCCCGCTGCATGCGGCCGGCCGCCGGAAACAGCGCGGCCAGGTCGGGATAGAAAGGGTCGTCGTCCGTGGCGAGCGGCAGTTCGAGCCACAGCAGGCCACCCGCCAGCGCATAGGCGGCGTGGACCGCGGCGGCCCCCTGGGCGCCGCCCCCCGACGCCCACAGGGCCAGCAGACGGCCGCCCGCCTGCGCCACGGTGCCAGCCGCTGCCTGCCAGCCCGCGGCATCGATCACGCCGTGCCAGGTCGGCAGCGCGCCCGGCAGGCGCGAGAGCTCGGCGCGGATTTCCGGAATCAGCATCAGGTCATCCCCCCACCATCCGCGCCGCCTGCCGGTACCAGAGGTCCAGGTACGGCGGGACGTACAGGCCCAGCATCAGGCCCAGCCCCAGGTGGACGAACACCGGCAGCAGCGCCGGCGAATGGGCCAGCGGCCTGACCGATGTTTCGCCGAACACCATGGGCAGCACCTTCTTGAACACGGAGGCGAAAGCCACCGCCAGCGCCATCAGCAGGAAAGGCGTGGTCCAGGGCTGTTCACGCATGGCGGTGGTCAGGATCAGGAACTCGCTCGCGAACACGCCGAACGGCGGCATGCCGAGGATCGCCAGCGCGCCGAGCATCAGGCCCCAGGCGACCGTGGGGCTGACCTTGATCAGGCCGCGGATGTCCTCCATCACCTGCGTGCCCGCCTTCTGGCAGGCGTGGCCCACGGCATAGAAGATGGCGGACTTGATCAGGGAATGCACGGTCATGTGCAGCAGGCCGGCATAGCTGGCGACCGAGCCGCCCAGGCCGAACGCGAAGGTGATCAGCCCCATGTGCTCGATCGACGAATACGCGAACATGCGCTTGACGTCCCTCTGGCGCGACAGGAAGAACGCCGCGACCACCACCGACAGCAGCCCGAAGGCCACCATCAGCTGGCTGGCCAGCGCGCTTTGCAGGGCGCCGTCGGTCAGCACCTTGCAGCGCAGGACCGCGTACAGCGCCACGTTGAGCAGCAGGCCGGACAGCACGGCCGACACCGGGGTCGGACCTTCGGCATGGGCGTCGGGCAGCCAGTTGTGCAAGGGCACCAGGCCCACCTTGGTGCCGTAGCCGATGAACAGGAAGGCGAACGCCAGCGTGATGATGTTCGGATCCAGCTGCTGCTTCACTTCGGCCAGGTTGGTCCACAGCAGCCCGCCGCCATGCGGACCCAGCACCCGCTCCGACGCCATGTGCAGCAGCACCGTTCCCAGCAGCGCCAGCGCGATGCCGACGCCGCACAGGATGAAGTACTTCCAGGCCGCCTCCAGGCTGGCCGCGGTGCGGTAGACGCTGACCAGCAGCACGGTGGTGAGCGTGGCCGCCTCCATCGCGACCCACAGGATGCCCATGTTGTTGGTCGTCAGCGCCACCAGCATGGTGGCGCTGAACAGCTGGTACATGCTGTGGTACAGGCGCAGGCGCGGCGGCGTCATCTTGCCGTGGTCGCGCTCCACCCGCATGTAGGGGCGCGAGAAGATCGCCGTGGTCAGGCCGACGAACGCGGTGAGCGTGACCAGGAACACGTTGAGGGGATCGATGAAGAACTGCCGGTCGAGCGCGAACAGGGGGCCGCCGGAAATCACCTGCGCCGTCAGCACGCAGGCCGCCAGGAAGGTGCCCAGGCTGAATGCCACGTTGATGTCGCCGGCCCGGTCCCGGTGCCCGGCCAGGGCCAGCACCGCGCTGCCGAGGACCGGGATGCCGAGGACGAAGTAGACGGCGTTCAAGGATCAGTCTTCCTTGAGCTTTTCGAGGTGGTGGATGTCCAGGCTGTCGAACTGCTCGCGGATCTGGAACATGAACACGCCCAGGATCAGGATGCCGACCAGCACGTCCAGTGCGATGCCGAACTCCACGATCATGGGCATGCCGTTGGTGGCGGCGGTGGCGGCGAAGATCAGCCCGTTTTCCATCGACAGGAAGCCGATCACCTGCGGCACGGCGCGCGACCGGGTGATCATCATCAGRAACGCCAGCAGCACGCAGGCCAGCGCGATGCCCATCGAGCCACCGGCAATCGAGGCAGACAGGCGCGAGACCGGCAAGGCCAGGCTGAAGGAAAAGATCACCAGGGCGATGCCCACGATCATCAGGGTGGGCACGTTGATCAGCGGCTCCACGTCCCAGCGCACGTTCAGCCTGCGGATCACGCGGTACAGCAGCCAGGGAATCAGCATCACCTTGAGCACCAGCGTCAGGCCGGCCGAGACGTAGAGGTCCTGGTTGTCGCCCGCGTATCCCAGCAGCACGGATGCCGCGACCAGCGCCGCGCCCTGCAGCGCGAACAGGTTGATCAGCGAGGCGATGCGGCGCTGCGAGATCATGGCGAAGGAGAGCAGCAGGATGACCGCGGCCAGGAGGTTGATCAGCTGGGGGATGAATCTAGCCACCGCCGACCCCGAGCAGGATGCTGACCAGCAGGCCGATCACCGCCAGCATGAAGGCCGTGGCAAGGAACTCCGGCACGCGGAAGATCCGCATCTTGGCGCTGACGCCTTCCAGGAACGCGAGCAGCGCGCCGCCGATGGCGAGCTTGAGCACGAGCACCGGCATCGCCAGCACCAGCGCCAGCGGCGCGCCGGCCTCGGCCACGCCCCAGGGAAAGAACAGCGCCAGGCCCATGCACGAATAGGCGAACATCTTGAGGCTGGCGGCCCACTCCATCAAGGCCAGGTGCCGGCCCGAGTATTCGAGGATCAGCGCCTCGTGGATCATGGTCAGTTCCAGGTGGGTCGCCGGGTTGTCCACCGGAATGCGGGCGTTTTCGGCCAGCGAGATCATGGTGAAGGCGACGCCGGCGAACGCCAGGCTCGGATAGATCGCCAGTTCACGGTGGGCCAGCGTTTCCACGATCGTGGTGAGCGAGGTGGACCTGGAGATCAGCGAGGCGCAGAAGAACACCATCAGCAGCGCGGGTTCAGCCAGGAAGCCGATGAACATCTCGCGCCGGGCGCCCAGCGTGCCGAAGGCGGTGCCCACGTCCATCGCCGCCAGGCTGATGAACACCCGGGCCAGCGCGAACAGCCCGACCAGCGCGATTGCGTCCGCCGCTGGAGACAGCGGCAGGTCGGTCGACAGCGTGGGAACGATGGCGCTGGCCAGCGCCATGCAGCCGAAGACGATGTAGGGCGCGGCGCGGAACAGCGATGAGGCGTTGTCCGCGAGCACGGAGTCCTTGTTGAACAGCTTGTGCAGCACCTGGTAGGGCTGCACCAGCGGCGGCGCCGACTTGTTCTGCAGCCAGGCGCGGCACATGTTGACCCAGCCCGTGAGGAGGGGCGCGAGCAGCAGGGCCGCGGCAATCGCCAGCACTTGCGACAGGGTGCCCAGCCAGCTCATCGCATCACCCACAGCAGCACGGCGATCAGCGTGAGGAAGCTGTACAGCAGGTAGACCGCGATGCGGCCCTGCTGCAGGAGGCCGATGGCGCGCGAGAGGCGCTCGACGCCGGCCGCGATCGGCAGGTAGATCCAGTGCCAGAAGTGGTCGCCTATCGCCACCCGGTACCTGGGATGGGCGTCGAAGGGCGATGGCAATTCCCGCTCCATCCGGAACAAGGGTTCGAAGATCTGCCGGATCGGCTGGCCGAAGCCTTCCGCGGTGTCCTGGATGCGCGCGGTCTGCCATGGGAAGCCGCAATCCCAGGCCGGGGAGCGCCGCAGGCGACCGTGATAGAGACGGCGCACGAGCACCCAGGCGAGCACGGACCCGGCGGCCACCCCGAGCAGGAAAAGGACTGGTCCGTAGCTGGCCCGGTCGATGTCCACCGGAACCAGCAGCCAGCCGCCGGCGGCCACGGTGGTTCCCAGGCCGGCGCCGGTGAGCTGCCGGGTCACCGGATCGATCAAGGCGATGAACTGGACCGGCAGCAGTCCGAGAGCCAGGCAGCCCGCCACCAGCCAGAGCATGCCCAGCCGCTCCCAGCCGCCGGCATCGTGCGCCCGCGACAGCGCCTCCTCGCGCGGCTGGCCCAGGAACACGACGCCGAAGAATTTGACCATCACGTAACCCGACAAGGCCGACACCAGGGCGATCAGCGCCGCCACCACCGGGATCAGCATGTTCAGAAAGGAACTGGGCAGGCCCGGGGTGAACAGGAAGCTTTGCAGCAGCAGCCATTCGGAGACGAAGCCCGCGAGCGGCGGCAGGCCGGCGCAGGCCAGGGCGCCGACCAGGGTGAGCCACGCGACCCAGGGCATGTAGCGGATCAGGCCGCCGAGCTTGCCGAGGCTGCGCTCGCCGGTCGCGTGCAGCACAGCGCCGGTCCCCAGGAACAGGAGGCTCTTGAAGAACGCATGGCTGGCGACGTGGTACAGGGCGGCGGTGAGCGCCAGCGCCGCCATCGGCTTCATGTCATAGGCGGAGAACAGCACGGCCAGCCCGATGCCCGCGAACAGCAGGCCGATGTTCTCGATCGACGAATAGGCCAGCAGGCGCTTCATGTCGACCTGCGCGGCCGCAAAGACCACGCCGAACAGGGCGCTGGCCAGCCCCAGGGCGAGCAGCACCACGCCCCACCACCAGACCTGCCCATGGAGCAGGTCAAAGGAAACGCGCAGCACGCCGTAGACGGCGGTCTTGAGCATCACCGCGCTCATCAGCGCGGAAACTGGCGAGGGTGCCGCCGGGTGGGCTTCGGGCAACCAGACGTGCAGGGGCACCAGGCCGGCCTTGGCGCCGAACCCGAGCAGCGCCAGCAGGAACGCCGCCGAGGCCCAGAAGCTCGTGTGCGACTGGGCCCGCATGTTCGCAAAGGTGTAGTCGCCAGTGTCCGCCTGCAGGACGCCGAAGCACAGGAGGATGCCCAGGGCACCGATGTGCGCGATCAGCAGGTAGAGGTAGCCGGCGCTGCGGATCTCGGGGATCCGGTGGTTGGCGATCACCAGGAAGAACGAGGACAGCGCCATCGTCTCCCACATCACCATGAAGGCATAGGCGTCGTCGGCCAGCACCACCAGCGCCATGCTGGCCAGGAACACGTGGTACTCCAGGCAGAGCAGTCCCGGCGGCGTGCCCTCGCCCTTGCGGAAATAGCCCGCGGCAAACGCCGAAACCCCGGCCGACGCGCCCGCGATCACCGTCAGGAAGAACGCCGACAGGCTGTCCAGCCGCAGGTGGAAGGGCAATCCGGGCAGCCCCAGCGGCAGGGTCGCCACTTCGGGGGTGTCGAAGGCGGCGCTCAGCGCCAGCCCGAACAGCGCCAGCGAGATCACGCCGCCCGCGGGAAACAGGATGCGGGCCACCAGCGCCAGCCGGCGCAGGGCCAGCACGCCCAGCACACCCACCAGCAGCCAGGCCGAAATGGCGAGCAGCACCCAGTCGAGATGGAGCCACCGGTTGGGCGCGAGGACTTCGGTCATGAGGGCCGACTGGCCTCGCCGCCTGCAATCCGGTGCGACGCACTGCGTCCGGCCCGTTGTCTGCAGCCCATCGTCACAACCGAACCCCGCACCCTGAACAGCAAGGCGTCCATGATCAGCAAAGTGTAAGCCACTGATCAGTTGCGCCCCCCACCAGCTGGCGCAGCTTCCTGCCGCTGCATCCGTCCGCTGGACCCCTTGCCTCGTAGGCTCAGCGTGCCCGCCAACGCACCCCGGAAAGTCCCCGATGGACCTCAACGTAAAATGCCCGGATGGCCAGCCTGCTCCAACGTATCTTCCGCCGTCCCGACTACCGTTCCGACGTCACCCAGTTCATCGACCAGCTGAAGACGGACAAGCCGGAGCTGGAAGCGCAGCAACGCGCCGGCCGCTCGATCTGGTGGGACAAGCTCCTGGACCGCGACCAGCTGGCCGAGTGGAAGCTGGCGCGCGTGCCGCAGAAGCCGTACGTGTACGGCGACGATCCCCGCCAGCGCCGCTGACGCTGCCGGCTCCATGGACAGCGGCGAAACCGTCCTGCCCGAGCTGCCGGAGCCCCCGGCCGCGGAGGAAACCGGCTTGCCCGACGTGGTGGACCAGGTCGCGCTCGCCCGCCTGTACGGCGAGCCGCTGTTCGCGCTGCCCACGGACCTGTACATCCCGCCCGATGCGCTGGAGATCTTCCTCGAGGCCTTCGAGGGCCCGCTGGACCTGCTGCTGTACCTGATCCGCAAGCAGAACTTCAACATCCTCGACATCCCGATGGCGGCGGTGACCCGCCAGTACCTGGTGTACGTGGACGAGATCCGCGTGCGCAACCTGGAACTGGCGGCCGAATACCTGCTGATGGCCGCGATGCTGATCGAGATCAAGTCGCGCATGCTGCTGCCGCCCAAGAAGACGGCGGACGGCGAGGAAGCCGAGGATCCGCGCGCCGAACTCGTGCGGCGCCTGCTGGAATACGAGCAGATGAAGGCCGCCGCCTTCCGCCTGAACGAGATGCCGCAGCTGGGGCGAGACGTGCTGCGGGCGCAGGTCTACATCGAGCAGTCGCTGGCGCCGCGCTTTCCCGACGTGGAGATCGCCGACCTGCAGGAGGCCTGGCGCGACATCCTGCGGCGGGCCCGGCTGGTCCAGCACCACAAGATCACGCGCGAGGAACTGTCGGTGCGCGAGCACATGAGCATGGTCCTGAAGAAGCTGCAGGGCCGCAAGTTCGTCGAGTTCGAGAACCTGTTCGACGTCAACCGCGGCGTGCAGGTGCTGATCGTCACCTTCATCGCCACCCTGGAGCTCGCCAAGGAAAACCTGATCGAGCTGACGCAGGCGGAGGCCTACGCCCCGATCTACGTCCGGCTTGCCTACCAACCCGCATGATGGACTCCCCCCCGAAGCGGCCTGCGGCCGCCTCCCCCTCGAGGGGGCGCCCCCAGCGGCCCGGCAAAGCCGGTTCCGCGGCGGGCCTGGAAGGTTCCCGATGCCCTCCCGTGGAAACACCTTGATCACTCGCGATTTCGACGTCCTCATCGTCGGCAGCGGCCTCGCCGGCCTGTCCGCCGCGCTGCACCTGGCGCCCACGCACCGCGTGGCCATCCTCACCAAGCGCTCGATGAGCGACGGGTCGAGCGGCTGGGCCCAGGGCGGTATCGCCGCCGTCATGGACCGCAGCGACAGCTTCGACAGCCACGTCGACGACACGCTGGTGGCCGGCGCCGGGCTGTCCGATCCCGCTGCCACCCGCTTCGTGGTCGAGCACGCGCCGGAAAGCGTGGAATGGCTGCAGAGCCTGGGCGTGCCCTTCTCCGAGGAGGACGGCCACCTGCACCTGACGCGCGAGGGCGGCCACAGCGCGCGCCGCATCGTGCACGTGACCGATGCCACCGGCGCGGCGGTGCAGCAGACGCTGATCCAGCGCGTCAAGCACACGCCCAACATCACCATGCTGGAACACCACATGCTGGTGGACCTCATCCTGGCCGGCAAGCTGGGGATGCAGCCCAATCGCTGCCTGGGCCTGTACGCGCTGGACGAGACGACCGACGAGGTCATCACGTTCCGTGCACCGCACACGATCCTCGCCACCGGCGGCGCCGGCAAGGTGTACCTGTACACGACCAATCCCGACACGGCCACGGGTGACGGCATCGCCGCCGCCTGGCGCGCAGGCTGCCGGGTGACGAACATGGAGTTCATCCAGTTCCACCCGACCTGCCTGTACCACCCGCACGTCAAGAACTTCCTGATCTCGGAAGCGGTGCGCGGCGAAGGTGGCCGCCTGATGCTGCCGGACGGCACGCGCTTCATGCCCAATCACGACCCGCGCCTGGAACTGGCGCCGCGCGACGTGGTGGCGCGCGCGATCGACTTCGAGATGAAGAAGCACGGCCTGGACTGCGTGCTGCTGGACATCTCGCACCAGCCGGCGGCATTCATCAAGGAACACTTTCCCAACATCTACGCGCGCTGCCTGGACCTGGGCATCGACATCACGCGCCAGCCCATTCCGGTGGTGCCGGCCGCGCACTACACCTGCGGAGGCATCCACACCGACCTGTCCGGCCGCACCGACGTGCCCGGCCTGCACGCGATCGGCGAGACGGCGTACACCGGCCTGCACGGCGCCAACCGGCTGGCCAGCAATTCGCTGGTGGAATGCATGGTGTTCGCCCGCTCCGCGTCCACCGACATCCTCGCCACGCCGATGCCGGCCACGCCCGACGTGCCGCAGTGGGACGACAGCCGCGTGACCGATGCCGACGAATCGGTCGTGATCTCGCACAACTGGGACGAGCTGCGCCGCTTCATGTGGGACTACGTGGGGATCGTGCGCACCAACAAGCGCCTGGACCGGGCCGCGCACCGCATCAAGCTGCTGCAGGAGGAGATCCAGGAGTTCTACAGCGCCTTCCACGTCACGCGCGACCTGCTGGAGCTGCGCAACCTGGTGACGGTCGCCGACCTGATCGTGCGCTCGGCCCAGTCGCGCCACGAAAGCCGCGGCCTGCATTTCAGCCGCGACTATCCGCAGATGGCGGACGTCGCGGTGCCGACCATCCTCGAACCCGCGCGCTGACGTTCCACGGCCGGCGCGCACGCCGCCGTGGCCGGATGGCGACACTGTTCGCGTGAGGGTGGTGCGGCACGGCTGAGCTTGCTATAACGGCCCGCATGCTGCTGAGCCGCCTGCTTTCCGTGCTTGCCTGCACCGCCTGCCTGTTTGCCGCCCCGGCGCACGCCATGGAGTTCCACCTGGTGGGCGACACCCTGGTCATGTCCGGGCCGGTGGACGGCACCGACCTCGCGCGCTTGCGTGACCAACTGGTGGACCACAAGATCAAGCTGGTGCTGCTGCACCAGAGCCCCGGCGGCGACCTCTGGAACGGCTACCAGCTTGGCGTGCGCATCCGCGACGAGGGCCTGCCCACCGCCGTGTCGGGCAAGTGCGAGTCGGCCTGCGGGCTGATCTTCCTGAGCGGCTCGCATCGCTTCTTCAGCGACGGCCGGCCGATCGCGGAGACCATGGTGGGCCTGCACGGCGCGCACACGACGGACACGCGACAGACCCTGCCGGAGCTGAGTCCCCGCATGGCCTACGTGATCAGCACGCTGACGCAGCGCAAGTACCCGCCCGACCTGCTGGAACGCACGGTCTACCCGCGCAACGCGGACGACATGGTCTACACCTTCCACCCCGGCCGGTACGCGCCGACGGCCAGCGCCCGCGGCGTGGTGGAGTGCCTCAAGCAGCCCGATGCGAAGTTCCAGTGCAAGATGGTCGACGGCGTGGACGGCCTGGGCATCGGCGTCCTCACGGACCCGGAAGTTCTCACGCTGCCACCGAACGTGAAGCAGCTGCTGGAGCAGCTGTCCTGATGGACACACAGGAGCGTCCTGCGCCCTGAACCACAGACGGGGCGCTGCTCGCCGGGCGGGCCGCACCGGCCGTCCGGCGCGGTCCGGGCACCCGAGCGCACCGGCGCACACTCGACACGCAGGCTGCCGCGGCGGCCCGCCCCGGCGATCGGCAAGGAGGAGGAATGGGGACCATGTGGCACTCGGCGCAGGCGATGAAGCAGCTCGCGACCGCGCTGCTCGCGCTCGCGCTGGCGGCCATCGCGATCACGTACGCGGCCAACCAGAAGTCGGTCACGCTCCAGGGACCGGGAGCGCTGCAGGCGATCGACGAGAACACCGTGTGGCTGGGCGTCAACGAGGAACTCTGGATCCTGGACCGCACGGGCCGCCGCACCGGCATGCGCAGCGCGCGCTCCCTCGGCTTCAGCGAAGCGGTCAGCAACATCGCGCTCGCGCCGCAGCAGCAGGCCCTGCTCACCAGCCGCGGGGATCGCGACTGGCAGCTGGTCGATCGCGCCCTGCTGGCGCCGGTTCGCACCATCACGCCGCAGTGGCCCGCGGATTTCGCCGGCAAGGAGCTGCGCGCCCTGCACGTCGTGGTCTCGCCCCAGGGCGACATCGCGGTGGCCACCGGCGGCGGCCACGCCGTCCTGCTGTTCGACCGCGACGGACGACTCAAGGCGCGGACGGCAGCGGGCACCTACCACTTCACCAACGGCCTGTGGTGGTCGGCCGAAGGCTGGTGGACCACGGACACCAACCGCTTCCGCCTGGTGCTGCTCGATGCGGCGACGCTGGCGGTGAAGTCGGTCGTGGCGCTGCCGGCGGCGCCGGCCGGACACCCGTTCCTCGGCGAAGCGATCGCCTCGCAGGGCAGCCCGCTGCCGGGCACGCAGCAGGCGCCGCTCGCCACGCTCACGCGCATGGGGCACTGGATGGAACCGGGACACGCCGTGGACGTCTTCCCGGACGGCAGCCAGGTCCTCTTCCAGACGCAGCCGATCGCGCAACTGCGGGACATCACCTGGTTCGATGGCCGCCTGCTGGTGGTGGACGGCGAGGACTTCAGCGTGCAGCGCTTCGGGCCGGACCGCACCGCGGATGCGCCCTTCGGCGATCCGCAGGTGCGCACCCTGCTGCGCCAGATGCGCGACGACCGCCGGTTCTGGCGCACGCTCGGCTCGCGGTATGCGTTCCTGGTGGCCGCGCTGCTGCTGGCGGCGGGAATGGGGGCGTACGCGCGCCATCGCCGGCTCGCGAGCCGCGCCGTGGCGGCGGCCCGCGAGGGCGGACACGCCGTCACGGGCGCCGCCTCGCCGCAGGAGCTGGCGCGCCAGCGCATCCGGGTCTACGGCGTGCCGTGGGCCGTGCGGCTGCTGGTGCTGTTGCTCGCGCTGTTCGTGCTGTTCCCCTTGCTGCATTGGTGGCTGATCGGGCCGCGGCCGCTGGACCTGGGCGCGTCGCTGCGCCTGCTGCTGCTGTGCGTGCTGGTGCCCGCCACCCTCGCGGCACTCTGGCAGCAGCGCCGCCACGAGCGCCTCGCCGCGAACGCCGCCTACGAGCCGGCCCTGAACCACCGCGCGGTCAGTTGGCTGCGCGACCACGACGACTTCGACCGCGTGAAGCTGGAAGGCGAGGTGCCGCGGGAGACGGTGTTCGTGACGGGATGGCGCCAGCGCTGGCTGCTGGTCACCAACCGGCGGATCCTGCTGTTCGTGGCCTCGGCGCGCGAGCGCCAGCTGGTGAGCGAATGGCCGCGGCGTTCGGTGGTGTACGCCGGCCCGCCGTCGCAAGCCCCCGCTGGCCCCAGGCGCTCACCCTGGCTGCGGCTGCTGCTGCCTGCGCCCAACCTCGCGCTCACCTTCACCACGGGCACCACCTTGCAGCTGCGCTGCGCCAGCACCGCGAGCGCTCACCGCGTGGCGCAGCTGCTCATGTCCTCGCCGGCGATTCCGGATGAAACGGTCGCGCTCCCGGGTGGGCTCACCGTCACCGGCCCGAGGCGCTGGCATGAAGTGCTGGCCTCCTTCCTCGTACCGGGCACGGGCCAATGGCTGCAGGGGCGCTTCAGCACCGGCCTCGTGCTGTTCACCGCGGCCCTGCTGCTGGCGATCTACGAATGGTGGCCGGTGGCCTGGGCGCTCCAGGGCCCCAAGATGGAGGTGTCCAGCCTCAGCATCGCCTGGGCCCTGGCCACCTGGGCGCTGCTCGCACTCGTGGCGGGCAGTGACGCGTGGCACTTCAGCACCACGCGCAGGCTGCGGTGAGGCGCCTTCAGGCGGCGCCGATGTTGGGGACCAGCGCCCCGGCCGGCTGACCCGCCCGGAGCGCGGCGGTGAACGCCAGCATGCGCTCGATCGGCAGCCGCGCGCGGTCGATCACGGCGGCATCCACGTTCACCTCGTTGGCCCCCGTTTCCAGCACATGCGCGAGGCCCGCCAGCCCGTTCATGGCCATCCAGGGGCAGTGCGCGCAGCTTTTGCAGGTGGCGCTGTTGCCGGCGGTGGGCGCCTCGATGAACACCTTGCCGGGGTTCATGGTGCGCAGCTTGTGCATCATGCCGTTGTCGGTGGCGACGATGAACTCCTTCGCGTCCATCTCGCGCGCGGCCCTGAGGATCGCGGAGGTGGAACCCACGGCGTCCGCCAGCGCAACGACGTCGGCCGGCGATTCCGGGTGCACCAGCACCTTGGCGTTGGGGTACTGCTTCTTCAGGTCCTGCAGCTCGAAGGCCTTGAACTCGTCGTGCACGATGCACGCGCCGTTCCAGAACACCATGTCGGCGCCCGTCTCGCGCTGGATGTAGCTGCCCAGGTGCTTGTCGGGCGCCCACAGGATCTTGTGGCCCTTGGTCTTCAATGCGTTCACGATGTCCAGCGCGCAGCTGGAGGTGACCAGCCAGTCCGAGCGCGCCTTCACGGCGGCACTGGTGTTGGCGTAGACGACGACCGTGCGGTCCGGGTGCTGCTTGCAGAACGCATCGAACTCGTCCTCCGGGCAACCCAGGTCCAGCGAGCAGGTGGCGTCCAGGTCGGGCATCAGCACGCGCTTTTCCGGCGACAGGATCTTCGCCGTCTCGCCCATGAACTTCACGCCCGAGACCACCAGCGTCTGCGCCGCGTGGTCGCGGCCGAAGCGCGCCATCTCCAGCGAGTCGCTGACGATGCCGCCGGTCTCCTCGGCCAGGTCCTGCAGGTCCGGATGCACGTAGTAGTGCGACACCATGACGGCGTTGCGCTCTTTCAGCAGCCGCCTGATCTTCTCCTTGAGCGCCGTGCGCTCGGCCGGCGCCGGCTCGGGCGGCACGCGGGCCCAGGCATGCTTGGTATCGCAGGTGTTTCCGGGCAGGGGATGTTCGTATTCGACATCCTTGATGGGGATCACAGCACTCATCAGATCTCTTTCAGCCGCATGGAAAAGTCCGTGGCCTTCACGTCCTTCGTCAGGGTCCCGATGGAGATGCGGTCGACGCCGGTCTCCGCAAGGGCGCGCAGGCCTTCCAGCGTGACGCCTCCCGAGATCTCCAGGATCGCGCGGCCGGCATTGATGCGCACGGCCTCGCGCAGCGTAGTCAGGTCCATGTTGTCCAGCAGGACCATGGTGGCGCCGGCGCCCAGCGCTTCCTGCAGTTGCGCCAGGGTCTCGACCTCGATCTCGATGAAGGTGGCGCGGGCAGCGACCCGTTGCGCCTCGCGCAGCACCGGCGTCACGCCCCCAGCCGCGGCGATGTGGTTTTCCTTGATCAGCACCGCGTCGTACAGGCCGATGCGGTGGTTGGTGCCGCCGCCCGTGCGCACCGCGTACTTCTGTGCGAGCCGCAAGCCGGGCAGCGTCTTGCGCGTGTCCACGATGTGGGCGCGTGTGCCGCGCACGGCCTCCACGTAGGTGGCCGTCTTGGTCGCCACGGCGCTGAGCAGCTGCAGGAAGTTGAGCGCCGTGCGCTCCGCGGTAAGCAGGCCGCGCGCCTGGCCTTCGATTTCCAGCACGACCTGGTCGCGTTCGCAGCGCTCGCCTTCGCGCACCAGCCAGCGCACCTGGGCCGCCGGATCCACCTTCCGTAGCGCGGCCTCGGCCCAGGGGCCGCCGCAGATCACGGCGCTTTCGCGGGCCAGCACGCGCGCCCGTGCGCGGCGCGCCGGATCGACCAGCGCCGCGGTCAGGTCGCCGTCGCCGACGTCCTCTGCCAGCGCGCGCGCCGCGTCGGCGCGGGCCAGGTCGGCGATGGCGGCGGGCGAAAAATCGAACAGGGCACTCATGCCGGGAGCATAAGCCAAGCCCGCGTCCCTGCTGGCGCGCGGGACTCCCCGGCGCTACAGTGCCGGCCGGAGGACCGTGCATGAACCTGGACCAGCTGCAGAAACTGCTGCACCCGCTCTTTCCCGGCTTGATGGGGGTGCAGCTCACCGAGGCGACACCGGAACGGGTGGTCGCGACCATGCGCGTCCGCCCCGAGCTCTGCACCGCCGGCGGCATCCTGCACGGCGGCGCGCACATGGCGTTTGCCGACACGCTGGGCGCGGTGGGCACGGTGCTGAACCTGCCGCAGGGCAAGCGGACCACCACCACCGATTCCAGCACCAAGTTCATCGGCGGCGCGAAGGTCGACACCATCGTGACGGGCGAGAGCGTGGCCCTGCACCGCGGCCGCACCACCATGGTCTGGCAGACCACCATCCGCAACGCCGAAGGCAAGCTCTGCTCGGTGGTCACCCAGACGCAGCTGGTCCTGGATTAGCCAGCGCCTCCGACAGGCCCCGTCGGGGGCCTCCGACGGCGGACGGTCGCCGCCGGCCCGACAATGGAGCCATGGAAACGAGCTACGCGACGAGCGCGCCCACGCGTGACGAAGTGGATGCGCTGGCTGGAGCCACCGTGCTGGAGTTCGGCACCGGCTGGTGCGGCTGGTGCCGGGCGGCGCAGCCGCTGATCGCGGGCGCTTTCGCGTCCCATCCCGGCCTGCGCCACATCAAGGTGGAGGACGGCCCCGGCCGGCCGCTGGGCCGCAGCTTCCGGGTGAAGCTGTGGCCGACCCTGGTGTTCCTGAAGGACGGCCGGGAACTCGCCCGCGTCACGCGCCCGGCCAATCTCGACGAGCTGCGCAACGCGATGAAGACGATCGCCTGAGCGCTGTTCCGGCCGGAGGCCGGAGCGCGCGGCGCCGCGGCCTCAGTTGGCCGCGAAGCAGTACAGGCGGCCGTCGCCGCCGGTGGCCTTGAGCGAAGCCAGGCTGCAGCCGCGCGAGGCGTGCGACGAGTTCCAGGACTTCGCGGGGGCCGATTCGTCCAGGCCGGTCCGGTCGTGGTGGCCGACGATCGCCGAGCCATCACCGCCCTTGGTCCAGTTGCCGCAGGTGGTGTCGGCAGTGCCGCCCGCGGTGGCGCGCCCGTCGGGCGTGGAGCCGGTCAGCACGTCGTGCATGTTCACCGCATCGCCCCGGCCCATGACCCCCTCCCCTTTCTCGGTCAGCGCCGTGACCTTGGACAGCTGGTTCGTCCCGTGCAGTTCGTCGACGTTCGCCGCGACCATCGTGCCCTTGGCGTTGTACCAGGGGCCGCGGCCGATGCGGTCGCGCGCGTTCACCGGCGTGGCGCCGGTGGCGCTCAGGTAGGCGCGCCAGGTCTTGCCGCCGGCGCCGGCCGCACTGGCCAGCGACTGGCAGTACTGGTCCGCTCCCGCGAGGCCGCCGAAGTCGGCACCCTTGCCCGGGTTGCTGCTGGTGACGAAGAAGCTCATGTTGTTGCTGCCGCCCCCGCCCATGCCCATGCCGCCGGCGCAGGCAGCCAGCAGGAGGACGGACGCGGTGGCGGTGAGGACGTGAAGACGGCGCATGGGGATCTCCGTTGTTGTGGGAGGCCACAGTCTCGCCGAGCACCCACCCCGCACAGGGGCGGGAAGGTCCCTAGGTAACGCTAGGAATATTCTGCTGCGGGGTCGCGGCCCATGAGCGTCGCCACCGCCTCGGCCGGAGACTGGCGTCCGTCCAGCAGGTCGACCACCGCATCGGCGATAGGCATCCGCACGCCCAGCCGGCGCGCACGCTCGACCACGGTGCGCGCGCTGTACACGCCCTCGGCCACATGGCCGAGCGAATCGACCGCCTGCTGCAGCGTCCGGCCTTCGGCCAGCAGCAATCCCACGCGGCGGTTGCGGCTGAGATCGCCGGTGGCCGTCAGCACGAGGTCTCCCAGCCCCGACAGCCCCATGAAGGTTTCGGCGCGTGCGCCCAGTGCCAGCCCCAGGCGCGTCATCTCGGCCAGGCCGCGGGTGATCAGCGCCGCGCGGGCATTGAGGCCCAGCGCGAGCCCGTCGCACAGCCCGGTGGCGATGGCGAGCACGTTCTTGACCGCGCCGCCCACCTCGACCCCGGGCAGGTCCTCGGTGGCGTACACGCGCATCGCGGGTCCGTGGAAGGCCGCCACCAGGGCGTCGCGCACGGCCGCCGCATCGCTGGCGGCCACCAGCGCGGTCGGCCGGCCCTGGGCGACTTCCTGCGCGAAGCTGGGTCCGCTGAGCACGCCGGCCGCCAGCGTGGGGGCCACTTCGGCCCGGATCTCGTGGCCCAGCAGGCCGTAGGGCTGCGAAGCCGGCAGTTCGAAGCCCTTGCAAAGCCAGGCCACGGGACGCGTGCAGCCGCGCAGCGCGGTGAGCACCTCGCGCAGCCCCGCCATCGGGGTGGCGACGATCACCAGGTCGTGCCGCTGGGCCAGCGCGGCAACGTCGCCGGCTTGCGGCGAGGCAACCGTCACGCCCGGTGGAAGGCCAAAGCCGGCGAGGTAATGGACGTTTTCGCGGCGTGCCGCGATCGCCGCCGCCTGGGCTGCGTCACGCGCCCACAGGGTGACGCGGTGCCGCGCGCCCGCGCTGATGGCGAGCGCCGTGCCCCAGGCACCGGCCCCGAGCACCAGGATGTCCATGGGCTGCGTGCGCCGCGGCGTTCAGGCGGAGGTGATGATGCCGGAGCCCTGGGGCGCCTGCTGGCCCTGCTGCGCCTGCTGCTGCTCGTACATCGCCTGGAAGTTGATCTCGGCCAGGTGCACCGGCGGGAAGCCCGCGCGCGTCACGATGTCGGACACGTTGGCACGCAGGTACGGATAGACGATCTGCGGGCAGGCGATGCCCATCACGGCCTGCATCTGGTCGGCGGGCACGTTGCGGATCTCGAAGATGCCGGCCTGCTTCACCTCGACCAGAAACACCGTGCGGTCCTTGATCTTGGTCGTTACCGTCGCCGACACGGCGACTTCGAACACGCCGTCGACGGCCTGCTGCGCTTCCACGCCCAGCTGGATGTCCACGGTGGGCTGTTCCTGCTCCAGCAGGATGGCCGGGGAGTTCGGCTGTTCCAGCGACGCTTCCTTCATGTAGACGCGCTGGATCTGGAATACGGGTTCTTTGTTGTCGGCCATGGCCAATGCCTTCGTTGCGGATGAAAAAAGGCCCGCCGGGACGCTGCCGGCGGGCGCATTGCGGGATGCCCCGGATTATCGCAGGCAGGCGGACGGTGGCGCGCTCAGCCGGCGGCGCCGTTGAGCAGGGGCAAGAGGCCGCCCCGGCCGTCCAGGGCGACGAGGTCGTCGCAGCCGCCCACGTGGGTGTCGCCGATGAAGATCTGCGGCACCGTGCGGCGGCCGGTGATCTCCATCATCTTCATGCGCTCCTCGGGCTGCATGTCGATGCGGATCTCCTCGATCGCGTCGACGCCCTTGGACTTGAGGATCTGCTTGGCACGGATGCAGTAGGGGCAAACGGCCGTGGTGTACATCTTGACGGGCTTCATGGGACCAGTGTGGCGAGGGTTCAGGATTTCTCGACGGGGAGGTTGGCTTCTTTCCACGCGCGAAGTCCGCCACCCAGGACGACAGCCTTTTCGTACCCCAGGGTTTTGGCCTTGGCCGTGCAGCGCTGCGCCCGGGCGCCGGTGGCGCACACCAGGATCAGGGGCACACCCTTGTTCTTCACCACCTCGGGCAGCCTTCGCTCCAGGTCGTTCACCGGGATGTTGCGGGCGCCGGTGATGTGGCCGGCGGCGAACTCGTCCGCCTCGCTCACGTCCACCACCACCGCGCGTTCGCGGTTGATCAGTTGCACGGCATCGCCCGGGCTCAGCCCGGCGCGGGTCCCGGCGGCAATGCCGGGCCACAGCAGCAGGCTGCCGGACACGACGGCGATCAGCACCAGGGCCCAGTTGTGCTGCAAAAACGGCAAGAGATCCATTCCAACCTTTCTTCTTCAGCCCGGAAGGTTCCGGACAGCCCGCAATTCTAGAATGCCGGGTTTCTCCCTCACCTGCGCCTGACCATGCACAAGCTCGTCCTGATCCGCCACGGCGAATCCACCTGGAACCTGGAAAACCGCTTTACCGGCTGGACCGACGTGGACCTGACGCCGCTGGGGCTGGAACAGGCCGTCCAGGCCGGGCGCCTGCTGAAAACGGAGGGCTACGACTTCGACCTCTGTTACACGAGCGTCCTCAAGCGGGCCACCCGCACGCTGTGGCACGTGCTGGACGAAATGGACCGCACCTGGCTGCCCGTGGCGCACTCCTGGCGGCTGAACGAGCGCCATTACGGTGCACTGCAGGGGCTGAACAAGGCGGACATGGCCAAGAAGTTCGGCGAGGACCAGGTCCTGGTCTGGCGCCGAAGCTACGACGTGCCGCCGCCCGCGCTCGATCCGGCGGATCCCCGGTCCGAGCGTGGGGATATCCGCTATGCGCGGCTGAAGCCGGAGGAAATCCCCCTGACCGAGTGCCTGAAGGACACGGTGGCGCGGGTCCTGCCGTTCTGGAACGAAGCCATGGCGCCCGCCATCCGCGCCGGCAAGCGGGTCCTGGTGTCCGCCCACGGCAACTCCATCCGGGCCCTGGTCAAGTACCTGGACGGAATCTCCGACCAGGAGATCGTGGGACTGAACATTCCCAACGGAATTCCACTGGTTTACGAACTGGACGCAAACCTGCGACCGCTGCGCCACTACTATCTGGGAGACGCCGAGGCCGTGGCGCGAGCGGCCGCGGCGGTGGCCAGCCAGGGCAAGGCAGGCTGAAGCGACCGCCGCGCGTCAAAGTCCCCTGTAGGACGGTTCCTGCCCGAATCGCGTTTTTTTCACACGCCGCCGGCACCGTCCCGGGAACCCCTGATCCAGCCCCGCGTCAGAGAGGTTTCTCAGGTGTATATTGAAGTCGAGAGGACCCTTGGAACGTAACCCCATGAGCCACAAACTCAAGATTGCCGGCTGGATTTCCGTAGGCGCCCTTGCCGGAGCGCTGACCACGGTTTCCCTGCAAACCGTCGCCCGTGGCTCCCTGGCCCCGTTGCCGCTCGAGGAACTGCAGCAGCTTGCGGCCGTGTTCAGCATGGTCAAGAGCGACTATGTCGAGCCGGTCGACGAGAAGAAGCTGATCACCGATGCCATCTCCGGCATGGTCGCCAGCCTCGATCCGCATTCCCAGTATTTCGACAAGAAGTCGTTCAAGGAATTCCGCGAAGGAACGTCCGGCCGCTTCGTCGGCGTCGGCATCGAGATTTCGCAGGAAGACGGGCTGGTCAAGGTGGTCTCGCCGATCGAAGGCTCCCCCGCCTACCGCGCCGGCCTGAAGAGCGGCGACCTGATCACCAAGATCGACGACACCGCCGTGAAGGGCCTGTCGCTGTCCGATGCCGTCAAGCGCATGCGCGGCGAGCCCCAGACCAAGGTGATGCTCACGATCTACCGCAAGGATGAGAACCGCACCTTCCCGGTGACGATCACCCGCGAGGAGATCAAGACGCAGTCGGTCAAGGGCAAGGTCATCGAGCCCGGCTACGGATGGGTTCGCCTGTCGCAGTTCCAGGAGCGCACGGTCGACGACTTCGTCAACAAGGTCAACGAGCTGTACAAGCAGGATCCCAACCTGAAGGGCCTGGTGCTCGACCTGCGCAACGACCCGGGCGGCCTGCTGGATTCCGCAGTGGCGGTCTCCGCGGCCTTCCTGCCCGAGAACGTGAACGTGGTCTCCACCAACGGCCAGCTGCCCGAGAGCAAGTTCGTGTACAAGGCCTCGCCGGAGTTCTACCAGCGCCGCGCCGGTTCCGACCCGCTCAAGCGCCTGCCGCCCCAGCTGAAGAACGTGCCGCTGGTGGTGCTGGTGAACGAAGGCTCCGCCTCCGCTTCCGAGATCGTGGCCGGCGCCCTGCAGGACCACAAGCGCGGCATCGTGCTGGGCAGCCAGACCTTCGGCAAGGGCTCCGTGCAGACGGTGCGCCCGCTGGGCCCCGACACCGGCCTGAAGCTGACCACGGCGCGTTACTACACGCCCAGCGGCAAGTCGATCCAGGCCAAGGGCATCGTGCCCGACGTGATGGTCGACGAGACCGAGGAAGGCAACCTCTTCTCCGTGCTGCGCACGCGCGAAGCCGACCTGGACAAGCACCTCAACAGCGGCCAGGGTGCCGAAGTGAAGGATGCGGCCCGCGAGAAGGCGCGCGAGGAAGCACGCAAGCGTGCCGAGGAAGAGGCCAAGAAGGGCCCGTCCGAGCGCAAGGTGCCCGAATTCGGCAACGAAAAGGACTTCCAACTGGTGCAGGCCCTGAACCAGCTGAAGGGCCGGCCGGTGGTGATCTCCAAGACCCAGGTCGTGGAGAACAAGGAAGAGAAGAAGGAAAATTAGACACCTTCATCCTGAAAAATGGCGGCCTCTGGGCCGCCTTTTTCATTGCGTGGATCGCGCGGAATAGCATGCAGCGCGGTCCCACCTGTGTGGAAGATCCGGCTCCGCCGGGCTTCCACACACCGTTCAAAACCACTGCAAAAAGTCGGACCGACTTTTTGCAGTGAAAATCGCCTCATGACGGACGACCAGCTGCTTCGGTACTCCAGGCACATCCTGCTCGACGAAGTAGGTGTGGAGGGCCAGCAGCGGCTGCTGGACTCGCACGCGCTCGTCATCGGCGCCGGCGGTTTGGGCTCGCCCGTCGTGCTGTACCTCGGCACCGCGGGCGTCGGCCGCATCACGATCGTGGACCACGATGCCGTGGACCTCACCAACCTGCAGCGGCAGATCGCGCACAACCTGGATCGCGTCGGCCGGCCGAAGGCGCAGTCCGCGCGCGAGGCGGTTGCGGCGATCAACCCTGACGTGTTCGTGCGTCCCGTCGTGATGAAGGCGGATGCGCAGGCGCTGGACGAACTCGTGCCGCAGGCCGACGTGGTGATCGACTGCTGCGACAACTTCGAGACGCGCCAGGCCATCAACCGCGCCTGCTTCGCGCATGGCAAGCCGCTGGTGTCCGGCGCCGCCATCCGCTTCGACGGACAGGTCAGCGTGTTCGACCCGCGGCGCGCGGACAGCCCGTGCTACGCCTGCGTGTTCCCGCCGGACCAGTCGCTCGAGGAGACACGCTGCGCCACCATGGGCGTGTTCGCGCCGCTGGTGGGGATCATCGGGGCGATGCAGGCCTCGGAAGCCTTGCGCCTGCTCGCGGGCGTTGGCAGCTCGCTGGCCGGCCGCCTTCAGATGCTCGACGGCCGCACGATGGAGTGGAATGAAATGCGGGTGCGCCGTGACGCCGCCTGCCCGGTCTGCGCGCAGCGCGGCGCCTGACGACTCACTCGTCGGCGCCGAACAGCGCGGCGACCACCTGGCCGGTTGGTGCGCTCTGCGCTGCCATCTGCACCTCCGCCGCACCCGGCTCGCCCAACGCCACGAGCGCCGCGGCGAACAGCGTGACCAGGATGACGATGACGGATCGGAGAACGGGTTTCATGTGCGTGCGGGGCAGGAACTGCTCGCCCCTTGCATCGCAGTGTGCCCGCTGCGGCCCGCGCGAGAAGTCGGCACGCTGCGGTCCAGCACGTCGTCCGCCACACCCGAGCTCGTAGGAACCATCCTACCCGTGGCGCGATGGCCCGCTGGCACAATGGCCCGCGGTCAGAGGGGACCGGCGGCTGGCGGCAGCCGCGCCACACTCGCCAGCCCGTGGAACTGCGCACCTACATCGTCGAAGACAACGCGACCATCCGCGAGAACCTGATCGAAACGCTGGCGGAACTCGCCGGAGTGAGTTCGCTTGGGTGGGCCGAAGCGGAAGGCATCGCGCGTGCGTGGCTCGCGGCCCATCGGGGCGACTGGGATCTGGCGATCGTCGACCTGTTCCTCAAGCAAGGCAGTGGGCTCGGCGTGCTGGAAGCCTGCCAGGACCGCAGCCGCGACCAGCGCGTCGTGGTCCTCAGCAACTATGCGACCCCCGACATGCGCAAGCGCTGCGCGGAGATGGGCGCCGATGCGGTGTTCGACAAGTCGAACGAGATCGACGCCCTGGTCGACTACTGCCTCGCGCTGGGCGGGCAGCGCTGACGCTTCAGTCGATCAGCTTGTTCTTCAGCGCGTAGTACGTGAGGTCGCTGTTGGAGGAGAGGTTCATCTTCTCCATCAGGCGCGTGCGGTACGTGCTCACCGTCTTCACGGACAGCGACAGCGCCTTGGCGATGTCGCCCGCGGTCTCGCCCTTGGCGAGCTTGAGGAACACCTGGAATTCGCGTTCCGACAATTGCTCGTGCGGCGCGCCGCCTTCCTTGCGGTTGAGCTGCTGCGCGAGCAGTTCGGCGACCGCGGGCGAGATGTACCGGCGGCCCAGCGCGATGGTGCGGATCGCGTTGACGATCTCCATCGGCTCGCATTCCTTGTTCAGGTAACCGCTGGCGCCCTGCCGGATCAGGTTCATCGCGTAATGCTCTTCGGGATAGCCGGAGAGGATCAGGATGCCGACGTCGGGTGCCTTCGCCCGGATCATGCCCAGCGCGTCGATGCCGCTCTGTCCCGGCATCGAGAGGTCCATCACCAGGACGTCCATTTCGGTGGTGCGCACGAGATCGATGGCTTCGCGCCCGCTCGACGCCTCACCGACGACACGCAGGTCGACCTGTTCAGAAAAGAACTGTTTGAGGCCCGACCGCACAATGGCGTGGTCGTCCACAATGCCCACTTTGATCATGCTTCACCTTCTACGCCAAGCTGATTCATTGTGCCCCACTTCCGGTTGGAAATGGCCTACCCTTGAGCCATGACGTGCCCGGATTTTATGCAGACCGTTGAGCCTCGCGGGTGAAACCACTGTCATCTTTTGCCTCGTCCCGAGGTGCGATCAGTCTTATTCTTGCCCTGCTGGCAGCGCTGGTGCTCATCGGTATCAACGAGACCGGCTACAACCAGTCGGCCCAGGCGCTCGATCGCATCGATGAGAACACGCGCATCCGCAACGCGGTGAGCCGCCTGCTGCTGCACATGGTGGATGCGGAGACCGGATCGCGCGGCTACCTGCTCACCGGCGACCCGCGCTACCTGGAGCCCTACGACGCGGCGGTCGCGGAGATCGGCCAGAACCTCGACTCCTTGCGCAAGAGCTATGCGGCGGAAGCGCCGGATGCCGCCGTGCTCGGCCAGCTCACGCGCAACGTGCAGCGCAAGCTCGCCGAGATGGACCTGTCGGTGCGCATGCGCAAGCAGGGCAACGAGGACGCATGGAAGTCCGTGCTGCTCACCGACGTCGGCAAGGAGCACATGGATGCCATCCGCGGCGAGGCGGGACAGCTGATCCAGAGCGCGACCGACCGCATGGTTTTGGCGCAGGACCAGGTGCAGCGCACGCTTCGGCGCGCGCGCGCGGGCATCGCCATCGTCGCGGCCGCGGCGCTGCTCGCCTTCGCGCTGTACCTGCGCCAGACCACGCGGCTCAAGCGCGCGGGCGAACAGCAGCAGGCGGCGCTGCAGCAGGAGCGCGACCAGCTGGAGCGGCAGGTGCGGGAGCGCACGGCTTCCCTGGCGCAGCTGGCCACCCACCTGCAGCAGGTGCGCGAGGAGGAACGCGGCCACCTGGCGCGCGAGCTGCACGACGAACTCGGCGCGCTGCTCACCGCCGCCAAGCTGGATGTCGCCCGGCTGAAGTCCAGGCTCGGACCGCAAGGCCCCGAAGTGCTGGAACGCATGCAGCACCTCACGGAGGCCCTCAACAGCGGGATCGCGCTGAAGCGCCGCATCATCGAGGACCTGCGACCCTCCTCCCTCGCCAACCTGGGACTCACGCCTTCGCTGGAGATCCTGGCGCGCGAGTTCTCCGAGCGCTCCGGCGTCGAGGTGGCGACCAGCCTGGAAGCCGTGGAGCTCGGGGAGTCCGCGCAACTCACCGTCTACCGCATCGTCCAGGAGTCCCTGACGAACGTGGGCAAGTACGCGGAGGCCACCCAGGTCGACATCAGCGTGCGCGACTACAGCAACCACGTGGAAGTGGAGATCCGCGACAACGGCAAGGGGTTCGACGTGCACTCCATGCACGCCTCCACGCACGGGCTCGCCGGCATGCGCCACCGCGTGGAGGCGGCCGGGGGTCGCTTGAGCCTGGCCTCGCAGCCCGGCAATGGCACGCGGATCATGGCCATGCTGCCCAAGGCCGGCGCGGCGGCACCCTCGCCCGCCCCGGCGCCGGCATCCGCGTGAAGCATCCCGGCCGCGCGTAGGCGCCGTCCTACATCGCTTGCCTCCCGCGTGACTACAGCGGATCAGGCCCGCTCCTGATCGTTGCGCCGGGCCGTATGCCTAAGCTAGCCGCAGGCATGGACAGCCCCCGTGCCCGCGCGCCCAAGGTTCATCGAGGAGTCCCCCGTGCTGCATTACGCCGTCGCCTTCCTGGTCATCGCGCTGATCGCGGCGGTGCTCGGGTTCGGCGGCATCGTGACGGAGACGGAGGAGCTCGCGAAGACTGCGTTCTTCGTGTTCGCCGGCCTCTCGGCCATCGCCTTCCTGATGGGCCTCATGCGCAGAACCTAGGCACCCCGCACACCCAACAAAAGAGGACCCGCACATGATGAACGAAACACTCGACAGCACCCGCCGCCTGGCCGCCGACGCCCTGGACCGCGCGAGCAGCACGGTGAAGGACCTGCGCTCCGGCGTGTCCGATCGCGCGTCCTCGGCCCAGCGCTACATGGGCGAGTACGCCAGCGCGGGCACCCGCTACGTGTCCGAGCATCCGATGAAGTCCGCGCTGATCGCGGCCGCAGTCGGCGCCGCCGTCGCGGGCATCGTGATCGCCATGCGCCACCGCAACGACCTCCAGAACCGCTACTTCTGAGGCCCGACGCCCATGGTGCATCCGATCTTCTCGGTGCTGATCACCAGGCCGGAGCTGGTGATGGAACACGTGGCCGGCTATGCGTCGCTGATGCGGGAGGAAGCCTCCTCCGTGGGCAGCGAAGTCGCCAAGCGCGCGGTCGCCTGGGCCATCACGCTGTCCGCCGCGCTGGTGTTCCTGATCCTCGCCGGCGTGGCTGCGATGCTCGCCGCGATCCAGGACCGGTTCCATTGGGCGTTCGTTCTCGTTCCGCTGATCCCGCTGGTGGTCTCCGTCGCCGCCTTCACGGTGGCGCGCAAGCGCCTGCCGGAGAAGGCGTTCACCGAACTGAAGGCGCAGCTCGATGCCGATGCGCAGACGCTGCGCGGGATCGGTGCGCGCTCATGAGCGGCGCACGGCCGCACGACAGCGCTCGCTGCTCCCTTCAGGGCGAGCCGCGGACCCCACGGCGCTCCGGCAGGGGGGAGGTCTCCCATGTCTGAGGCTTCCGACCGGCTGGCACGCAATCGCCAGGCCATCCTCGAGCAGATCGCGCGGCGGCAGCGTCGGCACGATCCCCGCGAGGAAGTGGCCGGCCAGCCTTTCAGCGACGGCTTCGGTTTCCCGGAGGACGACCTGCCGCCGCCGGTCGCGGGCGCCGATTGGTTCGGCCACCTGCGGCATGGGGTCAAGACCTGGTGGCGCTACCACCCGGCCCACATGGTGACCGACCTCGCCGCGCCGCTGCTGCAGGAATACGCACGCCGCAAGCCGCTGCAGCTGCTGGGCATCTCGCTGCTGACTGGCGCGGCGCTCACCTTCGCGCGGCCGTGGCGCCTGATCTCGGTGACCACGCTGCTGGTGGCCCTGCTCAAGTCGTCGCAGCTGTCGCACCTGTTCGCTGCTGCGATGTCGGCGGCGGACTACCGAAAGGATCACAACCGTCCTGAGTGAAATCGGCGAACCGGGAGGTACGGTGCGGGTCCCGGTGCGCGTTTTTGCAGTCCCGCACCACATCACAAGCAAATCCGCAAGGAAGGGAGTTCATATGAAGCAGACTCGCGCCATCGCACTGGCAATCCTCACCGGCCTCACGCTGGTCACCTCCGGCTGCGCCGTCATGCGCGGCCAGACCGACGCCGGCACCTATGTCGACGACCGCGCCATCAGCACCACGGTGAAGGCCAAGCTGCTCGAGGACAAGAGCACGGGCGGCATGTCGATCAACGTCGACACGCTCAATGGCACCGTGGCCCTGTCCGGTTTCGCCAAGTCCCAGGCCGAGAAGGACTCGGCCGGCCGCATCGCCGCCGCCACCAAGGGCGTGCGTGAAGTGCGCAACAACCTCGTCGTGCGTCCGTAAGCACACAAGGCTCCGGGCGGCGCCGCGCCGTCCGGACCATGGGGCAGGCGGCCAGCGGCGCGCCTGCCCTTTTTGCTTTCCGGGGAACCCAGGACACCATGAAGACATTCCACTGCCAGTACTGCGGCAACCCGATCTTCTTCGAGAACGTGACGTGCCTGCAGTGCGACAGCGCGCTGGCCTTCCTGCCCGACCGCCTGAACATGGCGGCGATCGAGAAGGCCCCGGGCAACGACGACACCCTCTGGCGCCCGCGCGCCCGTGGCAGGAAGGCCTCCCCGGCGCGCTATCGGCTTTGCCACAACCACACCACGCAGAACGCCTGCAACTTCGCGGTGCCGGCGGACGACCCCAATCCCCTGTGCGTGTCCTGCCGCCTCACGCGCGTGCTGCCGGACCTCTCCAAGCCGGAGAACCCGCAGCGCTGGTACCGGCTGGAGGTCGCCAAGCGGCGGCTGTTCTACACCCTGGGCAAGCTGGGCCTGGTCGCGGCCGCCCCGCACGAAGGCAACGCCGACGGCCCGGTGTTCGAGTTCCTGGAAGATCTCCCCGGTCAGCCCGTGATGACCGGTCACGCGCAGGGCGTGGTCACGCTCAACGTGTCGGAGGCGGACGAAGCCGAGCGCGTGCGCCGGCGGGTGGAGATGCACGAGCCCTACCGCACCCTGCTCGGCCACTTCCGCCATGAATCGGGCCACTACTACTGGGACCGCCTGATCGACGAAGGCCAGCGCCTGGAGGGGTTCCGCGCCGTGTTCGGCGATGAGCAGCAGGACTACCGGCAGGCCTTGCAGGACCACTATGCACGCGGCGGCACGCTGCCCGACTGGCAGGATCACTTCGTCAGCGAGTACGCGAGCGCGCACCCGTGGGAGGACTGGGCCGAGACCTGGGCGCACTACCTGCACATGGTGGACCTGCTGGAAACCGCCGCGTCCCACAACATGCGGCTCACGGTGCCCGGCCAGGACCGCGACGTCGAGGAGGTCCTGAACCCGCTGGAGACCGGCCAGCCGGACTTCGACACGCTGGTGGAGCAATGGGTGCCGCTGACGCTGCTGGTCAACAGCCTCAACCGCAGCCTCGGCCAGGAAGACGCCTATCCGTTCGCGCTGTCGGTGGGCGCGCTCCAGAAGCTGCGCTACGTGCACGACGTGATCAGCGAGACGCGCTCGCCGTCGACGGCGCGCGGGCCCCAGCCGGTCGCAACCGCGGACGCCGGAAAGCCCGCAGGCACCGCATCCACGGGCAAGGTGGAACCGGCGGCCACGCACTGAAGCCCACGCTGCACGGCAAGAGGGAGGGCCGCACGCGCGGCCCTCGGCTCGTTGCCTTGCGGCTTGCGGCTTGCGGGACTGTGATCGTCGCGGGTCCCGCGGCGTGCCTCAGGAGCGCGGCGAGGCGCCCCGCCAGAACCGCGACAGGCGCCCGTCCTCGCGCTGGCCGTCGTTCGTGTTGTGCGCCACGCCGATGGCTTCGCTGGAATCCTTCGCGCCTTTCATGCCCTGGCGGTTGATCTCCACGCTGGCCTGGTCCGCCGGCGGCCCGGGGTCGAGGCGTTCGCTGCAGGCGGCGAGCGCCAGCAGCAGCGTCATCGAGGCCGCCATGGCGGCAGTGCGGGTGCGGGACGTGTTCATGCCGGCTCCTTGGTGTGTTGGGAGAACTCTAGGCACCCCGTCATGGACAAGCCGTGCGCGGCCAGAGCAAGCCGGTGTAGGAGAACACTAGGAAATGCCCGAGGCCGGAGGCGGTCCAGGCCGCCCTCGCTGACGGGCCGCGCAAGAACAAGACCTGCCGGGTGAGCACTCAGGCCGCGTCGTCCCGCTCCATGTCGCGCAGGATCCGGTCCAGCCGCTGCGACAGCTGTTCGGTGGACAGCTTTTCGCGAAAGCGCTCCACCATCAGCGGCAGGCTCATCGGGCTGGGATGCCGCAGCGGCGCGAACACGAGCCGGCGTGCCCGCATGCGCTCCAGCGTGCCGCCGAGCCGCGACAGTTCCAGCTCCTGGCTCAGCACCTCGCTTTCCGCCTGGTTCAGCAGCAGGTTGCCTGCGTCGTACTTGCGGAACACCTCGTAGAACAGCGCGCTGGACGCCTGCAGCTGGCGCGTGCTCTTCTTCTGGCCGGGGTAACCGGTGGAAATCAGCCCCGCGACGCGCGCGATCTCGCGGAAGCGCCGCTGCGCCAGCTCGCTGGAGTTGAGCGAGGCCAGCACGTCGTGCAGCAGGTCGGTCCCGGAGAACACACGCTGGCTGGTGACGGGTTCGACGTCGAACGGCTCCGCGCTCACCAGCTCGAAGCCGTAGTCGTTGATCGAGATGCTGAAAGTGTTGGGATGTTCGCGAGCGAGGCGCCACGCGATCAGGCTCGCCAGGCCCAGGTGCACGTTGCGGCCGGCGAAGGGATAGATGTACAGGTGCTGGCCTTCGCGCGACTGGAAGGCTTCCACCAGCAGCGTGTCCGGCGTGGGAATCTTCGACAGCCGCTGCTGCGTCAGCAGCATGGGGCGCGCCGCCTCCAGCTCCGGCTCCTGGAAATCGCCCCGCGCGGCGCCCTGCATCATCTCCAGCACCGCGTCGCTCAGCTCGGTGGAAAGCGCCATCTTGCTGCCCTGCCAGGTCGGCACGGTGCCCTTGTTCTTGGTCGCCTTGCGCACGTAGGCGGCCATCTCGCGCACCCGCACGAACTCCAGCAGCCGGCCCGCGAAGAAGAAATGGTCGCCCGGCTTCAGGCGCGCGATGAAGCCCTCCTCCATGGTGCCGATGGTGGCGCCGGTGAGGTATTTCACCTGGATCGCCGCATCGCTCACGATGGTGCCCACGCCCAGGCGATGGCGCTTGGCGACGCCCTTGTCCTTCACGCGGAACACGCCTTCCTCGTCGCGCACGATGCGGTGGTACTCCGGGTACGCGCCCAGGCTGTCGCCGCCACGTTCGCAGAAGGCGATGGTCCAGTCGAACTCGGCGCGGGTGAGCGTGCGGTAGGACCAGGCCGTGGTCACTTCCGCGAACAGGTCATCCGGCGTGAACCCGCCGCCGAGTGCAACGGTCACGATGTGCTGCACCAGCACGTCGAAGGGCTTGGCCGGCGGCGTGCGCTTCTCCACCCGGCCGGCGTGCGCGGCCCGGCGCGCCGCCGCCGCCTCGATGATCTCCATGGTGTTGGTGGGCACCAGCGTCACGCGGCTGGGCCGGCCCGGCGCGTGGCCGCTGCGGCCGGCGCGCTGCATCATGCGCGCCACGCCCTTGGCCGACCCCACCTGCAGCACGCGTTCCACCGGCAGGAAGTCCACGCCCAGGTCCAGCGAGGAGGTCGCCACCACCGCGCGCAGCGTGCCCTCCTTGAGGCCCTGCTCGACCCACTCGCGGGTGGACTTGTCCAGCGAACCGTGGTGCAGCGCGATGCGCCCCGCCCAGTCCGGCCGCGCTTCCAGCAGCAGCTGGTACCAGATCTCCGCCTGCGAGCGCACGTTGGTGAAGACCAGCGTGGTGCCCGAGCGCGCGATCTCCTCCACCACCGGCTGCTGCATGCGCGCACCCAGGTGCCCGGCCCAGGAGTACTTGCCGGGGTCAGGCGGGATCAGCGTGTCGATCAGCAGCGTCTTGTCGATGCGGCCCTGCACCAGCTTCGGCGCAGGCTCGGGGTCCGGCCCGCACAGCACGTGCATCGCATCCTCCAGGTTGCCGAGCGTCGCGCTCAGTCCCCAGGTGACGAGGCCCGGATGGAAACGCCGCAAGCGCGCCAGCGCAAGCTGCGCCTGCACCCCGCGCTTGCTGCCGATCAGCTCGTGCCACTCGTCGATCACCACGTACTCCACACCCGAGAGTTCGTCGCGCGCGTTCTCGCGCGTGAGCATGAGCGTCAGCGACTCGGGCGTGGTCACCAGCACGGTGGGCATGCGCCGGTCCTGGCGCGCGCGTTCGGCGCTGGGCGTGTCGCCGGTGCGCAGGCCGATCGTCCAGTTCGGCGCGAGCTCGCGCAGCGGCTCGGTCAGCGCCTTGGTCGTGTCGGACGCCAGGGCGCGCATCGGCGTGAGCCAGACCACGCGCAAAGGTTCGGCCCCGCGTCCGTGCGGATGCCGCCGCAGCAGCGCGTCGAGCATGCCCAGCCACACCGCGTAGGTCTTGCCCGAGCCGGTGGTGGCGTGCAGCATGCCGCTGCGGCCCTCGTCCACCGCCGCCCACACCTCGCGCTGGAAGGCGAACGGCTGCCAGCCGCGCAGGGCCATCCAGGCCGCGGCCTGCACTCCCAGCTCCGGGTCCCTCCCCATGTCAGCCCATCGCGAGCCGCGCCCGCGCGCCGCGGCGTCGGTCCGCCTTGGGCAGTTGCGCGGCCTGCACCATCGCATCGGCCTGCGCCTGCAGGGCGGCCAGCGTCACGTCGAGCTGGCGCACGTCGGCCGCCGCCAGCGGCGCCAGCAGCCCGCGGTTGATCTCGCACACCAGCGGAAACAGCGATGCATGCAGCGAGCGGCCCTTGTCGGTCAGCGCGATCCGCGCCTGCCGCCGGTCCGAGGGTCCGGCCTGCCTGCGCACCAGCTTCTTGGCCACCAGCGAGGAGACGGCCCGCGACGTGCGCGCGCGATCGAGCTGGATGCTGTCGGCCAGCTCGGAGGACAGCAGCTCCTGTTCCTGCGCCAGCCGCGCGATCACGCGCCATTCACGCCGGGTGATGCCGAAGCGTCCTTCGCACAGGCGGATCACCATGCTTCCGCCGACGGCCAGCAGGCGGCTGAGCTTGTACAGCAGCAGGTCGTCCAGGCCGGCCGGCTCGCGCAGGGTGGATGCAGGCATGCGGGTTTACGCGGGGAATGATTGATTTGAACAATTGATTGTGGGGCAACTAGAGTGAGTCCTGGCGGCGAACGAGCGGCCACTGGAGACCTTTCTTGAAACGACGAACCGCCACCGCCCTGCTCGCGTTCACGGCCTGCGGGCTGCGCGCCCAGGCGCCGGACACCCTGCGCATCGTCACGGGCTTCGCACCCGGCGGCGCCACCGATCGCGTCGCGCGCATCGTCGGCGAGAAGCTGCAGTCGCGGCTGGGCATGCCTGTCATCGTCGAGAACAAGACCGGCGCCGGCGGCCGGCTCGCGGCCCAGCAGGTGAAGGCGGCGGCGCCGGGCCAGCACGTGCTGATGGTCGCCAACCCGGCCGTGATGGTGGTGGCGCCGCTGGTCCTCAAGGACAACGGCTACGACCCGGACCGGGACTTCGTCGCGGTCTCGCACGTCAACGACTACGACTTCGCGGTGACCGTGGCGGGTGCCGTGCCGGTGCGCGAGCTCTCGCACCTCATCGCCTGGCTGCGCGCGAATCCAGGCCAGGCCAACTTCGGCGTGCCGGCCACCGGCAGCCTGCCGCACTTCGTCGCGCTGATGCTGGCGGAGAAGGCGGGGGTGAAGGCGCAGGTGGTGGGTTATCGCGGTTCGGCGCCGCTGATCACAGACCTGATCGGCGGGCAGGTCCCGGTGTCGGTCGACACGCTGGAGAGCGTGCTGCCGCAGCACGAGGCCGGCAAGGTGCGCATCCTCGCCAGCTCGGGCGCGACCCGCAACACCATCTCCCCGAACATCCCCACCTTCCGCGAGGCGGGTCTGCCGCTGGTGGCCACCGGCTGGAACGCCTTCTTCGCGCCGGCCAGCATGCCCGCCGCGGCCGTGCAGCGCTACGCCGCCGCCATCGCCGACGTGATGAAGGACCCGGACACGCAGCGCAAGTTTCTCGCCGCGCAGATGACGCCCGTGGTGTCCACGCAGGCGCAGACGCAGGCCATGCTCAAGGCGTACCGCGCGCAGTGGGCGCCGGTGGTGCAGAAATCGGGCTACCAGCCCTGACGGAGATCCGATGAAACGATTGCTCGCCGCGGCCGTGCTGGCTGCCTGCGCCTCCTCCTTCGCCCAGGCGCCGGCCTGGCCCAGCAAGCCGGTGAAGTTCGTCAACAACTTCCCCCCGGGCGGCCCCGCGGACCTGATCGCCCGCTCCGTCGCCGACGTGCTGCAGAAGCAGTTCAACCAGCCCTTCGTGGTGGAGAACAAGGCGGGCGCCGGCGGCAACATCGGCGCCGACGCCGTCGCCAAGGCCGCTCCCGATGGCTACACCGTGCTGTTCGGCATCGACAGCACCTTCACGGTGAACCCGCACATCTACAAGGGCATGCCCTTCAAGACCACGGACCTGCGGCCCGTGATGGTGATGGCCTCCTCCGGCCTTTTGGTGGGCGTGCATCCGTCCACCGGCTTCCGGACCATGAAGGATCTGGTCACCGCGGCGAAGGCCCATCCGGTCACCTTCAGCTCCGCCGGCAGCGGCAGCCCCGGCCACCTGGCGGCGGAAGTGTTCACCGAGGCGACCGGCGCGAAGATCACGCACGTGCCGTACAAGGGCAACACGCCCGCGGTCACGGCGGTGCTCGCCGGCGAGGTGAATGGCGGCGCGCTGGCCACGCCCGGCATGCTGCCGCACGTGAAGGCCGGCAAGATCACGCCGCTGGCCGTCACCAGCCGGCTGCGCTCGACACTGGCGCCGGAGATCCCGACGGTCGCCGAGGCCGGCCTGCCGCAACTCGAACAGGAAGTCCTGTACCTCGCGATGGTGCCCGCCGCCACGCCGGAACCCGTGGTGCAGGCGATCCAGAAGGCGATGACCGATGCCCTCGCCCGCGCCGACGTGCGCGCACGGCTGGACAACCTCGACCTCCACTACGAAGGCCTGGCCGGGGCCGCTGCCGGCAAGCGGCTGGCGGACCTGTCCGACCGCTACGGCAAGGTGATCCGCGTGACCGGCATGAAGGTGGAGTGATGGCCCAGCGTCCCAACGTCATCTTCATCGTCGCCGACGACCTCGGCTTCGCCGACCTGGGCTGCTACGGCGGCCGCGATGCGGACTTCGGTGCGGTGTCGCCGCAGCTGGATGCCCTGGCCGCCAACGGCATCCGCTTCACGCAGGGCTATTCGAACTCGCCCGTCTGCTCGCCCACGCGCTTCGCCTTGATGACGGCGCGCTACCAGTACCGGCTGCGCGGCGCGGCCGAGGAGCCGATCAACAGCAAGAGCCGCGGCAGCACCACGCTGGGCCTGCCGCCCGAGCATCCCACCGTGCCCTCGCTGCTGAAGCAGGCGGGCTACCGCACGGCGCTGATCGGCAAGTGGCACCTGGGCTACCCGCCCGCGTTCGGTCCGCTGCGCTCCGGCTACGACGAGTTCTTCGGCCCCATGTCCGGCGGCGTCGACTACTTCACCCACTGCAGCTCCAACGGCCAGCACGACCTGTGGTTCGGCGAGGAGGAGCGTGCGGAGGAGGGCTACCTCACCGACCTGATCTCGCACCGCGCGGTCGACTACATCGACCGCATGGTGGCGCAGGACCGCGCGGCGCCCTTCTTCCTGAGCCTGCACTACACCGCGCCGCACTGGCCCTGGGAGACGCGCGACGACGAGGCACTGGCGCAGGAGGTGAAGCAGAACCTGTTCCACCTGCACGGCGGCAACATCCAGACCTACCGCCGGATGATCCACCACATGGACGAAGGCATCGGCTGGGTGATGCAGGCCTTGCGCAAGCACGGGCTGGAACGCGACACGCTGGTGATCTTCACCAGCGACAACGGCGGCGAGCGCTTCTCGGACAACTGGCCGCTGGTGGGCGGCAAGATGGACCTCACCGAAGGCGGCATCCGCGTGCCCTGGATCGCGCACTGGCCCGCGCAGATCGCGCCCGGCCAGGTCAGCACGCAGCAGTGCATGACCATGGACTGGTCCACGACCGTGCTGGACGCCTGCGGCGCCGAGGCGGACCCTGCCTACCCGCTGGATGGCGTGTCGCTGCTGCCGGTGCTGCAGGAGCCGCAGCGCACCTTCGCGCGGCCGCTGCACTGGCGCATGAACCACCGCGGCCAGCGGGCGCTGCGCGACGGCGACTGGAAGTACCTGCGCGTGGACGGCCACGACTACCTGTTCAACATCCCGGCCGACGAACGCGAGCGCGCCAACCTCGCGGGCCGCGAGCCGGACCGGCTGGTGGCGCTGCGCGATGCCTGGGAGAGCTGGAACGCCACCATGCCTGCCATCCCGGAGGACGCGACGGTCAGCCTGGGTTACGGGGTGAAGGACATGCCGCAGCGGTAAGCTCGGGCGGATGTCCAAGCTGTCCCACTGGTTCCCGTTCCTGACCTGGCCGCGGCCGACGCGGCACTTGCTGCGTGGCGAGGCGATCGCGGCGCTCACCGTCGCGGTGGTGATGATTCCCCAGTCCGTGGCCTATGCAGGCCTGGCCGGGATGCCGCTGGTGACGGGCCTGTACGCGACCTTCCTGCCGGCCGTGGCGGCGGTGCTGTTCAGCGCCTCCACGCGGCTGTCGGTGGGTCCCTCGGCGCTGAGCAGCGTGCTGGTGGGCGCGTCGCTGGTCGGCATGGCGGAACCCACCAGCGCGAGCTGGGTGGCGCTGGCGGTCTGGCTCGCGCTGCTGGCCGGCGGGCTGCAGCTGCTGGTGGGGCTCACGCGCTCGGCGTGGGTGCTGAACCTGGTGACCTCGCCGGTGCTCACCGGCTTCAGCCAGGCCGCCGCACTGCTGATCATCGCTTCGCAGCTGCCGGCGCTGATCGGGCTCAAGGGCTCGCTCGGCCAGCTGCTGCACGGGCCGGACCTCGACCTGCAGGCCCTGGCCTACGGCATCGTGAGCCTCGTGGTGTTCGTGGGCGCCAAGCGCGTCGCGCCGCGCCTGCCCATCATGCTGATCGTGCTCGCGGCGGCAGGCGCCATCAGCTATTTCAGCGGCTACTCGCAGTCCGGCGCCGTGGTGGGCGCGCTGCCGCAGGGCCTGCCCGCACCGTACTGGCCCGGCTGGCCGGGCTGGGAGCAGTTTTCCACCCTGCTCGCCCCCGCGCTGGTGCTGGCGCTGGTGAGTTCGCTGGAGATGGCCGCCAGCGCCAAGATCGAGAGCCAGCGCGACGGCAAGCGCTGGGACGCGAACCAGGACCTCGTGGGCCAGGGGGTGGGCAAGCTCGCATCGGGCCTGTCGGGCGCGTTCGCCACCAGCACCTCGTTCTCGCGCTCCGCGCTGACCCTGTATTCCGGCGCGAAGACGGGCTGGGCCACGGTGATCGCCACCGGCTTCGTGCTGCTGGTGCTGCTGTTCCTGACGCCCGCGCTGTCGCACGTGCCGAAGGCGGTGCTCGCGGCCGTGGTGGTCGCGGCCGTGTCCAGCCTGTTCAAGCCGCGCACCTTCGTCGGGCTCTGGCAGATCGACCGCGTCGAGGCGGCCACCGCCGCCGTCACCTTCGCCGTGACCATCCTGACCGCGCCGCGCATCTACTGGGGCGTGCTCACCGGCGTGCTGATCGGCCTGGCCTATTTCCTGTACCTGCGCCTGCACCCGCGGATCATCGAGGTGGGCCTGCATCCGGACGGCAGCCTGCGCGACCGCCACCTGTGGAAGCTGCCTCCGCTGGCGCCGCACCTCTACGCGCTGCGCATGGACGCGGAGCTGGACTTTGCCTCCGCCACCGCGATGGAGCGGGCGATCGTCGAGCACCTCGCCCTGCATCCCGACGTGCGCCACGTGTGCCTGTTCGCCCAGCCGATCAACCGCATCGACGCTACCGGCGTGGAGATGTTCGGCCAGCTGCGCAAGCTGCTGGCCGAGCGCGGCATCACGCTGCACATCAGCGGCATCAAGCTGCCGGTGGAACGCGTGCTGCAGAAGGCGGGCGAGCTGCGGGAGAGCCCGCTGCTGAAGATGTACCGCACCGACGCCGACGCGCTGCAGGCGTTCTCCGCGCGCGGGGCCTAGCCGGATCGCACCATGCCGCAGTCCGACGCGAACCCGACGCTGGACGCGCTGCGCATCGCCTTCGAAATGGCGCCGGTCGGGATGTGCGTCACGCAGGAACGAGTGGTGGCGCTGTGCAATCCGGCCTTCGCCCAGATGTTCGGCTACGCGCCCGAGGAACTCGCGGGCCGGCCGCTCGCGCCGCTCTATCCGACCGAGGACGAGTACCACCAGATCGGCAAGGTGGGCCTGCCGGTCATGCGCGAACAGGGCACCTACGGCGACGAGCGCATCATGAAGCGGCGCGACGGCACGCTGTTCTGGTGCCACGTGGTGGGCCGGGCGCTGGACCGCAGCGCACCGTTCGCGCGGGCGGTCTGGATGTTCGAGGACATCTCGACGCGCCGGCGCGTGGCCGGCGACCTCACCGCGCGCGAACGCGAGATCGCGCAGCACCTGGTCACCGGCCGCACCAGCAAGCAGATCGCCAGGCTGCTGGACCTGAGCCCGCGCACGGTGGAGGCGCACCGCGGCCGCCTGATGCGCAAGCTGGGCGCCGCCAGCCACGGCGAGCTGGTCGCGCGCCTGGTCGGCGCGGGCTGAACTACTTGAGCAGCTTGCCGGAGCTGCCGATCACCGTCACCTCCACGTAGCGCGAACCCACGCGATTGTTCGGCGCGTAGCCCACGGTAATGCCGCCGAGGTCGAAGCCCGAGATGGACTCCAGCGCTTCCATCACCTTGGCCCGGTTGGGATTCGGCCCCGCCCGGCGCAGTCCCTCCACCAGCACCTTGGCGCCCAGGAACTCCTCGAAGCTGGTGTAGTTGATCTCCTGGTCCGGTGCGTGGCGCTTCAGGAGTTCCTGGTACTCGCGCACGGCAGGCAGCCGCGGCGTGTAGGGGTACGGAACCACCTGGCTGATGCCCAGTCCGTGCGCATTCTTCAGCCCGGCGATGCGCACGATCTCGGCGGGATCGACCACCGAGATGTTGTACAGCTGGGCGCCGCCGCCCAGCTCGCGAAAGCGCCTTGCGAAGGCCGCGGTCGACTTGTTCACCGAGATCATGATCACGGCCTGCGCGTCCGACGCCTTGATGCGCTGCGCCGCGTCCTCCACCTTGTCGGTGTTGCGCTCGTAGCCGGCCGCCACGGACAGCGGCAGCTTGCGGCGCGCCAGCGCCTGGCGCACGCCTTCGAGCCCGGCCTGGCCGAAGCCGTCGTCCTGGTACATCACCGCGATGCGGTTCAGGCCCAGCGTCGTGGCCTGCTGGACCATGTGCTCGGTCTCGTCGGCATAGCCGGCGCGCAGGTGGAAGATCCACGGATTGAAGGGATTGCGCAGCACCTCGCCGCCCGTGTAGGGCGCCACCAGCGCCGCCCCGCCCTGCTCCAGCACCTTTTCCGAAAGCAGCTTGCCGATGTTGGCCGTGCCCGCGAAGCCGAACAGCGCCAGCAGTTCGGGCCGCGCCAGCAGCTCGCGCGTCTGGCGTACGGTTTCGTCCACCTTGTAGCCGTCATCGACCACCACGTGCTGGATGGCCCGGCCGTGGATGCCGCCCCTGGCGTTCACGTGCTCGAAGTAGATCCGCCCGCCCAGCACCATCTGGGCCCCCGTGCTGGCCAGCAGGCCGGACAACGGGGCGACCTGGCCGATGACCAGGTCGGGGGTGCGGGCGCGCACGGTCGGCAGCGCGAGCGCCGACCCCAGCGCCAGCGCGAAGCTGCGTCTTTTCATGCTGTCTCCACAACGACGTGGCCACTCAAAACGGCGGCCATCGGCGCGCGAGGTTAAGGCCGACACCCTAAGCTGCAACGGGGAGAACCCATTACGTAGAGTTACCTGCCCCCCGGCCGGCCAGCGTGTTTCTACGCTCTTGGCCGCCGCCCGCGCCACGGCTATCTTGGGCGCCTATCCCGGAGCGACACATGAACCTGGCGAACACGCTGCGCCGCATCGCGCTGGCCGACCCCGACCGGCCGGCCCTGTACGAAGGCAACCGCCTGCGCTGCAGCTACGGCGAACTGGCAGCGCGCACGGCGCGCATCGCTGGCGCCCTGCGCGCGCAGGGCCTGGCACGGGGAGACCGGGTGCTGCTGTTCATGCGCAACCATCCCGCCTACCTGGAGCTGATGTACGCCTGCTGGTGGGCCGGCCTGGTGGTCGTTCCGGCCAACGCCAAGCTGCACCTGCGGGAAGCCCAATGGATCGCGGAGCACGCGCAGGCCCGCTGGGCCTTCGTCACCGCCGACGTCGGCGCCGGCCTGCAGGTGCCGGGGCGCTGCATCGACGTGGAGACGCCCGCGTACGAGGAACTCCTGGGCGGTACGCCAGCGGAGCTCGCTGCGCGCGCGCCCACCGACCTGGCCTGGCTGTTCTACACCAGCGGCACCACCGGCAAGCCCAAGGGCGTGATGCTCACGCACCGCAACCTGATGACCATGGGCCTCACCTACTTCATCGACGTGGATGCGATCGACGCCCGCGATGCGATCGTCTACGGCCCGCCGATGTCGCACGGCGCCGGCATCTACGCGATCCCCCACGTGATGGCGGGCGCGCGCCACGTGGTGCCGGCTTCCGGCGGTTTCGATCCGGAGGAGATCTTCGGACTCGCGCGCACCCTGGGCCGCGTGAACATGTTCGCGGCGCCGACGGTGGTCAAGCGCCTGGTCGACCACGCGGAAACGCACGGGCTCGACGGCGAAGGCTTCAAGACCATCGTGTACGGCGGCGCGCCGATGTACGCCGAAGACATCAAGCGCGCCCTGCGTGTGCTGGGGCCGCGCTTCGTGCAGATCTACGGCCAGGGCGAGACGCCGATGGTTGCCACGGCGCTGTCCCGTGCGCAGCTGCTCGACACGGGACATCCGCGCCATGCGCAGCGCCTCGCTTCGGTCGGCGTGGCGCAGACGCCGGTGGAAGTGCGCGTGAGCGACGAAGAAGGCAAAGACCTGCCGATCGGCGAAGTGGGCGAGGTGCTGGTGCGCGGCGACACGGTGATGGCCGGCTATTGGCAGGACCCGGCCGCGACGGCCGCCGCGCTGCGCGAGGGCTGGCTGTTCACCGGCGACATGGGCAGCCTGGACGCCGACGGCTTCCTCACGCTGAAGGACCGCAGCAAGGACCTGGTCATCAGCGGCGGCTCCAACATCTACCCGCGCGAGGTCGAGGAGGTGCTGCTGCTCACGCCCGGCGTCGCCGAGGTGTCGGTGGTGGGCGCCCCCGACCCCGAATGGGGCGAGGTGGTGGTGGCCTTCGTCGTTCCGCAGCCGGGCCGCACCGTCACCGTCGCCGACCTGGATGCCGTGTGCCTGCAGCACATCGCCCGTTTCAAACGGCCGAAGCGCTACGAGATCGTCGAGGCGCTGCCCAAGAACAACTACGGCAAGGTGCTGAAGACCGAGCTGCGCGCGCGGCTGAAGCAGGGCCGGGGCGACGCTACTTAGGCCGCGGCGGACGCAGCCCGCTGCCCGGTGCGCTCAGTGCGCCCCGGCGCAACTGCGCCACCGCTTCCAGCAGCGCACGCGCGACGTTGCGCACCTCTTCCTGCACGCCGGTGTCGCGGTCCAGTTCGGCGTGGCTGGTGGCATAGGGTTGGTAGTAGCCGATGTAGCGGTCCAGCCGCGCGCCCGGACCGGCGTCGACCAGCCCCATCCAGTCCAGCCAGTCGCACGTGGCACGGCGCGTGCCTTCGATGCCGGCCACATCGCCGTGCACCACCACGCCGTAGGTGCGCCCCGCGAGGTGCTTGGGATAATCCCAGCCCGCCAGCTCGATTTCCTTCGCCTTCTTCGCGTCCTTGCCGCTCGTACGGGTGGGGTCGGGATTGCCGCCGTCGGCGCAGACCAGCCGGTCCATCATCAGCTTGAGCGGGCTGCTGACCTGGTACCAGTGCGTGGGCGTCACCAGCAGCACGCCGTGCGCCGACACCCAGCGCTCGTAGATCTCGGCCATCCAGTCGCCCACCTGCCCGGTGGCGTGGTTGGGATAGCAGCTGCACGGCCAGTGGCACAGCGGCATGGCGGTGGACACGCAGCCCTTGCAGGGATGGATGTGGCGGCGGTAGTCGGAGGTGAGCAGGCTCAGGTCCAGCAGGTCGGTCCCGACGCCGCCGCCATCCAGGACGTCGTGCGCGATCTTGGCCAGGCGGAAGGTCTTGGACATCTCGCCGGGACAGGATCCGTCGTTGCGGCTCGCGCAGGCGACCACCAGCACGCGCGAGGGCGCGGCTGGCTCGCTCCAGCGCGCCTGCGCCAGCCGCAGGCGCTCGCGCGTGGCGTACCACTCGACCGACAGGTCGTAGTCGGGATCCTGGAACTCCGGCCCGGCCTTGCGCGTGACCGGGGCCTTGCGTCCTTCGCGGTAGGCGTCCCAGGCGATCGCCTCCAGCCGGGTGAGCGCGTCCTGCTCGGCGCGGTAGGCGGGGTCCGTGAACTGCGCGAGGAAGCGTTCGCGGAACACTTCGCGCGGGTGCAGTCCGGGCCACTGGCCCTTGCGCACCTCGGGTCCGGCTGCGTCATCGGCCATGGCAATCTCCGGAGGATGGGGGAATGCGAAAGGCTAGCCCAAAGCCCGTTCGCGCGGGGCCGTTTGCCACGGCCGCGCTGCCTGGCTCAACCGCGCCGGCGCCGGCGCCAGACGAAGAAATAGGCGAACGCATTGAACGCAACCAGTCCCGCGCCCAGCACGGACTGGACCGTGCGGGTGAGCTCTTCCGGATAGAGCATCGGCAGCAGGTAGTGCTCGACGAAGCCGCCCGGATAACCCGCCAGGCCGCCAGCCGCGCGCAGTGCGTTTTCCAGCGGCGTCAGCGGGCAGATCGTTCCGCTGAATTCCACGAACGCGGCCCAGGCCAGCGCCGGCAGGTGCACCAGCGGCATCCAGCGCCAGCGCAGCGCGAGCAGGCCGCCGGCGACGGCGAAGGCGATGAAGGCCAGGTGCAGGACCAGGACCGCATCGGCGAGAACGCGCGACAGCATGGTCAGGCGCTGACGATCCAGCCTTCCAGCGGATCGACGTCCGCCGGCAGCCCGTAGCGCGGTGCGCCGTGCTGCGCGGCCCAGGCCGCCTGCACCAGGCACAGCACGGCGTCGAGGCTGTCGCCGCTGGCGTCGCCCGCCAGCGTGTCGTGTTGCGCATGCGTGAGCTTCAGCCGCAGGCCCAGCCGGGTGCGGCCCTGCTCGAGCGCCGTGAGCAGGTCCTTGCGCGCGATCAGGCGGTCGGGCGTCTGCTTCGCCTTTTCGTCGCTCTTGTAGCTGCGCCGCCCGATCAGCTCGCGCGCGAGCAACCCCGGATACGCCTCCAGCGCCACCCGTTGCGGGTCGCCTTCGTGCAGGCCCGGGATGTGCACGCCGGCCTCCAGCAGCAGCGGCACGGCCGCATGGAGCATGTAGGCCACCGGCGGATTCACCCACTTCATCGAGGGGCTGGAGCCGGCGAGCTTGTCGAAGCGCCGGTGCGCGAACTTGGAGCCCGCGGGGCGCGCCGCGCAGTAGGCCGCGAAGGTCTCGCGGATCTGCGGCCGCGTGAGGCCGGCGTAATGCCGCATGCACTCGCGCCAGCCAGTCGGCCAGCCGAGGTGCTCCACCAGTTCACGCGGCAGGCCGAAAGGGAAGTCGAAGCCGCCGATCCAGGCGTGCGGCGCGCGCAGCCAGTCAGCGAAGCCCGCCAGCGTTTCGATGCGCTCCAGGCGCGCCAGCTGCACGCGTCCAGCGGCCGCCTGGCCGATGGCCAGCAGGATGGGTTTGCGCCGGGTGGGCGCGCTGGAGAAATCGCAGCCGACCAGCACCGGCTAGCTGCGGCCGCAGATCGCGGCGGTGGCCGCCAGGTCCTCCAGCAGCGCCAGCGACACCTTGCCCGAGACCGCGTACGGGTCGAGTTCGGGCTTCTCGGAGTACTTCAGCAGCACCGAGTGGTTCAGCTTGGAGACGTTCACCTGGCCCATGCTCCAGCCACTGAAACGGCGCTCGAAGATTTCCTCGAAGTGCAGCAGCGCGACGTCCTTGTGGCGGGCGTCCTGCTGGATCGTGCCGTACAGCTCGCTCACCTGCATGCGGCCGCCTTCGATGCACTGCAGGAAGATGCCGTCGCCGTAGCACAGGATGCCGGTCACGCCGGACAGCGCGTTGTGCTGGCGCGAGGTGGTCAGGATGGACTCGATCGCGGCGGGGCTCGTGTCGACGGAGCGGCTGCAATAGAGAAGACGAACCAGCATGTCTTCGGCCCCTTCAATCCTTGTGCGGAATCAGCGCGAGGAATTCGCGGCGCAGCGTGGAGTCCTTCAGGAAGGCGCCGCGCATCACCGAGTTGATCATCTTGCTGTCCAGGTCCTTGACCCCGCGCCAGGCCATGCAGTAGTGCTTGGCTTCCATGACGAGGGCCAGGCCGTCCGGCTGCGTCTTTTCCATGATGAGGTCGGCCAGCTGCACCACGGCCTCTTCCTGGATCTGCGGCCGGCCCATGATCCATTCGGCCAGCCGCGCGTACTTGGACAGGCCGATCACGTTGGTGTGCTCGTTGGGCATCACGCCGATCCACAGCTTGCCGATCACCGGGCACAGGTGGTGGCTGCAGGCCGAGCGCACCGTGATCGGGCCGACGATCATCAGCTCGTTCAGGTGCTCGGCGTTCGGGAACTCGGTGATCGTGGGCGCAGCGACATAGCGGCCGCGGAACACCTCGTTCAGGTACATCTTGGCCACGCGCCGGGCGGTGTCGCCGGTGTTGTGGTCGCTGGTGGTGTCGATCACCATGCTGTCCAGCACGCCCTGCATCTTGTGCGTGACTTCCTCGAGCAGCGCCTCGAGCTCGCCGGGCTGGATGAAATCGGCGATGTTGTCGTTGGAGTGGAAGCGCTTGCGCGCCGCCTGGACGCGCTCGCGGATCTTCACCGACATGGGCACGCCCTCGCCGGGTTCGGCCGGGGTGAGCTGGCTGGACGGATCGGCTTTCATCAACATGGTCAACTGTATCAGAGGGGGTGGAGATGCTGCATAGACGCTACGAGCCGAGCAGGCGTTCCAGCTCCAGCAGGCTGTCGGCCTCGTGCAGGGGCTTGTCGTCGCGGATGCGCAGCATGCGCGGGAAGCGCACGGCGATGCCGCTCTTGTGCCGGCCGCTGCGGTTGATGCCCTCGAAGCCGAGTTCGAACACCAGGCTGGGCCGGACGCTGCGCACCGGCCCGAACTTCTCCAGGGTGTTGCGCCGGATGATCGCGTCCACCTTGCGGAACTCCTCGTCGGTCAGGCCGGAATAGGCCTTGGCGAAGGGCACCAGCTGCAGCGCATCGGGCTGCGGCGGCTCCTTGCGCGCGATCGCCTCCAGCACCGCGTCGGCCTCCTCCCTGCCCGCCGGCGGCCGGTTCCAGACCGCGAAGGTGTAGTCGGTGTAGACGGAGGAGCGGCGGCCGTGCCCCGGCTGTGCGTACACCAGCACGCAGTCGACCGACATGGGATCGATCTTCCATTTCCACCACAGGCCCTCGGCCTTGGTACGGCCGGTGCCATAGGCGGCGTCCTGCCGCTTGAGCATGAAGCCTTCCACCCCGCGGGCGCGCGACTCCTCGCGCCGGCGCGCGAAGTCCAGCCAGGAGACGGCCGTTTCCACCGGCGAGAGCCGCAAGCCGGTGCCGGCCAGCAGCGCCTCCAGCCGCGCGCGCCGCTCGCGCTGCGTCAGGCCGCGCGCGTCGGCGCCGTCCTGCTCCAGCAGGTCGTAGGCCATGAAGCTCACCGGCGCCTCGGCCAGGATCCTCTTCGTGAGGTTCTTGCGGCCGATGCGCTGCTGCAGAAGGGCGAAAGGCGCAGGCCGCCCGGCGATCTCGCCGGTCTCGGGATCGGCCTCGTCCTTCCACACCAGGATCTCGCCGTCAAGGACGGTTCCGTCCGGCAGCGCCTGGGCCAGCGCCACGATCTCCGGAAAGCGCTCGGTCACCAGCTCCTCGCCGCGCGACCAGATCCACACCCTGCCGGCCCGCTTGACCACCTGGCCGCGGATGCCGTCGTACTTCCATTCCACCAGCCAGTCGGCCACCGGGCCGAGGCGCGGCGAGAACAGCTCCGGGGGCAGGTCCAGCTGGTGGGCCAGGAAGAAGGGATAGGGCTGGCCCTCGTCGGGCTGCTCCGGCACGCCTTCCTGCGCGCCCGCGATCAGCGCCTCGTAGCGCTCCGGCGAGGGCATGGACTTGCCGTCGGTGTAGCCCATCATGCGCTGGGCCACGCGCTTGGCATCGATGCCCGCATGGCTGGCGAGCGCACGCTGCACGAGCAGCTTGCTCACGCCGACCCGGAAGCCGCCGCCCACCAGCTTGGTCAGCAGGAAGCGGCCCAGCGTGTCCAGCTCCCGCCAGTACCCCGCGACGCGCTGCGCGACTTCCTCGTCCGGCAGCCCGCGCAGCGGCAGCAGGCGGTCCTCCACCCATTCGGCCAGGCCGACGTCCGACGGCGCATCGCCGCGCGGAAGCACCAGCGCGATCGTCTCCGCGAGGTCGCCCACGGACTGGTAGCACTCGTCGAACAGCCAGGGTTCGATCTGCGCCAGCTGGCACGCCAGGCCGACGAGCGAAGCGGTCTTCACCACCTGGCGCGGCTTGCCGCCCGCCAGGAAGTAGACCGCCCAGGCGGCGTCGCGCGCCGGCGCCTCGTCGAAGTAGCGCGCGAGGGCCTCCACTTTCTCGTTGGTGGAGGTGGTCGCGTCGAGCTCGCTGAACAACCGGGCGAAGCGGCGCATGGTCAGCCGAAGGAGGCGCGCGCGAGCATCAGCGCGAACAGGCCCATGACACCGAGGAAGGCGGGCCATCCCAGCACGAACCAGAGGCGGAAGCGGCGATGGAAGCGGGCATCGAGACCGCCGACGGTCGCGGCCTGAGCGGCCGCGGCCGTTGCGGTGAAGACGGAGTCCGCGGTCACCGTGAGGCGCAGCACGCCGCGGATCAGGCCGAGGTCGCCCTGCTCCATGCCGCGCCGGTAGCCGAACCAGGCGAGGAAGGCGATGCCCAGGCCGGTGCCGAACAGGACTGCAGCGCCCAGCAGGTGCAGCCACTTGACGCCCAGGTAGCTCACGCGCGCGGCTCCCCTTGCTGCCAGGCACGCACGTCGTCGGCGTGCGCCTGCAGGAAGCGCCGCATCCGTTCGAAGCGCTTGCGCGTCTGCCAGTCGAACAGGCGCTTCGTGGTGGGCTCCAGCAGCCAGCGCAGCGCACGCGGCCCGCACTCGAAGCTGTAGGTGTACACCATGACCGAACGCCCGGCGCCCAGCGGCTGGTGGCGCATCGACGCGGCCCAGCGGGTGAACGGGAACGAGCGCCCCTCCATCGTCGCCGCCGCCACCTTCGCACGCTGGTAGGTAATAAAGCGCGTCCGCATCGACAGCGGCTTCAGCCAGCCGCCGCCGCCGTTGTGCGTGAGGGCGCCCACGAAGGGGCACGGCGCGCCGCCGAGCACGTGGGTCGCGGCCACCAGCGAATCCCAGCGGTGCCGCCAGTGCTGGTAATGGAAGGCATCGAACACCACCTCGGGCGGTGCAGGCATCTCGAATTCGAAGCGCTCATGCACCATCGATGGCTTCCGTCACCAGGTCGACCTTCATGCCCCAGCGCTGGAACTCGGGCAGGAATTCCTGCAGCCGCAGCAGCCCCATGCAAGGCATCGCGCCGGGCGGCAAGCTCTCGCCGCGGGCGAGCCGGCGGGCCAGCAGGATGGCCGCCATGCAGGGGATCTCGGGGCCGTGGTGGTGCGGCGCGAAGATGTTCCAGGCCAGCTGCGCCGGTGCGCCGGCCACCGACAGGCCGCGCATGCGCACGACCATCCCGCCCCTGGAGGTGCCGAGCGGATCGAACACCTTGCCGGCGTGGTGCAGCACCGTGGCCAGCCGCGGGGTCCGGACCAGGTAGCCGCGGCGCCGCACGGCCGCCAGCGCGGCGAAGGCGTACTGCGCCGGCGCGACCTCCAGCGCCGCGCGGAACATCACGTCGGTGACGCCGGGATAGCGCCGGGGGAACAGCTCCAGGTCCGGGATGTCGCACAGGGCGCCGCGCCGGGTCTTCAGGCGCGCGAACTTCACGGGTTGCGGATCGGCCCAGCCGCTCTGCTCCTGCCAGCGGCCGTCCTTCCAGACCTGCACGGGCCCACCGCAATAACTCAGCACGCCGGCCACGGTCGCCGGTCCGCGTGGCGCGCGTTGCGCGGGCGCGATGCAGCAGTCGATCGCGTCCAGCCGCCAGAACTGCGGCAAATGAGCGTCCACCACCGCCGACGAGAGCGCAGGCACCGTGCTCGCGCCGGTGATGGCCGTGCGCCCCGCGGCGCGAAAGCGCGCGTCGAGCGCCTGCGCGAAGTCGCAGACGAAGCGGCGGCCGTCCGCCAGGTCGATGTAATGGCTGCCGGCTGCGAGGGCGGCCAGGGCGACCCGGTGGTCCTGCCCCTGGAACGGACCCGCCGCATGGATCACGAGGTCGGGCCGCAGGATCGCCAGGCGGTCCGGGAATCCGGGAGCGCCGATGTCGAGCGCCGCCGCGCGGGCGCGCTGTTCCCGGGCGAAGGCCTGCGCGCGCTCCATCTCGCGCGCGCCCACGACCAGTTCGATGTCGCCATGGCCCGCCAGCGCCCGGCAGATGCGCGCGCCGAAGTTGCCCGTGCCTCCCAGCACCACGACTTTCATGCGCTCTCCTGCGGCGGCGGCTGCAGGTCCGCCTCCACCACGTCGTCGCCGTACTCGGTCTCGAAGGCCTCGGCCTGCAGCCCGCGCTCGCCGAGGTGGCGCACCATCACGTTGGCGCTGCCGTGCGTGACGATCACGCGCCCGGCGCCGGTCGCGGCGATGGCTTCCAGCAGGCCGGGCCAGTCCGCGTGGTCGGACAGCACGAAGCCCCGGTCGTAGCCGCCGCGCCGCCGGTTGCCGCGCACCTGCATCCAGCCGCTGGCGAACGCCGTCTGCGCGTCGCCGAAGCGCCGCAGCCACGGGCTGCCCACCGCGCTGGGCGGGCAGACGACGAGGCAGCGCCGCAGGTCGGCCTTGTCCTTCACGTCCGTCACCATCAGGGTCTCGGGCAGCGAGACGCCGGCGGCGCGATAGGCCGCGTTCAATGGCTGCACCGCGCCGTGCACGATGATCGGGCCGATCGAGGGATCGACGCCGCTCAGCAGGCGCTGCGCCTTGCCGAAGCTGTAGCAGGCGACCACGCTGGCGCGACCGTGCGAGGCATTGCGCGCCCACCAGGCATCGATGTCGGCGAACACCTCGCCGTCCGGGCACCAGCGGTAGATCGGCAGCCCGAAGGTGGATTCGGTGATGAACACGTCGCAGCGCACCGGCTCGAACGGCGCGCAGGTGGGATCGGGCGCCACCTTGTAGTCGCCGCTGGCCACCCAGACCTGGCCGCCGTGCTCCAGCCGGACCTGGGCCGATCCCAGCACGTGGCCCGCCGGGTGCAGGGAGACCGTCACGCCGTGGTGCCGCAGCGGCTCGCCGTAGGGCAACGTCTGCAGCGGGATGTCCCCCAGCCGCGAACGCAGCACGCCCTCGGCCGGGGCCGCCGCGAGGTAGTGGCCGTTGCCGGGGCGCGCGTGGTCGGAGTGCGCGTGGGTGATCACGGCGCGCGCGACGGGCCGCCAGGGATCGATATAGAAATCCCCGGGGGGACAGTACAGGCCCTCGGGCCTCTGCACCACCAGGTCGCTCACTGGGTAACCTCCCCCAGGATTGCCCGCTGCGCGGGCTGCACACCGGCCACCCCGGAAAAAGGCTGAAGCCTTTTCCCGGGGACCCCGCCGGCCCCCCTCCGCAAGCGGAGGGGGCGAGCGCCTTCGGGCGGCCGGGCGGCGCTCACAGATATTTCTTTCCCTGGATCACCAGCAGCAGGCGCATCACGACCAGCGCCAGCCGCTCCTTCACGCGCTGCCAGGGCGGGCGCTTCTCGTAGGCGGCGGGATCCATGCGCTTGCCCTCCTGCACCATCGCATGCAGCAGGCGCTCGCGCAGGCGGCGCGCGAAGCGGGGGTCTTCCACCACCACGTTGGCCTCGCGCGCCAGCAGCAGGCTGAGCGGATCGAGGTTGGACGAGCCGACGGTGGCCCAGCGGCCGTCGATCACCGCCACCTTGGCATGCAGGAAGCTCGGGGCGTACTCGTGGATGTGCGCGCCGGCGCGCAGCAGCGCGCCGAACACCGGGCGCGACGCGTAGTACTGCATGAAGTATTCGTAGCGGCCCTGCACCAGCAGGTTCACGTGCACGCCCCGGCGGGCGGCATTGATCAGGGCCCGCCGCATGCGCCCGCCCGGAACGAAGTAGGCATTGGCGATGATGATCTCGTCGCGCGCGCGGCCGATCGCCCGCAGGTAGGCCCGCTCGATCACCACCCGGTTGCGCAGGTTGTCGCGCAGCAGCAGCGCAGCGCGCACGTTGCTGTCCCCTTGGGGGGGCAGCTCGGCGGCCCGGGCGGGCTGCGGACGTGCCGCGCGCCACAGCTCGAAGGCGCCGCCCCACTTCGCGCGCTTGAGCTGCCCCACGGCCTCGATGCGCGACCACTGGCGCTGCATGGTCTGGTGCATCTGCAGCACCAGGGGCCCTTCCACGCGCAGGGAGAAATCCAGGCGCGGCGACAGCAGCGTGCCATGGTTGGGGTCGTGGTAGTCGTCCAGGATGTTGATGCCGCCGCAAAAGCCCAGCGCCTCGTCGACGACGCACAGCTTGCGGTGCAGCCGCCGCCACTGCCCCGGCCACAGCAGGCCGAATGCGCCGGTGCGTGAATACAGCGCCCACTGCACGCGCGCCGCGTCGAAGCGCATCTCCCAGAATGGCGGCAGCGCCGGCGTACCGAAGCCATCGATCACCAGCCGCACGGTGACGCCGCGCCGGGCCGCCCGTTCGAGCGCATAGGCCACGTCGGCGCCGCTGCCGGTGAAGTCGAAGATGTAGGTTTCCAGCAGGACTTCCCGCTGGGCCCCGTCGATGGCGGCGATCAGCGCGGGGAAGAAGGCGCGGCTGCCCTCCAGCAGCAGCAGGTGATGACCGGCGCGCAGGGGGGGGACCGCGTGCGTCATCGGCGCCTCCCTACACCTTGAACTCTGCGATCAGCGGCAGGTGGTCCGACATGCGCCACCAGATGCGCCCCCGCGGGATCTCCAGTCCCATCGGCTTCAGGCCCCGGCCGTACACGTAGTCCAGCTGCGTCAGGGGCAGGCGCGAGGGATAGGTCAGCGCCCGCTGGCCCATGAAGTCCTGGAAGCCGTGGCTGTTGAGCATCGGGCGCAGCTTGCCGCCCCAGTCGTTGAAGTCCCCGGCCACGATCACCGGCGCGGTGCGCGGGATCTCCCGCTCGATGAACCGCAGCATCTGCTCGACCTGGCGGGCGCGGCTGCCGGCGATCAGCCCCAGGTGCAGCACGATCACGTGCACCTTGCGGCGGCCGACCTTCAGCTCCGCGTGCAGCAGGCCGCGCTGCTCGAACCGGTGGTCCGACATGTCTTCGTGACCCTGCGAGACCACCGGCCAGCGCGACAGCAGCGCGTTGCCGTGCTCGCCGTGCTTGGTCTTCGCGTTGGTCTGGTAGAGGGCGAAGTAGCCCTCGGGACAGAGGAATTCAGCCTGCGGCAGCTCGGGCCAGCGGGTGAAGTACTGCTCTTCGCGCCGGTGCAGCTTGCGCACTTCCTGCAGGCACACGATGTCCGCGTCGAGCTGCTCCACCGCATGGCCGAGGTTGTGGATTTCGAGCCGGCGCGCCGGGCCCAGGCCCTGCACGCCCTTGTGGATGTTGTAGGTCGCGACCCGCAGAAGGCTCATTCCCTGAATTCTGGCAGCATCAGGATCGCTTCGGCGTTGGACGGCGAGAAGCAGGTATCGGCCGCCTTGCGCCAGGTCAACCACTGCCAGGCCGTGTGCTCCCGCGGGTTGAGGGTCACGGGCGTGCCGGCCGGCACGCACAGCCCGAACACGTGCTCGCGGTTGCGCAGGACGCCGGGTGCGTAGCGGTGCAGGTAGTGGGGATAGATGTCGTAGACGTTCTCCAGCCCCCAGTCGGTGAGCCGTCCGTCCGCGCAGGCGATGCCGGTCTCCTCCTGCACTTCGCGGATGGCCGTCTCCTCGAAGCTCTCGTCCACGCTGTCCTTGGAGCCGGTGACCGACTGCCAGTGGCCGGGCGTGTCGGCGCGGTTGATCAGCAGCACGTCCAGGTCCGGCGTGTGGATCACGACCAGGACGGACAGGGGGAGCTTGAACGGCCGGGACATTGGGCCACGCGGTGCCGGATGCCCCTAGTTCAGGGGTTCGTCGCTGACCTGGTACCGCTGCACCACGCCCCGCGGATCGACATAGATGAACAGCATCCGCGGGTTGTTGTTCTGCTTGAAGCGCCACTCCCAGATGCCGCCGTCGAACGAGGCGACGCGGCTGACCCGGGCCGGCTTGCCGTAGGTGCGCTCCACGTCCTCCTCGGTCCACACCCCGGGCTGGATGGTGGCGGCGAAGCGGCGCTCGTCCAGTACCTGGGTCACCGCGACCACGTGGCCGCTGGGGTCGAGGTCGACGTTGTTGACTTCGTAGCCCGAAGGCGCGCGCGAATACTGCAGGCGCTCGCCCGATGCCAGCCGGTAGCTGGCCGTCGGCTGCCCGAGGAAGCCGAGGGTGAATTCGCGGGTGGAACCCAGCGGCAGGCGGCTGGGGTCGCGGGTGGGATCGTTGCGCACGTCGCAGGACGCCAAGGCCGTCGAAAGCAGCGCCAGGGCAAGCCAGTGTCGACCACCGGAGGAAGCCATGTCCTCGCTTCTGGCTCAGGCCGCTGTCGCGTTGCGCAGCCGGATGTGCAGTTCGCGCAATTGCTTCTCGTCGACCGGCCCCGGCGCCTGGGTCAACAGGTCCTGGGCGCGCTGCGTCTTCGGGAAGGCGATCACGTCGCGCAGGGACTCGGCGCCGGTCATCAGCATGACGAAGCGGTCCAGGCCGATGGCGATGCCGCCGTGCGGGGGCGCGCCGTACTGCAGCGCGTCCAGCAGGAAGCCGAACTTCAGCTTGGCTTCCTCGGCGTCGATCTTCAGCGCGCGGAACACCTTGCTCTGCACCTCCTCGCGGTGGATCCGGACCGAGCCGCCACCGAGCTCGATGCCGTTCAGCACGGCGTCGTAGGCCTTGGCCAGGCAGCGGCCGGGGTCGGTCTCCAGCCAGTCCTCGTGGCCGTCCTTGGGCGAGGTGAAGGGATGGTGCACCGCGTTCCAGCGCTGCGCATCGTCGTCGAACTCGAACATCGGGAAGTCCACCACCCACAGCGGCTTCCACTGGCCCTCGACCAGGCCATGGCCCTTGCCGAACTCGCTGTGGCCCACCTTCACGCGCAGCGCGCCGATGGAGTCGTTGACCACCTTGGCGCGGTCGGCGCCGAAGAAGACCAGGTCGCCGTTCTGAGCGCCGGTGCGCTTGAGGATCTCGGCGATCGCGCGGTCGTGCAGGTTCTTCACGATCGGCGACTGCAGGCCTTCACGGCCCGCGGCCACGTCGTTGACCTTGACCCAGGCCAGGCCCTTGGCGCCGTAGATCTTCACGAACTCGGTGTAGCCGTCGATCTCGCCGCGGCTCATGCCGGAGCCGCCGGGCACGCGCAGGCCGACCACGCGGCCGTCCTCGGCGTTCGCCGGGCCGGAGAAGACCTTGAAGTCGACGTCCTTCATGACGTCCGTGAGTTCGGTGAACTCCAGCTTCACGCGCAGGTCCGGCTTGTCGGAGCCGTACAGGCGCATGGCGTCGGCGTGGGTCATCACCGGGAAGGCCGGCATGTCGACGCCGATGACGTTCTTGAAGGTGCTGCGGATCATGCCCTCGAACATCGTGCGGATCTCCTCCTCGGTCAGGAAGGAGGTCTCCACGTCGATCTGGGTGAATTCGGGCTGGCGGTCCGCGCGCAGGTCCTCGTCGCGGAAGCACTTGGTGATCTGGTAGTAGCGGTCGAAGCCCGACACCATCAGCAGCTGCTTGAACAGCTGGGGGGACTGCGGCAGCGCGAAGAACATGCCGTCGTGCACGCGCGAGGGCACCAGGTAGTCGCGCGCGCCTTCCGGCGTGCTCTTGGTGAGCATCGGCGTCTCAATGTCGATGAAGCCGTTGGCGTCCAGGAACTTGCGCACCTCCATCGTCACCTTGTAGCGCAGCATCAGGTTGTTCTGCATGTACGGCCGGCGCAGGTCCAGCACGCGGTGCATCAGGCGCGTCGTTTCCGACAGGTTGTCGTCATCGAGCTGGAAGGGCGGCGTGACCGAGGGGTTCAGCACGGTCAGTTCCTGGCACAGCACTTCGATCCTGCCGCTCTTCAGGTGGTCATTGACGGTGCCCTCCGGACGCGCGCGCACCAGGCCCTTGACCTGCACGCAGAACTCGTTGCGCAGGCCTTCGGCGGTCTTGAACATCTCGGCGCGGTCGGGATCGCACACCACCTGCACATAGCCTTCGCGGTCGCGCAGGTCGACGAAGATCACGCCGCCATGGTCGCGGCGGCGGTTCACCCAGCCGCACAGGCTCACGGTCTGGCCCATGAGGGCTTCGGTCACCAGACCGCAATAGGTCGTACGCATTTGTTGCATGGAAATACCTTCGGGGAACGCGAGGCGCGCTCAGTTGCGCGCGATCGTCTTCTGGGGGGACACGACGCCCATGGAGACGACGTACTTGAGCGCGTCGTCCACGCTCATCTTGAGTTCGATGCAGTCGCTCTTGCGCAGCATCACGAAATAGCCGCCCGTGGGGTTGGGCGTGGTGGGCACGTAGACGCTGACGTATTCCTCGCCGTGCAGGTGGTTGGCCACGTCGCCGCCCGGCGTGCCGGTGACGAAGGCGATGGTCCACACGTCCGGGCGCGGCCACTGCACCAGCACCGCGGTGCGGAAGGCGTTGCCGCTCTCGGAGAACAGCGTGTCCGACACCTGCTTGACGCTCGAATAGATCGAGCGGACCACCGGGATCCGCGACACCACGCGGTCGCCCAGGTGCACCAGCCGCTTGCCGATGAAGTTGCTGGCGGTGGCGCCGACGATCAGCAGGATGGCCAGCGTCAGCAGCACGCCGAAGCCGGGGATGTGGAAGCCGATCAGCCGGTCCGGCTGCCAGGCTCCCGGCAGGATCTGCAGGGTCTGGTCGAGCGTGTCGATGATCCAGCGCAGCACGGAGATCGTGATGGCCACCGGCACGATGACGAGCAGCCCCGCCACGAGCCATTTGCGCAGGGCGTGCATGGGATTCTCAGTGGCAGGCGCAGGACGCGCCGCAGCCGCCGGCCGCCGCGCTGGGCGCGTCGGGCTTGGTCGCCGCCGGCGCGCTCTCGGTCTTGCCGGAATCGGTGCCCTTGGCAGGCTCGGTGCCCTTCGCAGGCTCGCTGCCCTTGGCACCCTCGGCGCCCTTGTCCGCCGCGGGCGCAGTGCTGCCACCCCGGAAATCCGTCGCGTACCAGCCCGAACCCTTGAGCTGGAAGCCGGCCGCGGTGATCTGCTTGGAGAACGCGTCGGCGCCGCAGGACGGGCACTCCGTCAGCGGGGCATCGGAAACTTTTTGCAGGACGTCCTTGGCATGGCCACAGGAGCCGCATTTGTACGCGTAGATGGGCATGGCGGGTCAGGTCGTGGGAGCAAAGCCCTCAATTATAGGCGGGGGGCCAGATCCCAAGCCTTCCCGTCACCCGCGGCCCCGGGGAGGCGCCGGCTATTGGGCGGGCATGCCGGCCACGTGGTGCACCATCTCGTGCCGGTTGCGCAGCTTCTGCGGCAGCAGCGAGCCCACGACCATGCCGCCGAAAGCGGCGATCAGGCCGGCCAGCTGCGCCGGGAAGGCCTTGCTGAGCGCTTCGCCGCCCACCTGCGGGAAGAACAGAACCCAGGCCGCCAGGCCGGCCGCGACCGAGAAGATCGCGCCCTGGGTCGTGGAGCGCTTCCAGTACAGCCCCATCACCAGCGGCACGAAGGCGCCGACCAGGGTCACCTGGTAGGCCGAGGACACCAGGTCGTAGATCGAGGTGCCCTTCATCGCGATCGCGTACGCCAGCACCAGGCCGGTGAAGCTGACGATGGTGGCGCGCATCGCGAACAGCTGCTGCTTGTCGCTCATGCGGGGGCGCAGGTTCTTCAGGATGTTCTCGACGAAGCTGGTCGACGGCGCCAGCAGCGTGGCCGACGAGGTGCTCTTGATGGCCGACAGCAGCGCGCCGAAGAACAGGATCTGCATCACCAGCGGCATCTTGGTCAGCACGAACGTCGGCAGCACGCGCTGGTAGTCGTTCTTGGCCAGCTCCATGGCGCTGTCGCCCATCACCACCACCGCGCTGGCAACGATGAACATCGGGACGAAGGCGAACAGGATGTACGACACGCCGCCGATCACCGCGCCATTGCGGGCGGTATCGCTATCCTGGGCGGACATCACGCGCTGGAACACGTCCTGCTGCGGGATGCTTCCCAGCATCATGGTGAGGCCCGCACCGATGAAGAAGGCCATGTCGGTGAAGGTGGGCGCGGGCAGGAAGTTCCAGAGCTGCTTGGAACTCGCCAGGTCCAGCACCTTGCCGGCGCCGCCGGCCAGGTCCGCCGAGAAGATGGCGATGATGGTGAGGCCCACCACCAGCACGATCATCTGGATGAAGTCGGTCCAGGCAACGGCCAGGAAGCCGCCGATCACCACGTAGACCAGCACCGCCAGGGTGCCCACGATCATGCCCGTGGTCTCGGACATCGCCCCGTTGGTGAGCACGCTGAACACCAGGCCCAGCGCGGTGATCTGCGCCGCCACCCAGCCCAGGTAGCTCAGGATGATGGCCGCGGAGCAGAACACCTCGATGCCGCGACCGTAGCGCTGGCGGTAGAAGTCACCGATGGTCAGCAGGTTCTGCCGGTACAGCTTGGTGGCGAAGAACAGGCCCACCAGGACCAGGCAGGTGCCCGCGCCGAAGGGATCTTCGACGATGGCGTTGAGGCCGCCCTGGACGAAGCGCGCCGGGATGCCCATCACCGTCTCGGCGCCGAACCAGGTGGCGAAGGTGGTGGTCACCACCATCACCAGCGGGAGGCTGCGCCCCGCGATGGCGAAATCAGTGGTGTTCTTGATCCGGGTGCCGGCCCAGACGCCGATGCCCAGCGTACCGAGCAGGTACACGACGACGAATGCGACGAGCGTGGTGTTCATGGCAATCCCCCAACCCCCTCCCCGGTTTGCGCGGCATTATGCAGGACGGTGGCACGACTCAGAAGATGTTGTTGCGCACAAGCGCCAGCATCACCAGCAGGCCCAATGCAAATCCGATGCCACTGAACAGGGCGGTCTCCAGCAGCCGGTTGGTGCGCCGCTGCTCCACCAGCAGCTCCCGCACTTCCTTCTGCAGGCTGCCGTGGCGCTCGTTCAGGTACGAGTGCAGCAGCCGGGGCAGTTCCGGCAGCAGCTTGGCGTACCGCGGCGCCTGATCGCGCAGCTCCTGCACCAGCTTCTGCGGGCCGATCTGGTCCAGCATCCACTTTTCCAGGAAAGGCTTGGCGGTCGCCCACAGGTCCAGGTCGGGGTCGAGCTGGCGGCCCAGTCCCTCGATGTTGAGCAGGGTCTTCTGCAGCAGCACCAGCTGCGGCTGGATCTCCACGTTGAAGCGGCGCGAGGTCTGGAACAGCCGCATCAGCACCATGCCCAGCGAGATCTCGCGCAGGGGCCGGTCGAAGTACGGCTCGCACACCGTGCGCACGGCGCCCTCCAGCTCGTCCACCCGCGTGCCCGGCGGCACCCAGCCGGACTCGATGTGCAGCTCGGCCACTCGCTTGTAGTCGCGCCGGAAGAAGGCGGTGAAGTTCTGCGCGAGGTAGTCCTTGTCGTGCTCGGTCAGCGTGCCGATGATCCCGAAGTCCAGCGAGATGTAGCGGCCGAAGGTGCCGGGCTGCACGCTCACCTGGATGTTGCCGGGGTGCATGTCGGCGTGGAAGAAGCCGTCGCGGAACACCTGGGTGAAGAAGATCGTGACGCCGTCGCGGGCCAGCTGGCGCAGGTCCACGCCGGCTTCGTTCAGGCGATCGACCCGGCTGATCGGCACGCCGGTCATACGCTCCATCACGATCACCTCGGGATGCACGAAGTCCCAGTACATCTCGGGGATCATCACCAGGTGCAGGCTGGACATGTTGCGGCGCAGCTGCGCCGCGTTGGCCGCCTCGCGCACCAGGTCCAGCTCGTCGTGCAGGTACTTGTCGAACTCGGCGACCACCTCGCGCGGCTTCAAGCGCTTGGCATCGTGCGAGGCCTTCTCGATCCAGCCGGCCATCATGCGCATGAGGTCCAGGTCCTTCTCGATCACCGACAGCATGCCGGGGCGGAGCACCTTGACCGCGACGTCCTTCATGTCGCCCGAGCGCAGGCGGACGGTGGCGAAATGCACCTGCGCGATCGAGGCGCTGGCCACGGGCTCGTGGTCGAAGCTCTCGAAGACGGCGTTGAGCGGGCGCTTGAAGGCGCGCTCGATGGTCGCCACGGCCACCGACGAGGGAAAGGGCGGCACCCGGTCCTGCAGCATCGCGAGTTCGTCGGCGATGTCCTGCGGCAGCAGGTCGCGCCGGGTGGACAGCACCTGCCCGAACTTGACGAAGATCGGGCCCAGCGCCTCCAGCGCCTGGCGCAGGCGCTGCCCGCGCGGCGCGTCGATGTGGCGGCGGCGTCCGAAGGAGATGATCCGGGCGAGCCCCCGCAGCCGGAAGCCGGAGAGCACCAGCTCGTCCAGCCCGAAGCGGAAGATCACCCAGAGGATGACGATGGCGCGCACGTAGCGCGTCATCCGCCCGACCGCCCCGCGGTCCCTGAATCGGCGCCGCCGCCCGGGGCGGCCTTGTCGCGCCCGGCGAACTGGCGCAGCGCGTCGGCCATGCGGCGCATCACGCTCCCGATCATGTGGGCCGGCGCGTCGCCGAACACGCGCGCGAGGTCCTCCTCGATGTCCCAGCGGACATGGTCCACCAGCCATTGCACCTCGGCGGCCAGCTGCACGTCGCCGGCGATGCGCACGGACGGCTTGTCGCCCCGCACCGCGGCCTGCGCCAGCGAAAACGGCGACTCCTCGGTCACGGTGAGGCTGAGGTCGGGCACCTGCGTCGCGGGACCGAGGTCCAGCAGGCCGGCCGGCGTGGCCGCCAGGCGCACGCTGAAGTGCCGCCAGTGCGCCTCCACCAGGCGCCCGGCCTGGCGTTTCAGCCGGGCCTGCGCCTCCGGCTCCTGCTGCAGCACGTGATTGAGCAGCAGCACCAGCCGCCGCTGCATCTCCTGCACCACCCAGGGCGGCGGCTGCAGCGCCTTCCCCAGGCGCTCGAACAGCTGGTCAAAAACGGAAGCGGGGGATGCCGGTGTGGTCATCCCCCGATTATTGATGATGCGGGCGGGGCGCGGCCCCGCCGGGCTCACTGGAGCGCCTGGACCCCCGCGACCAGCCAGCCCGAGCTGCCGCTCCTGGGCTTGATCATGTTCCAGACTTCGCGGAACGGCGCGGGACCGGCGGAGGGCTCCTCGCGGATCATCCCGGAGAACTCCACGCTGGCCAGGTACTCGGTGGCGAGTTCCTCGATGCCCAGCAACTGCGCCTCCAGCAGGACCACCTCGGTCTTGTGCGTGGTCGCGACGGCGCCCTGGTCGCGCTCGCCGATCTGGTTGCGGATCTCCTGCAGCATCTCGTCGGTCATCATGCTGCGCAGGGTGCCGAAGTCGGCTCGATCCCAGGCGTCCTGCAGCGTCAGGAAATTGCGCTTGGCCGCCCCCAGGAAGCCCTCGACGTCGAAGCCGGGCGGGATGCCCCAGGTCTGCGAGCCCTCCAGGGCGCCGCGCGGCTGGCCGGCCAGCGCCGAGCCGATGCGCAGGCCACCTTCCGCGTCGCGCGCCGCATGGGCGTCGAAGCCGCTTTCCCAGGGTCGGGCGGACGCGTCGTTGCCCACCTTGGCCGGGTTGTACTGGCGCGGCGAAGCCGGCGCATCGGCGCTCAGGCCGCTGTTCTGCATGCCGTAGCCGGCGCCAGCCGCTGCGGGCTGCTGGCGGCGGGCGCGCATCATGCCGATCGCGACCAGCACCAGCACGCCCAGCAGCAGGAACAGCATCACGTTGGCGAAACCGGCGCCGAAGCCCAGGGCATGCGCCAGGGCGGCGATGCCGAGGCCTGCGGCGAGCCCGCCCAGCATGCCGCCCCAGCGGCTTGGCTGCTTGGCCGGCGCGGCGGTCGCCGGGTTCGGCTGGGGCGTGGCCGAGGGCGCCGTGCTGGGCGACGTCGGCGTGGTGCTGGGAGAAGCGGGCGGCGTGCTTTGGCGCTGCGTGACGTTGGAAGACTGGCGGCCGACCGAGCCGCCGCCACCCAGGCGGCGCGCCGCGTCGGCGTCCAGGGCACCGAAGGCGAGCACGCCGGCGAGCAATACGGTCCAGAGTTTCATCGAATGTCTCCTATGCCCGCCCCAGATGCGGGCTCAGCACTTGATTGCAACATGCAGCGCGGCCACCCCGGCGGTGAGGTTGTGATAGTCCACGTGGCCGAAGCCGGCTTTCTTCATCAGCGCCTTCAGTTCCTCCTGCCCGGGGTGCATCCGGATGGACTCGGCGAGGTAGCGGTAGCTGGCCTCGTCGCCGGCCACCAGCCGCCCCAGCCGGGGCAGGATGTTGAACGAGTACCAGTCGTACGCCTTTTCCAGCGGCGGCGCCACCCGGGAGAACTCCAGTACGAGCAGTTTTCCGCCCGGTTTCAGCACACGGTGCATCTCCGCCAGCGCGCGGTCCTTGTGCGTCATGTTGCGCAGGCCGAAGCCCACGCTGACGCGGTCGAAGCTCTCCGACTCGAAGGGCAGTTTCTCGGCGTCGCAGACCACTGTGGGCAGGACGACGCCGGCATCGAGCAGCCGGTTGCGTCCGACACCCAGCATGGCGGCGTTGATGTCGGTGTGCACCACGAGGCCGCCGGGCCCCACCTTGCGGGCAAACGCCTGCGCCAGGTCGCCCGTGCCGCCGGCGATGTCCAGCACCGCCTGGCCGGGCCGCAGGTCGGCCGCCAGCACCGTGAACGCCTTCCAGGCGCGGTGCAGGCCGAGCGACATCAGGTCGTTCATCAGGTCGTAGCGCGGGGCCACGGAGTCGAACACGCCGCGCACGCGGCCGGCCTTCTCGCGTTCGTCGACGTTCTGGAAACCGAAATGGGTCTGGGTCATGGTCGTGCCGGAAAGGTTCAGTGGCCGCAGGCGTGGCCGCCATGCGCCGCCTTCGCGGCCATGGGGGCGTCCCGGTCGACGCCGGCTTCCTGCAGCCGGCGCGTGTAGTCCTCCCACAGCTGCGCCTGCTGCGCGCCGAGGAAGTACAGGTAGTCCCACGAATAGATGCCGGTGTCGTGGCCATCGGAGAACACCGGCTTGACCCCGTAGTTGCCCACCGGCTCCAGGTCCGTGATCTCGACCTCGCGCTTGCCGGTCTGCAGCACCTCCTGGCCGGGGCCGTGGCCCTGCACCTCGGCCGACGGCGAAAACACGCGCATCAGCTCGAAGGGAAGGCGGAACACCGAACCGTCGGCAAAGCCGACTTCCAGCACGCGCGAGGCGCCATGCAGGGTGAGGGATTCGGGAGAGGGTGTGTCGCTGCGCAAACCGGCCATGCAGGCAGTTTAAGCGCAGCGCGTCCTCAGGGGCTGCCCAAGCGGGAGAGCAGGTCCTTCTCGACCGCAGGCAGGAGGGCGGCCACTTCGGCCAGGCGCGCGGCGTCGGGCTCGCGCTGCGCCGGCGCCCACACCGGCGCCGGGAACCGGCTGTCCCAGTCGAACCGCGCGATCACGTGCCAGTGCAGATGCGGCACCACGTTGCCCAGCGCGGCCACGTTCGCCTTCGCCGGCCGCAGGTGGCGCAGCAGTGCGTCTTCCACGGTGGCGACCACGTCCATGCACTCGTGGCGTTCGGCGCGGGACAGCTGGGAAAACTCGGCGACATGGTCTTGCCAGACCACGCGGTAGAACGCGGGAAAGGCTTCTTCCTGGGCATGGATGAGCCGCCAGCGTGGCGCGCGCACCAGCACCCGGCCGCCGTCGGCATCGCACAGCGGGCAGCCGGGCTGCCGCTTCGAGCCACCTGCCTCCTGCGGGCCGGACGCGGCCGCAGCTCCTGCCGACGGCCGCGCGGTGCTCACACCAGCACCCGCTCGATGCCGCCGTTGTTGGCGGCCTTCACATAGTCCTTCATCCAGTCGGCGCCCAGGATCTTGCTGGCCATCTCGACCACGATGTAGTCGGCCTCCAGCAGGCCGTTCTGCAGGTCGTGGCTGTAGCGGTGCAGGCCCTGCAGGCAGCTGGGGCAGCTGGTGAGGATCTTGACGTTGCCCTTCTCCGGCACCGCGCCCGAGGCGCGCAGCGCATCCTCATCCTTGCGCAGTTCCTCTTCCTTGCGGAAGCGCACCTGGGTGGAGATGTCCGGGCGGGTGACGGCCAGCGTGCCCGACTCGCCGCAGCAGCGCTCGGACTTGCGCACGTTCTCGCCCACCAGCGCCTTCACGGTCTTCATCGGGTCCTGCAGCTTCATGGGCGTGTGGCAGGGGTCGTGGTACAGGTAGCCGCCCGCACCCTCCAGCTTGATGCCCTTTTCCAGCAGGTATTCATGGATGTCGATGATCCGGCAGCCCGGGAAGATCTGGTCGAACTCGTAGCCCTGCAGCTGGTCGTAGCAGGTGCCGCAGGACACCACCACCGTCTTGATGTCCAGGTAGTTCAGCGTGTTGGCCACGCGGTGGAACAGCACCCGGTTGTCGGTGATCATCTTCTCGGCCTTGTCGAACTGGCCGGAGCCGCGCTGCGGATAGCCGCAGCACAGATACCCGGGCGGCAGCACCGTCTGCACGCCGGCGTGCCACAGCATCGCCTGGGTGGCCAGGCCCACCTGCGAGAACAGGCGTTCCGAGCCGCAGCCGGGGAAGTAGAACACCGCCTCCGATTCGGCCGTCGTCGCCTTCGGGTCGCGGATGATCGGGACGTAGTCCTTGTCCTCGATGTCCAGCAGCGCCCGCGCGGTCTTGTTCGGCAGGCCGCCCGGCAGCTTCTTGTTGATGAAGTGGACCACCTGCTCCTTCACCGGCGCCGGCCCGTGGGTGTCCGGCGGGCGCTTGACCTGCAGGTGCGCCAGTCCGCGCAGCAGGTTGTTGCCCATGCGCTGGGCCTTGTAGCCGACGCCCACCACCGCGGCGCGGATCGCCTTGATGCTCTGCGGGTTGGTGGCGTTGAGCATCAGCATCGCCGCAGCGTTGCCGGGGCGGAAGCTCTTCTGGCCCATCTTGCGCAGCAGGTTGCGCATGTTCATCGACACGTCGCCGAAGTCGATCTTGACCGGGCAGGGATTCAGGCACTTGTGGCAGACGGTGCAGTGGTCCGAGACGTCCTCGAACTCCTCCCAGTGCTTGATCGACACGCCGCGGCGCGTCTGCTCCTCGTACAGGAAGGCCTCGACCAGCAGCGACGTCGCCAGGATCTTGTTGCGCGGGCTGTACAGCAGGTTGGCCCGCGGCACGTGGGTGGCGCAGACCGGCTTGCACTTGCCGCAGCGCAGGCAGTCCTTGATGGAATCGGCGATCGCGCCGATGTCCGACTGCTGCATGATGATCGACTCGTGCCCCATCAGGCCGAAGGATGGCGTGTAGGCGTTGGTCAGGTCGGCGTACACCGACATGTCGGCGTCGACGGCGCCGCGCGCGGACGGCCGCAGCAGCTTGCCCTTGTTGAAGCGCCCCTCCGGATCCACCCTCTGCTTGTAGTCGGCGAAGGGCGCGATCTCCTCGTCGGTGAGGAATTCCAGCTTGGTGATGCCGATGCCGTGCTCGCCGGAGATCACGCCGTCCAGCGAACGCGCCAGCGCCATGATGCGCTTGACCGCCTCGTGCGCGGTCTGCAGCATCTCGTAGTCGTCGCTGTTGACCGGGATGTTGGTGTGCACGTTGCCGTCGCCGGCATGCATGTGCAGCGCCACCCACACGCGGCCCTTGAGCACGCGCTGGTGGATCGCGTTGACCTCGGTCAGGATGGGCGCGAAGGCATTGCCGGCGAAGATGGACGCCAGCGGCGCGCGGATCTGCGCCTTCCAGCTCGCGCGCAGCGAGTGGTCCTGCAGCTGCGCGAACAGCGGCTCGACGTTGGTGAGCCAGTCCTGCCACTGGCCGCGCACCTCGCGCACCAGGGCGAGCGCCTGCTGCACGCGGTCTTCCAGCAGTTCGGCCGAGGGGATCTCGCCGGCGTCGTCCTGCTTGCCCAGCGGCAGGTTGCCACGGGCGAAGAAGACCTCCAGCTCGTTGGCCAGCGCGATCTTGTTGCGCAGCGACAGTTCGATGTTGATGCGCTCGATGCCGTCGGTGTACTCCGCCATGCGCGGCAAGGGGATCACCACGTCCTCGTTGATCTTGAAGGCGTTGGTGTGCTTGCTGATCGCCGCCGTGCGCTTGCGGTCCAGCCAGAACTTCTTGCGCGCTTCCGGGCTGATCGCGATGAAGCCCTCGCCGCTGCGCGAATTGGCCAGCCGCACGACCTCCGAGGTGGCCCGCGCGACCGCATCCTGGTCGTCGCCGGCGATGTCGCCGACCAGCACCATCTTGGGCAGGCCGCCGCGCTTGGACTTGGTCGCGTAGCCCACGGCCTTGAGGTAGCGGTCGTCCAGGTGTTCCAGGCCCGCCAGCACGGTGCCGGTGCGGCCCTGCTCGCCGAACATGAAGTCCTTGATCTCGACGATGCTGGGCACCGCATCCCTGGCGTTGCCGAAGAACTCCAGGCACACCGTGCGCGTGTGCTGCGGCATGCGGTGCACGACCCAGCGCGCGCTGGTGATCAGGCCGTCGCAGCCCTCCTTCTGGATGCCGGGCAGGCCGGAGAGGAACTTGTCGGTGACGTCCTTGCCCAGGCCTTCCTTGCGGAAGCGGGCGCCGGGGATCTCCAGTCGTTCGGTGCGCTTGGGTTTGGACCAGTCGATCCGGTTGGAGGCATCGAAGTAGCGCAGCTCGAAGGTGGCCACCGGCGCGTCATGGATCTTGCCGAGGTTGTGGTCCAGGCGGACGACTTCCAGCCACTGCGCGTCCGGCGTGACCATGCGCCAGGAGGCGAGGTTGTCCAGCGCCGTGCCCCACAGCACGGCCTTCTTGCCGCCCGCATTCATGGCGACGTTGCCGCCGATGCAGGAGGCCTCGGCCGACGTCGGGTCGACCGCGAACACGAAACCGGCACGCTCGGCGGCGTCGGACACGCGCTGCGTCACCACGCCGGCTTCGGTCCAGATGGTGGGCACGGGATCGGCGTGGCCGGGCAGCGCGAAGTGCTCGACCTCGGTCATCGCCTCGAGCTTTTCGGTGTTGATCACCGCGCTCTTCCACGTGAGCGGGATGGCGCCGCCCGTGTAGCCGGTGCCGCCGCCGCGCGGGATGATGGTCAGGCCCAGCTCGATGCAGCCCTTCACCAGGCCCGCCATCTCGGCTTCGGTGTCCGGCGTGAGCACGACAAAGGGGTACTCGACGCGCCAGTCGGTGGCATCGGTGACGTGCGAGACGCGCGACATGCCGTCGAACTTGATATTGTCCTTGGCGGTGTACTTGCGCAGCAGGCGCTGCGCGCGCGTCCGCAGTTCGGCGGTCTGGCCGAACGCGCCGTCGAAGTGGTGGACCGCGGCCTGCGCCGCTTCCAGCAGCTCGCCCACGAGGCCATCGCGCTGCGGATCGGTGTCGGGGTCGCGCCGCTTGCCGATCTCGGCAAGCCGGTGATGCAGCGCTTCCACCAGCAGGCGCCGGCGCTTGGGGTTGTCCAGCAGGTCGTCCTGCAGGTAGGGATTGCGCTGCACGACCCAGATGTCGCCCAGCACCTCGTACAGCATGCGGGCCGAGCGACCGGTGCGGCGCTCCTCGCGCAGCCGGTTGAGGACTTCCCACGCGCGCGCGCCGAGCACGCGGATCACGATCTCGCGATCGGAGAACGACGTGTAGTTGTAGGGGATCTCGCGCAGGCGCGGCGCATCGTCGCCGACCGCGGCCATGAGTTGTTCGAGTGTCGTTGGCGCGTTCATCGTGTCAGGGCTATGTCAGCCAACGGAGCAACCCGGCTGAGAGGGGATGTTACCGCAGCGCAGCAACGCGCAGGCCTCACGGTCATGGGAAACCCGCTTGTTGCCCAGGGACCGCGTCTGTCTAATCCGCGTCACGCAAAAACCGTAGAGTCAGGCCCTTCCCGGCTGAACCGAACAGGAGAGAACCGAATGAGAATGAAGCTTTCTGCGCTGGCACTGGCCGCCACCTTCTTTGCCGCGGCCCCCGCCCAGGCCCAGACGGAGATCCAGTGGTGGCATTCGATGGGCGGCGCCCTCGGCGAATGGGTGAACGACCTCGCCAAGGACTTCAATGCCAGCCAGAAGGATTACAAGGTGGTGCCCACCTTCAAGGGCAGCTACGCCGAGTCCATGACCGCCGGCATTGCCGCGTTCCGCGCCGGCAACGCGCCCCACATGATCCAGGTGTTCGAGGTCGGCACCGCCACCATGATGGCGTCCAAGGGCGCCATCGTGCCGGTCGCCAAGGTGATGACGGATGCCGGGCTGAAGTTCGACCCCTCCGTGTACGTGCCGGCCGTGGCGGGCTACTACACGGCGCCGAACGGCCAGATGCTGAGCTTCCCGTTCAACAGCTCGACACCGGTCTTCCACTACAACAAGGACGCCTTCAAGGCCGCGGGCCTCGATCCGGAGAGTCCGCCCAAGACCTGGCCCGAAGTGGCGCTGGCCGCCGCCAAGCTGAAGGCGTCGGGCCACAAGTGCCCGTTCACCACCAGCTGGATCAGCTGGACCCAGCTGGAAAGCTTCTCGGCCTGGCACAACGTGCTGTACGCCACCAAGAACAACGGCTTCGGTGGCCTGGACACGCGCCTCGCGTTCAACAGCCCGCTGCACGTGCGCCACATCGAAAACTTGGCCAACATGGCCAAGAGCGGCCTGTTCGTCTACAAGGGCCGCGACAACGCGGCGGACGCCACCTTCGTCTCCGGCGAGTGCGCGATGGCGACCGGCTCGTCGGCGCTGGCCGGCAGCGTCAAGCGCAACGGCAAGTTCGCCTACGGCATCGGCACCCTGCCCTACTACCCCGACGTTCCGGGCGCGCCGCAGAACACCGTGATCGGCGGCGCCAGCCTGTGGATCATGTCGGGCAAGAAGCCCCAGGAATACAAGGGCGTGGCGCAGTTCCTGAGCTACCTCTCGCAGCCGGAGGTGGCCGCCAAGAGCCACCAACGCACCGGCTACCTGCCCGTCACCAAGGCTTCGTTCGACCTCACCGAGAAGTCCGGCTTCTACAAGCAGAACCCCGGCTACGACGTGTCGGTCAACCAGATGGTCCGCAAGACGACCGACAAGTCGCGCGGCGTGCGCCTCGGCAACTTCCTGCAGATCCGCACGATCATCGACGAGGAACTCGAAGGCGTGTGGCGCGGCGCGAAGCAACCGAAGGAAGCGCTGGACGAAGCGGTCAAGCGCGGCAACGAGCAACTCGAACGCTTCCAGAAGGCTAACAAGGCCTGACGGCCTTGCCGCCTTCTGACGCGTTCTGCGCTGCTCGCGTCCGATGACGGCACCCCCTCCCCAGCCCTCCCCCGCCAAGCGGGGGAGGGATTCGGAAACGTAATAGCGGTAGCGGGCGAGCGGGGCTCGTCCGCTTTCATTTGGAGGCCCGTTCGTTCGGGAGAGAATAGGCGCCAATGGAGAAGCGGGTTCTATTCAAGTCGGCGTGGCTGCCCTGGGTGCTGATCGCACCGCAGATGGCCGTCATCCTGGTGTTCTTTTTCTGGCCGGCGGGCCAGGCGCTGTACCAGAGCGTGATGCAGCAGGACGCCTTCGGCGCCACCAGCGAATTCGTGGGCATGGAGAACTTCCAGCGCCTGTTCAGCGACCCGAGCTACCTCGAATCGTTCAAGACCACGGCGATCTTCTCGATCCTGGTGGCCGTTGGCGGACTGGCGCTGTCGCTGCTGCTGGCGGTGATGGCCAACCGCGTCGTCCGGGCGTCCGGCCTCTACAAGACCCTGCTGATCTGGCCCTACGCCGTGGCGCCCGTGGTCGCCGGCGTGCTGTGGCTGATGATGTTCGCGTCGCCCTACGGCGTGATCCGCTATGCGCTGATCGAGATGGGCTTCGACTGGAACCACCTGCTCAATGCCAACCACGCGATGGCGCTGATCGTCATGGCGGCGATCTGGAAGCACCTGTCGTACAACTTCCTGTTTTTCCTGGCCGGACTGCAGTCGATCCCGCAGTCGCTGATCGAGGCGGCCACCATCGACGGCGCCTCGCCCTGGCGGCGCTTCTGGACGATCGTGTTCCCGCTGCTGTCGCCCACCACCTTCTTCCTGCTGGTGATCAACATCATCTACGCCTTCTTCGAGACCTTCGCCATCGTCGACGCCGCCACCCACGGCGGCCCCGGCAAGGAAACCGCGATCCTGGTCTACAAGGTCTACTACGACGGCTTCAAGGCGCTGGACATCAACGGCTCGGCCGCGCAGTCGGTGGTGCTGATGGCCATCGTCATGGCGCTCACGGTGATGCAGTTCCGCTTCGTCGAGAAGAAGGTGCACTACTGACATGGTCCAGCGCACGCCCATCCTCAACTTCTTCTCCCACCTGATCCTCGTCATCGGGGTGATCGTGGTGTTCTTCCCGATCTACGTGACCTTCATCGGTTCCACCCAGACGGCACAGCAGATCACCTCCAGCAACCCGATCTCGCTGCTGCCCGGCACCAATATCGTCGAGAGCTACCGCTTCGCGCTGTTCGGCGGCAAGACCGAGGCGGGCGCCAGCGTCGCGCCGGCGCTGCCGATGATGGGCATCAGCCTGGCGATGGCGCTGATCATCGCCCTCGGCAAGATCGCCATCTCGCTGCTGTCGGCCTTCGCCATCGTCTACTTCCGCTTTCCGGCCAAGAACCTCGTGTTCTGGCTGGTGTTCGCCACGCTGATGCTGCCGGTGGAAGTGCGCATCGGGCCGACCTACCAGGTGATCTCGGACCTGCGGATGCTCAACACGATGGCGGGCCTGACCATTCCCATCATCGCCTCGGCCACCGCGACCTTCCTGTTCCGCCAGTTCTTCATGACGGTGCCGGACGAACTGGTGGAGGCCGCGCGCATGGACGGCGCCGGGCCGATGCGCTTCTTCAAGGACGTGCTGCTGCCCCTGTCCAAGACCTCGATGGCGGCCCTGTTCGTCATCCAGTTCATCTACGGCTGGAACCAGTACCTCTGGCCGCTGCTGGTGACCACCGACGAGAAGATGTACCCGATCGTCATGGGCATCAAGCGGCTGATCTTCGGCGAGGTCTACATCGAATGGAACGTGGTGATGGCCACCGCGATCCTGGCGATGCTGCCGCCGGCCGTCGTCGTGGTCCTGATGCAGAAGTGGTTCGTCAAGGGCCTGGTGGACACGGAAAAATAAGCATGGCATCCATTTCCCTCAGAAACGTCGTCAAGAAGTACGGCAAGGGCAAGGCGGAACTGCAGGTGATCCACGGCGTCAGCGCCGAGATCGCGGACCGCGAGTTCATCGTGATCGTCGGGCCGTCCGGCTGCGGCAAGTCCACGCTGCTGCGCATGGTGGCCGGGCTGGAAGAGATCAGCGGCGGCGAGATCGCCATCGGCGGCCGGGTGGTCAACCAGCTGGAGCCCGCGGAGCGCGACATCGCGATGGTGTTCCAGAACTACGCGCTGTACCCGCACATGAGCGTGTTCGACAACATGGCCTACGGCCTGAAGATCCGCAAGATGCCGATCGCGGAGATCAAGCAGCGGGTCGACAAGGCCGCCGGCATCCTGGAGCTGGGGCACCTGCTGGACCGCAAGCCACGCCAGCTGTCCGGCGGCCAGCGCCAGCGGGTGGCGATGGGCCGCGCCATCGTGCGCCAGCCCCAGGTGTTCCTGTTCGACGAGCCGCTGTCCAACCTGGACGCCAAGCTGCGCGCGCAGACCCGCATCGAGATCCAGAAGCTGCACCGCGAGCTGGGCATCACCTCGCTGTTCGTCACCCACGACCAGGTCGAGGCGATGACGCTGGCCGAGCGCATGATCGTGATGAACGCGGGTCGCATGGAGCAGTTCGGCACGCCGGAGGAGGTGTACCACCGGCCCGCGTCCACCTTCGTGGCGAGCTTCATCGGCTCGCCACCCATGAACCTGCTGAAGGACGTGCAGGGCGGCCGCAACGGCGCCATCACCGGCATCCGCCCCGAGCACCTGGACGTGGGCGACGGCGGTTGGGAAGTGCGCACGGAGAGCGTCGAACTGCTGGGCGCCGAACGGCTGATCTACGGTCGCATCGGCGGCGAGCAGATCATCGTCCGGATCGAGGAGAACCAGCCGGCGCCGAAGCCGGAGCAGGTGATCCGCGTCACGCCCCGCGAAGACCGGCTGCACTGGTTCGACGCCGCCAGCGGCAAGCGGATTGCGGCGTGAGCGCCGCACGGCCGGCCGAAGGCGCCCGCTCCCTCCGCTTGCGGATGGCGGAGGTCCCATGATTCCCTGGCCTTACCCGCGCTGGGTGGCGCATCGCGGCGCCGGCAGGCTGGCGCCGGAGAACACGCTGGCGGCCTTCCGCCTGGGCGCATCGCATGGCTACCGCATGTTCGAATGCGACGTGAAGCTGTCGGCGGACGGCGTGCCCTTCCTGATGCACGACGCGACGCTGGAGCGCACCACCAACGGCATCGGCCTGGGTGGCGACCAGCCCTGGGACCAGCTGGCGCGCCTGGACGCCGGCAGCTGGCATTCGCGGCAGTACGCGGGCGAGCCGCTGCCGACCTTCGAGAACGTCGCGCGCTACTGCCTGGCCAACCGCTTCGACCTGAACGTCGAGATCAAGCCGACGCCGGGGCTGGAAGACAAGACCGGCCAGGTCGTCGCCGACTACGCGGAGCGGATCTGGCGCGGCCAGGCCGTGCCGCCGCTGCTGACGTCGTTCCGTCCCGAATCGCTGCGGGCCGCGCTGCAGGCGCAGCCGCAGTTGCCGCGCGGCCTGCTGCTGGACACCTTGTGGGACGGCTGGTTCGACATCGCGCAGCGGCTGCAGTGCGTGGCCATCGTCTGCAACCACGCGCTGTGGGACGCCGGCACGGTCGCAAAGGTCCAGGGAGCGGGGATGCGCTGCCTGAGCTACACCGTCAACGACGACTGGGCGGCGCAGCGGCTGCTCGACCTGGGAACCGACGGGATCATCACGGACCGGGTGGACTTGTTTTCGCCCGCGTGAATGGGCTGAAGTTGGCGCGCAGGATCGCTGGGGTTCGCCTTCGGGCTCACCGCCAGCCTACGAAGTGTCCCGTCAAGGACGTGGACGCTCAGCTTTCATGTTCCAAGGAATGCCCCATGTAGGCTGGGGTGAGCGCGCAGCCGAACCCCAGCGTCAGCGAAGGTCGCCGGCCAGGGAGGCCAGCGTCTCCGGCACGATCGCCACGTGCGCCGGGTAGTTGGTGTGGTCGCAGCCCAGCTTCACCGCGGCGCCGGCCTTGACTGCCTGGCGCATCGCCGGCGTGAACTCGAAACGCAGGAAGTGCACCGCGGAGGTCTTCTCCTCGTTGTCCCGCGGCAGGTCCTCGTCGGCGATCGCGTACACGCGCGGGTGACCTTCCACTTCCACGAACATGCGGTCCTGCACGCCGATCAGACGCGCCAGTTCGCGCCTGCGCTCGTTGACGTCCGGGTACTCGATCAGCATGGTGGCTTTCCAGTTGCCGCCGTCCGGCACCAGCGGCGAATAGGCATCGATCTCGGACTGGATGCCCTCTTCCTCGAAGATCTTCTCGATGCGCAGCATCTCCTGGATCTGGTAGCGCATCGAGAGTTCGCTCTCGAACTGCACCGTGATGTGCTCGCCCAGGTGCACGGCGCGCAGCCGGCGGTGCGCGATGATCTCGCCCTTGTGCAGCTTGCGCCACTTCGCGTACGCCTCCAGCGTCATCAGGCTGTCGGTCGTGATCTTGCCCGTGGTCTGCATGGTGTTCACTTCAATCCGTAGGCCATCCGCAGCAGCGTGATGGGGTGCTCCAGCCGCGGCGCGCCCAGGCCGTTGCGGTCGAATCCCTGGTCGATGTGGTGGCCGCCCAGGGGACAGTCCGAGCTGATGAAGTCGGGCGCCCCGCCCTGCGGGTGTTCGGCCATGCGCTTGAACAGCGGCTTGCCGATCTTCATCGCCACCTCGTGGTACGGCTTCTTCACGCCGAAGGTGCCCGCGTGCCCGGAGCAGCGCTCGTTGGTGTGCACGAAGGTGCCGGGCACCATCTTGAGCAGTTCCTCGGTCTTGCGGCCGATGTTCTGCACGCGCGTGTGGCAGGGGACCTGGTAGCTCACCTTGCCCAGCGACTGCGGGAATTCCGTTTTCAGCAGGCCGTCGCGCCGCCGCGAGGTGAGGTACTCGAAGGGATCCCACATCGCCTCCTTGACCGCCTGCACGTCGGCGTCCTCGGGGTACATGAGGGGGATCTCCTGCTTGAACATCAGCGTGCAGCTCGGCACGGCGGCGAGGATCGCGTAGCCCTCGCGCGCGTATTTCGCCAGCACCGGGATGTTCGCCTGCTTGCTCTTGTCCACCGCGTCCAGGTCGCCCAGCTCCAGCTTGGGCATGCCGCAGCACTGCTCCTTTTCCACCAGCACATAGGGGATGTCGTTGTGCGCAAGGACCTTCAGCAGGTCCAGCCCGATGCCCGGCTCGTTGTAGTTGACGTAGCAGGTGGCAAAGATCGCGACCTTGCCGGGCGTGCGCTCGCCGTTCCTCACGGGCAGTTCCGCGGTCTTCGGCGCGGCGCTGCGGAACTTGCGGGTCGCCAGCGCCGGCAGCCACGCATTGCGGTCCACGTGCAGGGTGTTTTCCATCAGCGCGCGCATCGGCTTGGTCTGGTTCACCGCGTTGGCGACCTGGACCACGACGGGGATGCCGGCGAACTGGCCGTGCACGTCGGTGGACGAGAGGAACTTCGAGCCGAAGTCGACCTCGCCCTTCTTGAACTTGATCGCCTTGGCGCGCAGCATCGTGTGCGGGAAGTCCAGGTTCCATTCGTGCGGGGGCACGTAGGGGCACTTGGTCATGTAGCACAGGTCGCACAGGTAGCACTGGTCGACGACCTTCCAGTAGTCCTTCTTCTCCACGCCGTCGACTTCGCCGGTCTTGCTTTCGTCGACCAGGTCGAACAGCGTGGGAAAGGCCCCGCACAGGGCCACGCAGCGGCGGCAGCCGTGGCAGATGTCGAAGATGCGCTCCAGCTCCTTGAAGGTCGCGCCTTCGTCGTAGTACTCGGGCGACTTCCAGGCGATGGGATGGCGCGTGGGCGCCTCGAGGTTGCCTTCGCGGACGGCCATGGCGTTTGCTTCGCTTGTTGTGCTGGGGGGCTGGAATGATGGCACGCGCGTGCCATCACCCCAGCCCTCTCCCCGCGGGGAGAGGACGGAACTCGGGAAGCCGGGGACTCAGTCCGTCAGCTCGTTCAGCGCCTTGGTGTAGCGGTTGGCGTGCGAGCGCTCCGCCTTGGCCAGCGTCTCGAACCAGTCGGCGATCTCGTCGAAGCCTTCCTGGCGCGCGGTCTTCGCCATGCCGGGGTACATGTCGGTGTACTCGTGCGTCTCGCCGGCGACGGCGGCCTTCAGGTTGTTGCGGGTGCTGCCGATCGGCAGGCCGGTGGCGGGGTCGCCGACCTGCTCCAGCCATTCGAGGTGGCCGTGGGCATGGCCCGTCTCGCCTTCCGCCGTGGAGCGGAACAGCGCCGCCACATCGTTCTGGCCCTCGACGTCCGCCTTGTTTGCGAAGTACAGGTAGCGGCGATTGGCCTGGGACTCGCCGGCAAAGGCGGCCTTCAGGTTCTCTTCGGTCTTCGAGCCTTTCAAATTGGCCATGGAGTTCTCCTTCGAGGTGGGGTGAGGACGATGCGTGGCGCTCCGGCGGGGCCGAAGACGCTGCAAGCGTAGTGACGCGGGGCAGCGCCGTCTAATAGCCAGACTCAATGCACTTCATTCAGCATGGCTATTGGTTTGCGCCAGTTGATAACGAATCTCAACGGGCTCGAAGCAGCGCGGCGGATGGGGCTCGGCATTACGGTAAAGTAAACGCATTACGCATTGTTAAATCCAGGAGTCACCATGGCCGCCGTCCTGAAGGCCCCGGGCGCCCTGCCCGCGCCCGCGCCCATCCAGCAGCTGCACCACTACGCCTACCGGGCGCGCGACGCCGAGGAGACCCGCCGCTTCTACGAGGACATCCTCGGCCTGCCGCTGTACCACATCATCCAGAGCGACTACGTGCCGAGCACCGGCGAGTACTGCCCGTACACGCACTTCTTCTTCCGGCTGCAGGACGGGTCGTTCATCGCCTTCTTCGACCTGGGCGACGACCAGGCCTGCGAGCCGTCGCCGAACACGCCCAAGTGGGTGAACCACATCTCCTTCCGCGTCGACTCGATCCAGGCGCTGCAGGACATGAAGGCGCGGCTGGAAGCCAACGGCGTCGAAGTGCTGGGCGTCACGGACCACCACATCTTCCACAGCATCTACTTCTTCGATCCGAACGGGATCCGCCTGGAGCTCACGGCCCAGCTGGCCGACGAATTCCAGATGCTGCAGGAGAGCAAGACCGCGCACGCGCGCCTGAACGAATGGACTGCGCGCAAGGACCAGTGGCGCCGGGACCGCGCCGCCGGCAAGGTGGCGGAGCCGCTGAAGCCGCAGCAGAATGACCGCCCCGAATTCGTGAAGAAATGAGGGCGCGGCCGCCCCTCCGGGCGAACCGGGGGCGGCCATTTCCGGAGGACAGAAAGATGGCGGAAAGCTACGCCGGGGCGGCGTTCACCAACGGCTACGAGTTCACGCAGGGCAGCGGCTACGCGTTGCCCGAATACCCCTTCCTGGCGCCGCCGGAGCTCGCTTCGGGCCAGCCCGGCCACCATCCGATCGTGATCGTCGGCGGCGGCATCACCGGCCTCACGGCCGCGTGCGCGCTCGCGCACTACGGCGTCCCGGCCGTGCTGCTGGACGAGGACAACACGGTCGGCGTCAAGGGCGCGTCGTCGCGCGGCATCTGCTACACGCAGAAGTCGCTGGAGATCTTCGAGCGCCTGGGCGTCTACGAGCGCATCGCCGGCAAGGGCATCCAGTGGAGCGTGGGCCGCACCTTCGCGGGCAAGGACGAGGTGTACTCGTTCGACCTGCGGCAGCAGAGCGCCTTCAACCTGTCGACCCAGCCGCCCTTCATCAACATCCAGCAGTTCTACATCGAGGGCTACCTGGTCGAGCGGATCTACGAGCTGGGCCACGTGGACCTGCGCTGGCGCAGCCGGGTCACCGACTTCCGGCAGGACAACGAGTGCGCCACGCTCACCGTCCAGACCCCCGAGGGCGACTACCAGCTGCGCGCCGACTACGTGATCGACGCCACCGGCAGCCACAGCCCGTTCCGCAAGTGGGTGAACGCCTCCGTCACGGCGAAGAAGGGCGACGACCGCTGGTGCATCGCCGACGTCCGCTTCACCAAGCATCCGCCGGTGGAACGCCACACCTGGATCGAGGCGCCCTTCAACGAGAACCGCGCGGTCTGGCAGCACCTGATGGGCGACGGTGTCTGGCGCATCGACTACCAGATGGCGCCCGACGCGGACCCTGCCGAGGTGAGCCGGGAGGAAGTCGTGCGCGAGCGCCTGGCCCGCCAGTTCGGGCCCGACGCTGGCGTCGAGATCGTGTGGGTGGGTCCGTATGCCTACCGCAGCGAATGCGTGGACCACATGCGCCACCAGCGGGTGTTCTTCATGGGCGATGCCGCCAAGGTGGTGAGCCCCTTCGGCGCGCGCGGCGGCAACACCGGCATCGCCGATGCGGACAACCTGGCCTGGAAGCTGGCTGCGGTCCTCCAGGGTCGGGCCGCGCCGGCGCTGCTGGACAGCTACCACGAGGAGCGCCACGAAGCGGCCAGGCAGAACGTGCTCGTGACCAATCGCACGGCACGCTTCCTGCGACCCGGGACGCCGCAGGAAAAGATGTTCCGCGACGCGGCGCTGGGCCTGGCGCGGCAGCACGTCTTCGCCCGGCAGCTCGTCAACACCGGCCGCATGGCCGTCGCCAATCCATACACGCACTCGAGCGCCTGCGACCGCACGGGTGGGCAGTCGGTACAGAACGTCGCCTTCCAGTGGCCCGACGGTTCACCGGGACGCGTCAACGACCTGCTGCGCTGGGCGCACGGGCGGCTGCTGGTGCTGTTGTTCGGCGCCGCACCGCAGGTCGCGCTGCAGCGCCTGCGCGGCCTGACGGAAACCGCGCCGGTGCGGGCGGTGCAGGTGCTCGGCCCCGACGATCCGGCGGGTGCGCTGGAGCATGTGCGCGATCCCAAAGGCCACCTGCAGGGAGCCTGCCACGTCTTCGGCCATGCCTGGGCCCTGGTGCGCCCGGACAGCTACGTCGCCGCGACCGGCGAGAGCGTGGATGCCGCGCTGGTGCACGCGGTGGGCCAGGCGCTCGGCACGGCGCTGCACGAGGAGGAGGAGGCGGCATGAAGACCAACCTGAACCTGCAGGACGCCGACGGCTTCTACGAGCAGTTGCTGGACGCCCACCAGGGCCTGACCGAGCAGCAATCCGCCCTCCTGAACGCCCGGCTCATCCTGCTGCTGGCCAACCAGGTCGGCGACGCCAAGGTGCTGAAGGACTGCGTGGAAGCCGCGCGGACCGCGCCGCCGCAGGGCGGCACTTAAAATCCCCGGGTGAGCAACGAACAACCTGGGCTGAACAGCCTCTCCAAGTCCTTCGAACCGGCCGCCATCGAGGCGAAGTGGGGCCCGCTGTGGGAACAGCGCGGCTACGCCCGCGCGGGCCACCGCGGCACCGGGACGGCGAAGGCCGGCGAAGCCTCCTTCGCCATCCAGCTGCCGCCGCCGAACGTGACGGGCACCCTGCACATGGGCCACGCGTTCAACCAGACCATCATGGACAGCCTGGCGCGCTACCACCGCATGCGCGGCGCGAACACGCTGTGGGTCCCGGGCACCGACCACGCCGGCATCGCCACCCAGATCGTGGTGGAGCGCCAGCTGCAGGAGCAGGGCGTGAACCGCCACGACCTGGGCCGCGAGAACTTCGTCAAGAAGGTCTGGGAGTGGAAGGAGAAGTCCGGCAACACCATCACCACGCAGATGCGCCGCATGGGCGACAGCGTGGACTGGTCGCACGAGTACTTCACGATGGACGAGAAGCTCTCGAAGATCGTGACCGAGACCTTCGTCCGGCTGTACCAGCAGGGCCTGATCTACCGCGGCAAGCGGCTGGTGAACTGGGACCCGGAGCTGAAGACGGCCGTGTCCGACCTCGAAGTGGAGAGCGAGGAGGAAGACGGCTTCCTTTGGCACATCCGCTATCCGCTCGCCGACGGCTCCGGCCACCTCACCGTGGCCACCACGCGTCCCGAGACCATGCTAGGCGACGTGGCCGTGATGGTCCACCCCGACGACGACCGCTACCGCCACCTGGTGGGCAAGTACGTCAAGCTGCCGCTGTGCGACCGCGAGATCCCGGTGATCGCCGACGCCTACGTCGACAAGGAATTCGGCACCGGCGTCGTCAAGGTCACGCCCGCCCACGATCCCAACGACTACGCCGTGGGCCAGCGGCACCAGCTGCCCATGATCGGCGTGCTCACGCTGGACGCGAAGATCAACGACAACGCGCCGGCGGCGTACCGCGGCCTGGACCGCTTCGTCGCCCGCAAGAAGGTGGTGGCCGACCTGGAGGCGCACGGCCTGCTCGAGGAAACCCGCAAGCACAAGCTGATGGTCCCGCGCTGCGCGCGCACGGGCCAGGTGGTGGAGCCGATGCTCACCGACCAGTGGTTCGTGGCCATGACCAAGGTCAGCCCGCAGGACCCCACCCGCAAGTCGATCGCGCAGAAGGCGATCGACGCCGTCGACAGTGGCGCCGTGCGCTTCGTGCCGGAGAACTGGGTCAACACCTACAACCAGTGGATGAAGAACATCCAGGACTGGTGCATCTCCCGCCAGCTCTGGTGGGGCCACCAGATCCCCGCCTGGTACGACGAGCAGGGCGAGGTCTACGTGGCCCGCACCGAGGCGGAAGCCCAGGCGCAGGCTCCCGGCAAGAAGCTCACGCGCGACCCCGACGTACTGGACACCTGGTACTCCTCCGCGCTCGTGCCCTTCTCCACGATGGGCTGGCCGGAAAAGACGCAGGACATGGACCTGTACCTGCCCTCCAGCGTGCTGGTGACCGGCTACGACATCATCTTCTTCTGGGTCGCCCGGATGATCATGATGACGACCCACTTCACCGGCCAGGTGCCGTTCCGCCACGTCTACATCCACGGCCTGGTGCGCGACTCGCACGGCAAGAAGATGAGCAAGTCGGAAGGCAACGTGCTCGACCCGGTGGACCTGATCGACGGCATCGCGCTGCCGCCGCTGCTGGACAAGCGCACCACCGGACTGCGCAAGCCGGAGACGGCGCCGCAGGTGCGCAAGAACACCGAGAAGGAATTCCCGGAAGGCATTCCCGCCTACGGCGCCGATGCGCTGCGCTTCACCTTCGCGGCACTGGCGACGCTGGGCCGTTCGATCAACTTCGACGCCAAGCGCTGCGAGGGCTACCGCAACTTCTGCAACAAGCTCTGGAACGCGACGCGCTTCGTGCTGATGAACTGCGAGGGGCAGGATCTCGCCGAGCAGGACGCGACGCTCACGCCGGCCGACCGCTGGATCATTTCCGTGCTGCAGAAGGCGGAAGCCGAAGTGGCGAAGGGCTTCGCCGAGTACAGGCTGGACAACGTGGCCACCACCCTGTACCAGTTCGTGTGGGACGAGTACTGCGACTGGTACCTGGAGATCGCCAAGGTGCAGATCCAGGGCGGCGACGCCGCGCAGCAGCGCGGGACGCGCCGCACGCTGATCCGCGTGCTGGAGGCGATCCTGCGTCTCGCCCACCCGGTGATTCCCTTCATCACCGAGGAGCTGTGGCAGAAGGTGGCGCCGGTCGCCGGCAAGACCGGCGACTCCGTCAGCCTGGCGCCCTATCCGGAGACCAATCCCGCCAACGTGAACCCGCAGGCGGAAGCCTGGATGGCCAAGCTGAAGGCGGTGGTGGACGCGTGCCGCACCCTGCGCGGCGAAATGAACGTGTCCCCCGGCACGCGCCTGCCGGCGTACGTGGTGGGCGACACGGGCTTCCTGCGCGAGGCCACGCCGGTCCTGCAGGCCCTTGCGAAGCTGAGCGAGGTGAAGATTTTCGACAGCGAGCCCGAATGGGCAGCGGCTGCAAAGGCCGCGCCGGTGGCCATGGTCGGCCAGGCACGCCTGTGCCTCTACATGGAGATCGACGTCGCCGCCGAGAAGGCGCGCATCACGAAGGAAGTCGGCAGGGTGAAGGGCGAATTGGCCAAGGCCAACGGCAAGTTGTCCAACGAGGCCTTCGTCGCCAAGGCGCCGCCCGCCGTGATCGAGCAGGAGCGCCAGCGCATCGCCGACTTCGCGGCCTTGCTGGAAAAGCTGGAAGCGCAGCTGCAGCGCCTGGGCTGATCAGCGTTCGGCGTGCGGCACCGAGGACGGCACGCTGTCCGGTACCGAGTCCAGGCCCATGGCCCCGCTGAGGATGGTGTCGAAGCCGGAATGGCGCGGGCTGGTCAGCGTCTCGTGCAGGCGCTGGGCCACGTACCAGCTCGCGCGCACCCGCGATTCGCGCGTGTAGGAGCCCAGCCGCGGCGTGAGATAGAGGTTGCGCTGTCCGTGCAGCGGCGTGCCGCGCGCGGCGAAACCGGCCTCGGCGCCATCGAGCATCGCAGCCTCGATGCGGCCGTCGGCGAGCGCACGCGCCAGCGCCTCCCCGTCGAAAAGGTCCGAGCGGGTCGTGCCAACCCACAGCTGGCCGGGCTTGCAGTGCGCGAGCACCTTGTCGTTGACGAAGCCGCGGTAGCGCGAGGCATAGAGCACCTGCACCGTCACGGCATCGGCCTGCGCCATCAGGTCCTGCAGGCTCACGGGCTGGATGCGCAGCCGCTGCCACGTCGAGGCGGAGTGGTGCACGGCGGGGTCGTAGCCGATCAGCTTCGCGCCGAGTGCGTCGAGCATCATCGCCAGCGCATGGGCCGAGGGCGCCAGGCCCAGGATGCCGACGGTGCTCCCGTGCAGTTCGCGCCCGAGCGTGGCGGGGGCGTGTCGATCCCCCTTCAGGGCCGAACCGATCGCCCGCCGATACAGCAGCAGCAGGCTCGCGAGCAGGTATTCCGCGTTGGAGCGCACATGGGCATTCACCGCCTGCAGCACGCGGATGCGACGTTCCCGGCAAGCCTCGAGGTCCGTGTTGTCGGTCCCCTCATGCATGCGAGCCAACGCGCGCAGCACCGGCGCGAAGTCGAGGAACTCGCGGGTGACGGGCAGCTTGCGGGGCAGCACCAGCGCCTGGACGTTGTAGAGCTGCTTGCGCAGCGCGATGGGGTCCTGCGCGAGTTCGGGCCGGTAGGAGAGCTGGTGCCTCGCTTCCAGCCACGCCTGCGCTTCGGGAATCAGCCGTTCGAGCAGAAGGATTTCCAAGACAAACGTTCCTTGGTGTCACCGCAAGACGCGTCACTTCAGCGATGATCGCCCCCGGTGGTGCCGGAGCCGGCCCACTCTAGCCACAACCCCAAGAGCGGTCGATGAAAAACTTCACACATGTTAACAAAGCGGTCTTCCCGGTCGCAGGCCTGGGCACCCGCTTTCTTCCCGCGACCAAGGCGCAGCCCAAGGAGATGCTGCCCGTGGTGGACAAGCCCCTGATCCAGTACGCGGTGGAAGAGGCGTACGAAGCCGGCATCCGCCACATGATCTTCGTCACCGGGCGCAACAAGCGCGCGATCGAGGACCACTTCGACACGGCCTACGAGCTGGAAAGCGAGCTGGAGGCGACGGGCAAGAAGGAACTGCTGGCGCTGGTGCGCAGCCTGGCGCCCGCCGACATGGACTGCTCCTACGTGCGCCAGCCCCGCTCCCTGGGCCTCGGACACGCGGTGCTGTGCGCCCGCCACATCGTGCGCAACGACCCCTTCGCCGTGCTGCTGGCGGACGACCTCATGGTCGGCAGGGACGGCGGCCCGGGCGTCCTCAAGCAGATGGTGGAGGTGTTCCTGCGCGTGCAGACATCCGTGCTCGCCGTGCAGGAAGTGCCCCTGGAGCACGTCAAGCGCTATGGCATCGTGGCCGGTGAACCGGCCGGCGAACGCCTCGTGAAGGTACGGCAGATGGTCGAGAAACCCTTGCCCGACAAGGCGCCCTCCCGCCTGGGCGTGGCCGGCCGCTACGTGCTGACGCCGTCGGTGTTCGACTGCATTGCCAACCAGCCGCGCGGCAGCGGCGGCGAGATCCAGCTCACCGATGGCATCGCACAGTTGATCGGGACCGAAGGCGTGCATGCCTACCTGTACGAGGGCAAGCGCTACGACTGCGGCAGCAAGGACGGCTTCCTGGAGGCCTCGGTGGAGTTCGCCTTGAAGCACCCGGAAATCGGGCCCGGCTTCCGCGCTTACCTGAAGGGTCTGGACCTCAAGGGCTGAGCGGCACCAGTTCCAGGCGCTGCATGCCCCGCCAGGTCTTGCCCGGCGGCAAGGTCACCGGTCGCGCGACCACCGCGGCCTCGATGCAGACCATCCGCAGCCAATCCTGCGGCGGCATGTCGCCCAGGCGGGCCGCCTTGTCCACGCCGGGATTCCACAGCACCGCGTCGGTGAACCCTTGCTGGATCACGCGGCGATCCGGCATGCCGCCGCCGGCCAGGTGCAGCTGCGGCGGCACGTCGCGGTACACGCGATCCACTTCGCCAGGGAAGGCGAGCGCGGGCGCATCGTCCCGCTTCAACGCGTTGCCTTGCAGCGCGTCCTCGTACTGGAGGCCGCCCAAGCCCGCCACCGACGCTGTGCGCACGTCGTGCACGGCGAAGTAGGTGTGCAGCGCCGCGGTGAAGCTGTACGGGGTACGGCCGGTGTTGGCCGCCTGCAGGTGCAGCTCCAGCCAGCCGTGTCCCAGCCGCGCCACCAGCACCAGGCAGAACGCATGGTCCCAGGCGGCCGGCAGCATGGAGGAATCGACCTGGAAGTGGGCCTCGGCGATCTCGCCGCCCGGCATCGCCGCCTCGACCAGCTCCCAGTGGCTCGTGCGGACGAACCCGTGCTTGGGCAGGGGACCTCGATCGGAAAACTGGGGAAAGCAGATCGGGGTGCCGCCCCGCACGGACTTGCCCGCCGCGGGTACCGACAGGGGACTGCGATAGATCTGCTCCTCCGCTCCGGCGGGCCGCCAGGACAGCAGTTGCGCGCCGTGCAAGCTGATGGCGGCGCTGTCGCCGGCAGCGGTGCGCAGCACGACCGGCTCCTGCTCCCCCGCTGTCATGCCTGGCTCCGTGTTCAGCGGCGACGCAGCACGTGGATGTACTCGTCGCCCACGGTCTGCTGCTCGACCAGTTCGTTGCCGGTCTGCTTGGCGAAGGCCTGGAAGTCGCGCAGCGATCCGCCATCGGTGGAGACCACCTTGAGCAGCTGGCCGCTCTTCATGTCGGTCAGCGCCTTCTTGGCCTTCAGGATGGGCAGCGGGCAATTGAGCCCGCGCGTGTCGATTTCCTTGTCGATCTGCATCACTTGTCCCCTGACGGCCGCGCGAACTCCATGAACTGCGGCTCGTAGCCGCGGCCGCGCAGCCAGTCGGCCAGGGCGTAACCGGTGCCGGCCGGCCAGCAGCGCAACTGGTCATAGGCGAACAGGCGGTAGTCGACGAGTTCGGGCGACAGCTTCACTTCGCCCTCGCACACGGCATGGTAGGCGATGATCACCTGGTTCATGCGCTGGAAGTCATAGACACCGATGAGGTCGACCGAGAGCGCGCGCAGGTTGGTCTCCTCCGCGATCTCGCGGGTGATGCCGTCCTGCGGCGTCTCGCCGGCTTCCATGAAGCCGGTGATCAGCGCATACATCTTGTGCTGCCAGGCGGCGTTGCGCGCCAGCAGGATCTTGTCCTGGTACTGCACGACGGCCGCGAGCACCGGCGTCGGATTGTTCCAGTGCGTCCAGTTGCAGGACGCACAGCGCAGGCGCTGCTTCTCGCCGCCGTCCTCCTGCTGCGCGATCCAGGCCAGCGGGGTCGCGCACTGCGGGCAGAAGCGCATCTCGCTCACGCCGGGAACACCCCGGTGGAGAGGTAGCGGTCGCCGCGATCGCACACCACGAAGACGATGGTCGCGTTCTCCACCTGTTGCGCGACCTGCTGCGCGACCCAGCACGCACCCGCCGCGGAGATACCCGCGAAGATGCCCTCCTCGCGCGCCAGCCGGCGGCACATGTCCTCGGCGTCTTCCTGGCTGACGTAGACCAGCTCGTCCACAGACTTCGGGTCGTAGATCCGCGGAAGGTATTCCTGCGGCCACTTGCGGATGCCGGGAATGCGGGAGCCTTCGCTCGGCTGCGCGCCGACGATGCGGACCGCCGCGTTCTTCTCCTTCAGGAAGTGCGACACGCCGGTGATGGTGCCCGTGGTTCCCATCGCGCTGACGAAGTGCGTGATACGGCCGCCGGTCTGCTCCCACAGCTCCGGACCGGTGGTTTCGTAATGGATGCGCGGGTTGTCGGCATTGGCGAACTGGTCCAGCACGCGGCCCTTGCCCTCGCGCTGCATGTTCTCGGCGAGGTCGCGCGCGTACTCCATGCCGCCGCTCTTGGGCGTGAGCACCAGTTCGGCGCCGAACGCCTTCATGGTCTGCGCGCGCTCGATGGACAGGTCCTCCGGCATGACCAGCACCATGCGGTAGCCCTTGATGGCCGCGGCCATGGCGAGGGCGATGCCGGTGTTGCCGGACGTCGCCTCGATCAGCGTGTCGCCCGGCTTGATCTCGCCGCGCTCTTCCGCGCGCTGGATCATGGACAGGGCCGGGCGGTCCTTCACGGAGCCCGCGGGATTGTTGCCTTCCAGTTTTCCGAGGATGACGTTGCCGCGTTTCGCGTTGTCCGCCGCCCCGATGCGTTGCAGCGCGACCAACGGCGTCCTGCCGATCGCGTCCTCGATCGTGGGGTATTGCATGGCGTCACTGTGCCATAATTTCCGGCTGCCCTCTCTACACTGCCGGAGTGGCGAAATCGGTAGACGCAGCAGACTCAAAATCTGCCGGTGGCAACACCGTGCCGGTTCGATTCCGGCCTCCGGCACCAGCGTTTTCTTGCTGAAGAAGCTGCAGCGCAATTCCACAGCCCGTTCCGCATCGTTTTCCGCAAAACGGTGAGCCGCTGCGTTGCTCTCCCCCGTGACGCGCAGCCATCCGCAACCGTTGAGCCTAGCCCTTTCCTCTTAAGCATTCCCGTGGATGGTGTTCCGTGTTCGGTCACAGCAGGATCTGTGTCCAAACCTCAGGAGCAAGGCATGAGGATGACCTCCCGGTCGCAGGGATCGAGTCAGCCGCCATCGTTCTCGATGCGATGGCGAAGGCAGAGTTCGCCGCGGCACGGGTGTCCCTCCGATGGACGATCCATCCGCCGCATCCCGCATGCATGAACGAATGAAAGCCATCGCCACCTCCCTGGTGGAGGGTCTGTGGTGGCTGGTCAAGCTCCCGATCCTGCTGATCGGGTGCGTGATGCAGATCTTGTTCTGGGTCTTCGAGCCCATGAGCAGGTACCCCACCCAGCCCCTTGAAGACATGACCGACTCTGAAGGAGATCGCGTGACCGACCCCCGCCTGTTGCGCATCACCACCCCCAAGCGCGAAGTCCGCCAGTCTTTATGGATGCGGTTGATGGGTTGGCTTCGCGGCTTGCGTCAGCCGACCCGGTAGGCGATGCAGGCGTCGCTTGCGGTCTTGCGCACCCCAAAGCGCGGCGGTGTCGCAATCGAAACGAATTTCCTGACGGGCAATTGGCTTTCAGACACGCGCAGGTCGCGGTCCACGGCCGCGCCGTTCCTTTTCTAAACGGCGAATTCCTCCAGCCGGCGGCCTTCCTTGAGCGCCTCGGTGACCCAGCGCGGCTTGCGGCCCCGCCCACCCGACCAGGTTTCCCCGTTGGGACCGCGGTATTTCACCGGCGATTTCGCCGACTTTGCCGGTTTGGCGCGCGAATTCCCCGGGCCGCCGCGCGCAAATCCGAGATCGGCGGCAGTCAGGCCATACAGGTCGACCTTGCGCTTGATATCGGCGATCGCGTCGGCGATTTCCTGTTCGCGCATTCTTTCCGCTTCCGCCAGCAGTTTTTCCGCCTGCTCTTTCAATTCCAGATAAGTCGCCACGAATTTTCCTTGCCAATTGGGTGAATCGAATTATGCAAAAAAGGGCCGCGCGGATTTCCTTCACCTGACGCCCGGCCGGGGTGTCCCTCCGGACAATTGCGGCAGGCGGCCTTTTGGAGCATCCTCACTCGGCCAACTTCCGGGGATCCCGATGTCCCTCCTGCGCCTCACCCGCCGGTCCGCCGGCATCGTGCTGCTCGCTCTCGCGGCAGCGTTCTCCGCGCAAGCCGCGTCGCCGGCTGCATCGCAACAGGCGAACATCGAGGCGATCACGCGGGCCGTCGAAGCCGTCGTCGGCCTGGAGGTCACCGCCACCGAAGGAGCGAGGTCCGCGGAAACGCTCGGACGCGACCGCACGGGCTCGGGCGTCGTGATCGGAAGCGACGGCCTGATCCTCACCATCGGCTACCTGATCGTGGAAGCGGACGCGATCCAGGTGACCACCTTCGACAACCGCGTCGTTCCGGCGAGTCCGGTGGCGTACGACCTGGCCACCGGCTTCGGGTTGGTGCGGGCCCTGCTGCCGCTGCGCGGGATCCAGCCCGTGACGCTGGGCAGCGCTAAGGAGATCGCCGCCGAGACGAAGCTGATCGCCGTCACCGGTGGCGATGAGGGCGGAGTCGGGGTCACCCAGCTGATGGCGAACCGACCGTTCTCCGGCTACTGGGAATACCACATCGAGAGCGCGCTGTTCACGAGCCCGCCGCTGCGCAACCACAGCGGGGCGCCGCTGTTCAGCGCGCGCGGCGAACTGCTGGGGATCGGCAGCCTGTTCGTGGGCAACGCGATGGGCGACAACCGGCAGGTGCCGGGCAACATGTTCGTGCCGGTGGACCTGCTCAAACCCATCCTTGCGGAAATGCAGCAGACGGGCAGCACCCGGGTGAGCCATCGGCCCTGGCTGGGGCTGACTTCCACCGAGCACGGCGGGCGGGTGCAGATCGTCCGGGTCAGCCGCGGCAGTCCTGCCTTCGACGCGGGCCTGGGCGAGGGAGATGTGGTGCTGGCCATCGACGACGAAAAGGTGAACACGCTGGAAGGCTTTTACAAGAAGCTGTGGTCACGCCCGGAGGCCGAAGGCGACGTTCGCCTGACGGTGCTGCAGGGGTCGGCCATCCGCCAGGTGACGGTCCATTCGGTGGACCGCATGAAGACGATGCGCAAGCCGGAAGGCATCTGAATCCGAATGTGACAGCCGTGTCCGACAGCGGCTGCGGAAATCGGCTGACAGGGAACTGCGCCGCTCTGCCTAGCCTTGGCAGTCGGCGCTTGCAAGCGGGGGGAAGGCATCGTGTCGGCAATTCCAGGGTCCGGGCAGGATCAGCCTCGGCGTGAAGGCTGGGGCGCATGGCTGCGCGTGGCGGCGGTCGCCGCGGTGCTGCTGATGCTGTCGGAGGCCTTGTGGTTGTGGCAGACCTGGCCAGTGCGCGACCTGCTGCGGCCGGCCGTGGCGCCCCGCACTGCGAGCAGGACATGACGGCTTGGCTTCCCGTGCGCCTGCGCCGCGCGGTGCCCCTGCGCCGGCCCTGGCTCGCACTGGCCTGGCTGCTGCTCGCGCTCTGGGCCGCTGGCATCGCAGTCGCTGCCTGGCAGCTGGACAACTGGCGGCAGGAACTGACGCGCACGCTGTTGCAGCTGAACGCCGACGCCCGTTTCCGCGCGCGTGTCCCGAACCGGGAGGCGGTCGATCCCGAGTGGTACCGCCGCAAGGCGATCGCGCTTCTCTCGGCCAGCGAGCGACTGAAGCACGGCGCGGCGTGGACCGCCTTCCTTCCCGGCTCCTGGCACGCCTTCGACGATCTCGAAGAGCAGGTGCAGGCCCGCCTCGAGCGGGAGTTCAGCGACATCGTCGTCGAGACCCTGCGGCGCGAGCTGTACGCGCGTGCCAGCCGACTGAGCGGCGTGCCGCAGGTGCGCGGCACGGGCGACCTGCAGACCGGCGCCGAATGCCAGTCGCCGGTGCCACTGACGCTGGAGCGCCGCCTGAGCTCGGCACCGGAAGACCTTCCGGAGTTCATTGCCGTGACCGAGTACGTGGACGGGGTCGCGCAGCTGGACGCCGCGGTGCAGTCCTTCCTGTCCCTGCAGTACAGCAGCGGCCAGCCGGACCAGTTGCGCAAGCTCGTGGCGTACACCCTCGGCAAGGAGCTGCCGGGCGCGCTGGAAGGCGCCGTGCGCATGTTCCAGGGCAACGAGGAGGTGAGCATCCAGCCTGCCCTGATGCAGGCGCGCCTGCAATGGGCAACCCGCTGCGCGCTCGACAAGGCCATGGGCGCGCTGCACACCCGCCTGCTGAACACGAACGAGCTGTTCGCGCTGGAACAGGGCTATGCCACGCGCAGCGCCGGGCTGTTCGATCCCGCGGCCCGGGCCATGCCGTTCGACCGCACCATCGAGCGCTATCGCGCCGTGCATGCGCTGCTGGAGGACCAGAACACGCTGCTGGCCAAGGGCCGCAATGGCTGGATGGGTCAAGGCACGCTCCAGCTCGGCCCGGCCTACCAGCGCATCCTGCAGCGCATCGAAGCCACGCGCCTGCTGGGACCGGAGGTGGTGCAGCAGTTGCAAAGCCAGTCGGGTGCGGCCTTCTCCGAATTCCGCCGCCAGTTCGAGCAGGCCTTCGGCGGCCACCGCGAGCCCGGCATCGTGTGGCTCGAAGCGGAGCAGCGCTTCGGGCTGTCCCGCGACCGTGCGGCACTGCGCGAAGGACTCGGCGCGCTGCTGCGGGTGCCTTTCATGGCCGACGAGGCCACGGGCGGCGCGGCCCGGACGCGCGAGGCCGTCAGCCTGCCGCGCGTGCTGCAGGAAGCGCGGGCGCTCTCGGAAGAGCGCGCCCGTGCGAACGCCGAGGTCGTGCCCGTGTTCCCGGAACCCGTCCGGCCCGTGGTGGCAAAGGTGATCGACACGCGGGTTTCCGAGCTGATCTACCAGCGGGCTTTCCGCTCCCTGAAAGCCCTGCAGCCAGCGGACGCCAGCGCGCCGCTGGACACCGCGGCATTCCGCGAGCAACGCGAACAGGTGCGCGCGCTGCAGGCCGTCCTGAAGGAAACCGGCGGCAGCTGGTTCGGCGACCGGCTCGCTTCCGTCCTCGACGCAGAGCTGCTCGGTCGCCTGGCGGTGCTGCAGCAGGACTGGGAACAGCTGCCGCTGCCGGACGCCCGCAGGACCAACCTGGCCGCCTGGCAGGGCGAACCACTGGCCCTGGCGCAGGTGATCGGCGCGGATGCTGGCACGGTTCCGCCGCCCGCCTTCTCCCGCACGGCCATCCGCCTGGACCTGCTGGTGCAGCAGGCGCGCGGCCTGCTGGCCCTCGGAAGTCCCGCAATGGCGGCGGATCCGGCAGCCGCGCGCTGGGTGCAGTTGCAATCGGAACTGGAACGCTACACGGCGCATGCCAGCGACAGCAGCCTGCTGCGCCTGGAACGGTATCTCGGGTCCCTGGGACCGGACCTGCGCCGCGAGAACTGCGCCGAAAGGCTGGCCGCGCAGGCGCCGGTCGCGCTGCACGAGGACGAGATCGCCCAGCGGCACCTGCAGTTGCACCAGGCGCTGGTGCAACGCTGCGGCGAGTTGCGGGCGCAGGCGCCGGCGCCCGCCGCGTCACTCGCCCCCTAGTCTCGATCCCGAAGTCCGCTTGCGACGGTGGGATGCACGAGCCGAAGGCGCAGCTCCTTCTTCAGCCGCGCGTTGTCGAGCCGCCGCGATTCGCTCATGAAACTGAGCAGCACCAGCGGCAACTGCTCCTGTGCCGTGCTACGCGGGATGCGGGGCGGCCGGGGCAATCCGTACAGGTCGGCCGCGAGGTCGAAGTACTCGCCCATCTTCAACTCGCTGTCGTCGCAGGCGTTGTAGACGCGTTGCGACCGCGCGCGCCACAGGGCCGCGATGACCGCCCGCGCCAGGTCGTCGGCGTGGATGTGGTTGGTGTAGACGTCGTCTTCCGGCGTGAGAACGGGCGTGCCCTTCAGCAGGCGATCGCGCGGCGTGCCGCCCGCCCGGTCGGGCGCGTAGATGCCGGGAATGCGCAGGACTGCCGTGCGCGTTCCGGTGCCGCGCCCGAAGAAACGCACCTGCCGCTCGGCATCGACGCGGCGCTGGGCGCGCGGTGTGCGTGGCGCCACGGCGCGTTCCTCGCCGATCTTCTCGCCCGCGCAGTCGCCATAGACGCCGGAGGTCGAGCCGTACACCAGGGAGGCCGGCGCCGAGCGTTGCCTCAGCGCGCGCAGCAGCGCATGCGTGCGGTGGTCCCGCCACCATTGCTCCGTGGCTTCGCTGGCCGGCGGCGCCAGGTGCACGATCCGGTGGGCCACCCCGGCGAGGCGCGCGAGGGTGGCGGGCGCATCGAGATTGCCAACCAGGGGCGTGATGCCGCGGTCGCGCAGCAGGGGCGCGCGCGCCGGCGTCGAGGTGAGGGCCAGCACGCGCACGCGGGGCGGCAAGGCGCGCGCCACGCGCACGCCGACATCACCGCATCCGACGATCAGGACGCGCGTGCGGCGGAAGCGGCTGGGCAACGCGCCGAGAGGGTTCTGGTTTGAGGGCAAAATCCGTTCCGGAACACAGAGCCCCAGAGGATACCCAAGCATGACAGCCGACTCGGCAGGCGCCGGCCCTTTCCAGATCAGCGTGCAGCCCAGCGGGCGCACCTTCGGCGTGGAGGGGGGAGAGGCCATCCTCGCGGCTGCGATCCGCCAGGGCATCGGCATGCCCTACGGCTGCAAGGACGGCGCCTGCGGCTCGTGCAAGTGCAAGAAGCTGGAAGGCACCGTGGTCCACGGGACGCACCAGAGCAAGGCCCTGTCCGCCGAGGAAGAAGCCAACGGCCTGATCCTCACCTGCTGCGCGGTGCCGCAGACGGACGTGGTGCTCGAGTCGCGGCAGGTGACCGACGAAAGCGCTTTCCCCGTGCGCAAGATGCCCGCACGCGTCAATTCGCTGGCCAAGGTGTCGCACGACGTGATGGTGGTGAAGCTGCAGCTGCCGGCCAACGACACGCTGCGCTACCACGCCGGCCAGTACGTCGAATTCATCCTGCGCGACGGTGCGCGCCGCAGCTACTCGATGGCCAACGCGCCGCACAACGGTCCCGGCGTGGAACTTCACATCCGGCACATGCCGGGCGGCAAGTTCACGGACCACGTGTTCACCGCCATGAAGGAGAAGGAGATCCTGCGCGTGGAAGGCCCCTTCGGCAGCTTCTTCCTGCGCGAGGATTCCGACAAGCCGATGATCCTGCTGGCCTCCGGCACCGGCTTCGCGCCGATCAAGGCCCTGATCGAGCACATGCAGTTCAAGGGCATCCAGCGGCCCGCCACCCTGTACTGGGGCGGCCGCCGCCCTTCGGACCTCTACATGGACGACTGGGTTCGCGACAAGCTGGTGGAGATGCCCCACCTGACCTACGTCCCCGTCATCTCCAACGCGCTGCCGGAGGACAACTGGACGGGCCGCACCGGCTTCGTCCACAAGGCCGTGCTCGAGGACCACCCGAGCCTCGCGGAGCACCAGGTCTACGCCTGCGGTGCGCCCATCGTGGTCGACTCCGCCCGGGCCGAATACAGCGCCCAGGCCGGCCTGCCGCCGGAAGACTTCTTCGCGGATTCGTTCACCACCGAGGCGGACAAGCACTGAGCCCAGAGGCGCAGGCCCGGTCCGCCTGCTGCCGCATCAGCGACGCGCCTGCCAGTCGGCGTAAGCGCGGTCCATGCGCTCTTGCCGCGTCGACGCATTCAGATCCGTTGCGGGCGATGCCCCGGCACCCATCATGCGGGTGTCGTGATGCGCCTTGCCATGCATGCCGTGGCCTGCGTCGGCATGCTTCGCGTGGTGGTGATCGGCGGCTGCGTGCGTCTGGTGATGATGGGCCGACGCCGCGTGATGATGGTGCTGCTTCGCGCTCGCATGGTGCGTTGCGTGGTGCTTCCCGGCGACCTTCCCGTGCGACTTGTCGGCAGGCATCGTGGCCCGGTCCGCGTCCGACGCGGCACTGCGGGTGCTGCTCGAAGCGTCGTTGGTGCTGCTCATCGTCGCCGCCTTGTCAGCTGGCGTCTTGGCGCTGCCGTAAGGAGCCTGGGCGAAGGCGGTACCGCCGACCAGGGCGACGGCGATCATCAGGGCTTGCAGTTTCATGGGTGTTCCTTTCGATGCGCGAGTGCGTCCTCTCACAACGCGCGGGCCGGCGAGCGGCCTGTCGGACAAACTGCTGCCGGCGTGTAGGGATACCCTGCGCGGCCGTGACCCTGCCGGATTGAGACAATGCGCCGATGAAACGCCGACAACTCCTCCTCACCTCCCTGGCCTCCGCGGCCACCCTTGCCGCGCCTCACGCGTGGTCGCAGGCCCGGCCGCTGCGCATCATCGTTCCCTACGCGGCCGGCGGGCCGATCGACGTCACGGCGCGGCTGCTGGCCGAGCGCGTGAAGGACAGCCTGGGCACGGTGATCATCGAGAACCGCCCTGGCGGCGGCGGCAACATCGGCGCGGATGCAGTGGCCAAGGCCGCTCCCGACGGCACCACCATCGGCATCGCCGCGGTCGCCACCCATGCGATCAACCCCTGGCTGTTCAGCAAGATGCCTTACGACCCGGTGAAGGACTTCGCGCCCATCACGCAAATGGTCCGCGTGCCCAACGTGCTGGTGATGAACGCCGACACTGCGGCCCGCCTGAAGATCAACACCGTGCGCGACCTCATCGCATACGGCAAGGCGAACCCCGCGAAGCTGAATTACGGCAGCGGCGGCAACGGCAGTGCGGGCCACCTGGCCGGCGAGATGTTCAAGCGGGACGCCGGTATCTACGCCGTGCACATCCCCTACAACGGCGGCAATCCCGCGCAGCTGGCCTTGCTGTCCGGCCAGGTCGACTTCAATTTCGACAACCTCGCCACGGCCGCCCCGAACATCCGGGCCGGCAAGCTCAAGGCGCTGGCCGTCACCACCTTGAACCGGTCGCCGAGCCTACCGGACGTGCCTGCGGTCGCCGACACGCTCAAGGGCTTCGCGATCGACACCTGGTGGGGCCTGGTCGCGCCGGCGGGCACGCCGCGCGACGTGGTGCAGAAACTGAACCAGGCCTTCGTCGCCGCCCTGAATTCCCCGGAAGCGAAGACCCGCTTCGCAGCCCTCCTGGCGGAACCCGTGCCCACCACGCCCGACGAATTCGGCAGCTTCATGCGCGCGGAGCTCGCCAAATACGAAAAAGTCGTGAAGGCGTCGGGCGCAAAGGTGGATTGAGGCCAAAGCCGCGTCTCCTACAGCGCGTGTGAGACTTGTCCGACACGCGCTGGCTCAGCCGGGCTCCACATTGGCTGCAAAGCACAACGGGGGAGCCGACATGGGACACCGAGTTCTCGTGGGGTTGGTCATCGTGACTGCGGCGTGCAGTGCCGCCGCGCAGTCCGGCGGAAGCTTGCAGTGGCGGGCCGGAAGTGCCCCCTTGGGACTGCAGGCCGGCCAAGACGGGTCGAGCAGCGCCCCCTGCGGCCGCTTCGCCATCTCCTGCGACGCCACCACCCTGCCCCTGTACGCCAGCCCACGCAAGCCCTACAGCGTGAGCATGCAGGTGGTCGGGTACACGGAAGCGCCCGCGACGCTTTCCGCAGGACTTCCCCCCGGATTGAACGTGAGCCTGCTTGGCAAGGCAGGCCTCGGCTGGGACCTGGGTGTTTACGGCCGGGTGGGAACCTCGTTCCATCGCGCCGCCACCGCGCTCACGCCCGTCTCTCCCGGCGAGGGTGGCGTCAGCTACGGCGTGGGGCTGGATTGGCGGTTCTCCCGGGCGGCCTCTGCCGCGATCGGCCTGGACAGCTATGAGCTGCGCGGGGGCTTCGGCGACACGAGGGAGTTGCGAACCAGTCTCGGACTGCGCTGGCGGTACTGACCCGGCGCCCGCCTAAATCGGACCCTGCGGAGAGCCGTTCCCTCGCGGGAAGGACTCAACTTCTTCCCCTGTGGCGCGCACGCCGCAGCTGCGCAATCCCGTCAGTTAGCGACAAGACGCCCCCACTTCGTCGCCAGCCCAGCATCGGCGGGCACATCGCGCTATTTGGAAACAATTAGAGTTACATCGCACCGTATTTTCTCACGATTCCCAAAACCAGCTCGGCAACAATTAACTGATCGGTGGATGCGTTGCCTGATCCAAATGGCTATCCTTCGCCATCGATGAGGAAATTGCTTAGGGATACACCCTTAGCAAGGGGACTGGTGCGTACCACAAAGGGCGCCCAAGCATCGTAACAATGAGTGAGGGGGTTCGATGGCGAGCGGGGTCCTTGCTGCGGGCGGGGCAGGAGAAGCTGTAACCGCGAACTGGCGTGCGCCCGTTCCAGGAAATCCCGCCTTCGCATGTCTCCGCAACGCGCGCCGTGTGCTCATGCTGCAAGGGCCCGTGGGCCCTTTTTTCGACCGGGTGGCCGACTGGCTGCATTCCTTCGGATGCAAGGTCGATCGTGTCGCCTTCCACGGCGGTGACGAGGCCGACTGCCAGCAGCTCGCCCCGATCCGGTTCACCCAGCCCCGTGCCAACTGGCCTTCGTTCCTCGGGACGCTGTTGCGGGACCAAAGGCCGGACTGCATCGTCCTGTTCGGCCAGAACCGCTACTACCACAAGGTGGCACTGGAGCGCGCGCGCGCGATCGACCTGCCGGTGATCGTGATGGAGGAAGGCTACTTCCGTCCGGGTTACGTCACGATGGAACTCTGGGGCGTCAACGGCTACTCCACCACCCTCGATCGCTTCACCTGGACGCCGGAAGAAGCCAAAGACGGCGCGCCCGCGACGCTGGCCCCGCAGTTTTCAAGCATGCACTTCCAGAAGATGGCGTGGCACGCTTCCCGGCACTACATCGCCATGCGGGCCGCGCGGCAGCGCTTTCCCGATTACGTCCACCATCGTTGCGACGACCTGGGCTTCTATGTGCGCTACTGGACGCGATCCTGGGCCCGCAAGGGCATGCACCGCGCACCGGACCGCCGCCTGCAGCGCTGGCTGTTCGACAGCGGCACCCCTTATTACTTCGTCCCGCTGCAGCTGGAGGGCGACAGCCAGATCGTCCACCACAGCCCTTTCGAGAACAACTCGGATTTCATCCTGCGGGTGCTGCCGTCCTTCGCGCGGCACGCACCCAAGGAGGCGCTGCTGGTGTTCCGCCAGCACCCGCACGCCCGCGGCGGCCCCGGCAACCACGAGCTGATCCGGACCCTGGCGAAGTCGCTGGTGATTTCCGACCGTGTGTTCCACATGTGCGAAGGGGACACTCCCGACCTGGCGGAGCGTTCCCAGGGAACGATCGTGATCAACAGCACGGTGGGCTTGCAGGCCTTGGAGCGGCGGGTTCCCCTGATCGTTCTGGGCGACGCGCTCTACAAGCACCCGGAGTTCACCTTCACGGGCGACATCGATGCTTTCTGGGAGGAGCGACGCAAGCCGGACCCTGATGCAACGCGCGCCTTCCTGGCCCAGGTGAAGCATCTCACGCAGGCGCCTGCGAGTGTCTATGCGCTGCGCGAAGAACCACTCAGCTGGTCAATCTAGCTGCTGTGCGGGCACGCGGCCTTCTGGCCTGCGAGTGCGCTCGACGCTCCCTACCGTAGCAAGGTAGCTCGAGGAGAAGAGCAGAGTTGCAGGTGAACTGCCCTGCCCTCAGGCCGTTCGCCAGCCAACCCAGCGGCGAAGCCACGCTCCCAATCTCTTTGCACCACCGGACGGAACGGCCGTTGGATCGTGGCGGGCGATCAGGGTGAGAGCGAATTCGCGGGTCGTCATCCGCTGCTGCCGCAGCTCATCTAGCAATCCGGCATTGGCATGTTCGCGACTGGCGAGGTTCGCCCGCAGTTCTTCGATCTGCCGCTGAAGATCGACATTGGCTGCAGCCGACGCGAGCTCATGGTCACGCATCGCAGTCAGTTGATCGCGTACAGCTTGCGACGCCGTGGAGAGTTCGGCAAAGCGCACGGCGATAGCTTCACCGCGTTCAGCGATCTGATTCGCGCGGACCTCAGTGCGTGCCAAGAGCTCGGCGTGCTGTTGTTCTGATGCCCGCGCTTGCTTCTGCATCGCGGCAAGCTGACTGGAGAGCGCCTCCCTTTCAGCCCTCACTTCTTCGATTTGGCGCTGGAGCTCCGCATTGTGGCGAGCGGCGGCAAGTCCCTCTTCCTGGGCCAATTTCAGTTGCTCGCGCACAGCCCTGGACGAAGCAACGACTTCGGCAAAGCGGGCTGCGAGCGCTTCGCCCCGCTCCGCGACTTCGACTGCATGGCGCTCGCTGCGCGACACAAGGTCGGCGTGCTGTTCGTTTAACACCCGGGCGCGATGTTGCACTTCATCCAACTGCCCCGAAAGCACCGCCTTTTCGCGCGTGAGTGTTTCAATCTCAGCCTGCAGTCGGCCGTTGGATTCGGCCGAAGCACCAAGTTCGGCAGCAAGGCGCTCGGCCTGCTCCTGTGTTGCGGCAAGCGATGCAGCGAGCCACTCGACGTCTCCGCCGAGTCTGTCTTTCAGCGCGGCAAGGTCCTGGACCTGTGCAGTTCGTTCCGCAACCTCCACTTGCGCACTGGCAAGCGAGTGCGCCAGAGACGCATTTTCAAAGTGCAGTTTCCCCTGCGCCTCCAGGAGCGCGGCATTCTCTGCGCTTCGGCGCGTCGCCTCGTCGGCCTGATCCCTAAATGCCTCGTTCAAGCGCGTGACTTCGGATCCGAGGTGCCGTTGCGTTTGTTCCAGAACTGCGATCGACTCGCGCTGCTGCTCCGCCTCGGCGTTTGCTGCTTGGAGGGCTGCATCGAGCGCGGAGTTTTGTTGCGACAAGGCTTGGGCGGAAGCAACGGCAGCGGCATGGTCGGCGGCACGAGCGGCGGACTCCTGATTGCTGGCGCTCAAAGCGCTGGCGAGTCTCGCCACTTCCTCGTCAAGGTGCTGACGGGACTGCTGGAGCAAGCTCAATCGGCCGGCACCCTCCGCGATCTCCGCGTCCGCTCTCGCGAGTTCCGAAGTGAGTCGCGATGCTTCTTCGGACCTAGCCGCCAAGGCAGCCTGCAATCTCTCCGCCTCCTCCTTCGACAGAGTTGTGCCGAGCTCGCTTCGCAGGGCTCGCACCTCCTCGCTGCGGGCTTGAAGCTGGGCGCGAACCTCGTCCGCACGCGCGCCTTCCGCACGCAGGTGCTGCGCCAATTCCTCGGCTTCCTGAACGCGGCGCGCAAGTTCCTGCGACAGGTTGGCGACTTCGGCAGAGCGCGCCTGCGTCTGCACCGTAAGCCCTTCCACCTTCTTCGACAACTTGTCGGCAAAACGCAGGGCGGGCTCGAGTGCCCGCAGTTGCGTTTTCCAGCCCTGCAGTCGATCGCTCCAATCCTCGTCCGCTCCGACTTCCGCGGAAGCAAGGCCGGCAAGAAGGTTGTACACGTCCAGGACCAGTTCAGGGCAGCCGTCGTCCAGCAGCAGGTCACCGGCTCCGAACTCTGTGTGCCGCAGCTCAGGCTCGAGGAAATCGCGTTCGAACGCGACAACCTCGTCTTCATTCACGTCCAGGCCGAGAGTGCCGGCCATGCGTCCGATCTCAAGCCTGGGGAACGCCAGCAACCGGTCGTATTCCACAAAGACGTGCTTTTCCCCGGCGATCGAGTCCAGCATCGGCATCACGTGATCGAGCCAAAGGTAGTACGCCTGTTCCGATGGCATGTCGTTGCGCTTGCCCAACGAGCGCACGACGCTGAGGGGATTGCGCACCGCGACCACGTAGGCGACCTTGAGCCGAGTCGCGCGGAACACCTCGCGCCAGAACGGCAGCAGCTTCGAGATTCGCGGGTCCTTGAATGCAAACGGCGCTCCGGTCTTCAGCTTCGCGCGCACCACCTCGGCCGCACGAAGCATGAAGCCGGCCTCGCGCAGCCGGGCCACATCATGGTCGGACGTCTTCGCCAAAGAGTGCCATTCCTTGCCGAGTGCAGCCAACATCTGGATGTTCAGCGCATTGATGTCCATGTCCTCCCAGAATCCCTTTGGGTTCTGTTCGGGGTGGGGCGGCATCAAGTTATCGCCAAGCTCCATGCCGAGCGCCCGGAGCGACCGCGTGATCGCGCTCGTCCCACTGCGGTGCATGCCCAGCACGACGACGAGATCGACGGTACGCGCCGGGTTTCGACCGACCACGCGCAGGGGACTGGCAGGAATAGTGGTGCTCATCATGCGAGCATTGTGCTTCAGCCCGAATGTAGTCACGCTAAACTGCTGAGCACCGCGTGCCGCCACTCCGTCCACGAAGCTGGCGTGTTGCTCTCTTGCATCACCTGGAATCAAACGCGCTTCGTTGCGTGCCAATGCGTCTTTTCAGTTCTATCTCATCCCGGTGCAAGCGCGCGCACGGGTATGTGCCACGTTGTATTAAGAAATGAAAATCGAAGAGTTTCCCACCGACCGCGCTGAGCGCATCCTGGCCGCCGTGGAGGCGGAAATCACGAGGATCGAAGCAAACTTTGCGGAGGTCAACCACCTGATCCGCACGCTCCGCGATGTTGGCGCGCAGCCAACATCCAGGCATCCGGTGCCGCATAGGGCGCAGACACTGCCGCAGCAATCCGCGGCCAACGTTGGGCGGGAGCAGTCAGAGCGAGCCCTCGTCTCGGAATCGGGGCTGTTCGATCGTCAGTACTACCTAAGAACCTACCCCGACGTTGCCGCCACCGGCATCGATCCGCTCGATCACTACATGGTGGCCGGTCACCTCGAAGGCAGAAACCCGAATCGCTTCTTCGAAACGGATTGGTATCGAGCGTTCTATCCGGAAGTCGGGGGCAACCCGCTGGTGCACTACATCCTCCACGGGGCCAAGGAGAACCGGAGCACGTCCCAGGCATTCAACGGTGCCTACTACGCCCAGGAGAACCCCGACGTGTGTGCCGCAGGATTGAACCCCCTGAGGCACTTCGTGGAGTACGGACGTGGCGAGGGACGTTCCGCCACGCGATTGCGGTTCGAGGACCTGCGGGTTCTCGCACCACCTTCGCTAGCCCCTTCGTTCGAGCGTCTGGAGCCTTACGACGCCTGGATCGCTGCCAACACGCCGACCGCCGCGTCCCGCAGCGAACTGGCCGCTGCGCTGCACGAACGCCGGGACCGGCTGCCCCGTATCTCGCTGGTCACCCCCGTTTACGACACCCCAGCTGAACTGCTGCTTGCGCTGGTCGCCTCGGTACAGGCCCAGATCTATCAGGACTGGGAGCTCTGCATCGTCGATGACTGCAGTCCGTCCGCGCACATCGCCCCCTTACTGCAGGAGATCGCTGCGAGCGATTCGCGGATCAAGGTCGCCCGCCTGGGCGCCAACGGCGGCATCAGCGTCGCTACCAACGCAGCGGTCAAGCTTGCTTCCGGCGAGATCGTGGCCTTCCTCGATCACGACGACTTGATCACCGAAGACTGCCTGGGTGAGATCGCCATCTACTACTGCGACCATCCCCAGGCTGACGTCGTCTACAGCGACGACGACAAGATCGACCTGGCCGGCAAGCGATTCGCACCGCAGTTCAAACCCGGCTGGGCGCCGACGCTGCTGCTGTCGTACATGTACCTTGGCCACATCTTCACGGTGCGGCGAACCCTGTTCCTCGAGCTCGGAGGATTCATCAAGGACTACGACGGCTCGCAGGACTACGAGTTCGCGCTGCGCGTGGTGGAAAAAGCGCGGCACGTCGGGCACATCCCCAAGATCCTGTACCACTGGCGCGTGGTGCCCGGGTCGACGGCAGCCTCCGGCGACGCCAAACCGGCGAGCATGGAAGCGGGACGCCGTGCCGTCGAGGCGGCGGTGCGCCGCCGCGGGCTGCGTGTCAGCGCGGTCACGCATCCCCAGTGGGCGCAGGCCGGCAAGTGCGGCATGTTCGCGCTGGAGTTCCCGGACGACGGGCCGACGGTCACGATCATCGTGCCCACCTTCAATCGGGTCGACCTCCTGACTGCATGCATCGAGTCGTTGCGCAAGACGACGTACCGCAACTACGACGTGCTGGTGGTCGACAACGAGAGCACCGACCCCGCGACCCTCGCCTACCTTGCGCAGTTGAACCAGCGTGCCGGCCACCGAGTTGTGCGCATCGGCAACGACGGGCCCTTCAGCTATGCGGCGCTGATGAACAAGGCAGCCAGGCGGGCCACGGGCGAGTACATCCTGTTCCTGAACAACGACACGGAAGTCATCGAGCCGCGCTGGCTCAGCCAGATGATGGGTTATGCCCAGATGCCGAAGACCGGCAGCGTCGGCGCGCGTTTGTACTTTGGAGATCGCACCCTGCAGCACGCCGGCATCGTGCACGGATTCCATGGCGGGCTGGCGGGACACGCCTTCCGCGGCCACCCGCCGCATGACTGGGGATACCTTGGCTACGTACGCGTCGCCCGGGAGTATTCGGCCGTCACCGCCGCTTGCGCGGTCACGCCACGCTGGCTGTTCGAATCACTGGGCGGATTCGATACGAGCCATTTCGCCGTGGCCTACAACGACGCCGACTACGGCTACCGCCTCGCCCGCCTGGGCTACAGCAACATCTATTGCCCGGAAGCCGAGCTTTTCCACTACGAAGGCAAGACCCGCGGCTTCTCCGACAACCCGCGCGAGGTGGCGGCTTACCGGCAGATCCACGGCGGCACCCGCGACCGCTTCTTCAACCCGAACCTGAGCCTGGCCGATGAAAGCTTCGTGCCGGCGCATGTGCGTGTCAATTTGCGGCCGCGGCAGTTACCCCGCACTGCGGTGATCAGCCACAACCTGAATTTCGAAGGGGCGCCCTTGGTCCTGCTCGATCTTGTGGCGGGACTGGTGGCTTCCTCCAGCGCAGAGCGGATCACGGTTTATTCGCCCGTAGAAGGCCCGCTGCGCAAGCAGTTCGAGGCGCTGGGCGTTCAAGTGCGCGTGCTCGGCGATCCGCAGGCAGGCGTGACGAAGGCCTCGGTCTACCAGGAGCGCTGCACAGAACTCGGCGAGATTCTGCGCCGTGCAGGCCACGAAGTGGTAATCGCCAACACCTTGGCAACCTTCTGGGCGATCAATGCCGCGAATGCGGCGCACCTGCCGTCGGTGTGGTGCAACCACGAGAGCGAGCCCTGGGAGACGTATTACGACTACCTCGCAGTGCCTCTGCGCGCCTATGCGTATGCAGCGTTCGCGCAGGCATACCGCGTGACGTACGTGGCGGACGCCACCCGCGCCGTCTGGGCACCGGTTGAAACGCGGGGAAACTTCGAGGTGGTGCGCTATGGAATTCCCGCGCCCGTGCTCGACCGAGAAATTGCGGCGCGACCCCGCACGGCGGCGCGCAGCGAGCTAGGGATTGCGCAAGACGAGCTGGTGCTCGCGCTGGTGGGCACGGTCTGCCAGCGCAAGAACCAACTGGACCTGGTCGAGGCATTTGCCAGCTTGCCGTTTGACTTGCAGCGTCGGCTGAAGATCTTCATCGTCGGTGCGTTTGGGGAGAAGGCGTACCTGGAGAAGATCGAAGCGAAGCTTGCGGAACTGCAACCTGAAGTGCGAGCGCGGGTTGTGCTAACGGGTCCCAAAGAAGGTGCGTTGACGTACTTCGCTGCAGCCGATATTGCTGTGTGCACGTCCCGGGTCGAGAGCGCGCCCCGCATCCTGATGGAAGCGATGGCCTTCGGCTTGCCTATCATCACAACCCCGGTCTACGGCATTCCGGAGCTGGTGAAGCACGATGTCAATGCACTCTTCTATGAGCCTGGAGACGTGCAGCGTCTGGCTGCCATGATTGACCGGCTCACGTCCGAAGCCAAATTGCGGAGCAAGCTTGCCTCTAACAGCCGCCTGGTGCTCGAAAGCTTGCCGGGATACGAATCCATGGTGGACCGCTACCGAGCGATGATGGACGAAGCATCGATTTCCACCGTCGCGACGACCGGGTCGTGACCGACCATATCGAAGTCGAATGTTGAAAGCGAAGGATCAGGAGTAGGGATGGCGAAAGATCAATTTCACTGGGGCCTCGAGCTATGGGAGCTGGGTGCTCACGACTATTTCGTGAAGATCAATCATTCACGGCCCGTCAAGCTTCTCGGCCTGGAGGGCGTGTTGACCGCGGCCCCAGTTCCCAACTATCGCGTGGACGATCACTTGGTTCGGCAAACTCTGGCCTCGCTGACTTTTCCCGGGAACTACCTGAAGGAAGGGCAAATCGAAATCGTTGGCCAACCCGACACACCGCGCTGCAATCAGTCCATTGACCGAAACCTTGTCACGCTCAATGTGAAGCAGACTGCGGGAAACAATACGGCGCTGAGTTTTTCTAGGCGCTTTGATCCACCCATAGAACTTCCGGAAAACATACTGCGGTGGCACGTGTTCAACGAGTCTTATAGATTCCGCATTGACCGCGAGCCGCACGAGTCCTATGTAGTGGACAACTCCTACGACGCGCTGAACGTTGAGATACACACGCACTTTTACTACGAGTTTGACGGCGAATGATCGCTGAGTCGGAGAACGAAAACCTCGATTCCGCCTCGCAGCTAGGTTACGAATGAACCGGGATTAGGCGCAGACCAGTAATGCGAAACGTGCCTCGTGCCGAAAGCGGGTCAATCCGCAAGGCTGGCCCCAGGCGGAGACCGGTGAGGTCGAAGCTCACCTGATTTCTTCCAACACGGATCGGTTGCCGTAGGACTCGGTCCTCCGAGTAACCGATCGAATCTGGGCACATGTAGTAGATGGCCACATCGGACTCTACGTCGCTCATCAAGTCGAGTTCCAGAAAGTAGCGGCCAGTTTGAAGCGGCGTATTGGGAAATACAAAAGCTGGATCGTTGCCGACGGATCGAAAGCCGCCTCTCTCAACGTCGACAATCTCCACGTGATCGTTAGCTGCCCAATCTCCCAAGTCAGGAAACCGAATCAGTCCCCTCTTCGCTTCTTCGACGCAAAGGCGTGACTCCCACGATAAGTATTCAGCACGATGATGAGTCCACGAGAGCTGAGCTTTAAGAGCAGCGACGAACGTTGCTGATGGCGCGTAAGTGGTACTGCCATGGAAGTCCAGCAGGAAGCTGCGTGATTCCCTATCGCTACGCACATCGGACAAATACCGCTCCGTGTTGCTCGTAACGATCGCGTCCGGACCAAATTGCTCCACTATGTCCGCTTGGAATGTGGCACTGCGAACGTAAAGAATTTCCTTGAACGCGGGCAGGAGGAACTTGAGTGATTCCTTGATGAAACTGTCACCAAAGATCAGGAGCCTGCCCCTACTCTCGGCCGGCTGATTTCGCAGGACTGCTAGGTTCCCGGTGTTCCCTGGTAGGAACAGGTGATTGTCAAACACGAGGGGCGCCCTCTGGGGCTCCGCTGTTTTCTCCGGTGTCGATCTCCCGTCCCCAAGCATGAGTCCCAAATCACCGGAGACCATTTGCTGCCCCGCTGTGAAGTGGTCGGCCAATGTGTAGGAACGACCCCAGCGTCGAAGAAGCAAGTCTGCGACCGTGAACGATCCGTGATCAGTGAGGTGTGTATCTCTGAGTCGAAAAACTCGGGACTGGTGGTCCGCAGCGGCGAGTTCCTCGAGGGGGTAAACGGCGCCGGCAGCGGAGGCGGCGAGCGCGGGCGCGTAACTGCTGAGAAACAGGCTCTGAATTTCCTCCCGCCAGGGCGCCGGGACAAGTGATCGCAGAACGACGGGTTTTGCTGGGAACACCAGATGAACATACGGTATTTTTCTGTACGCGCAGTAGGCCGCTCGATCTTCCAGATTCCCCACGAAGTTCGCAATATCTTGAGCTGTAGGCTTGCGTCGCCCTGTCAAAAATTCAAACTTGTGATGCTCTCCCGCAAAGAGAAATAGATTCTCTCCCGCCCCAACCAGTACGCCGGACTTTGGTGCCATCGAAAGCTGTGAACTTGAGTCTTGATCCATATTCAGCCAAGACAGCATGCATGCATCGGATCCGCACCGGCGAGCCCAGTATTTGCTCGGATCTGCTGAATGAATATCTTCATACCTGGCTATGGAAGATCGACTAAAACTACATCCACACGTTGGCACCGCCCCATTTGCCCAAACCATGCAACGTGCTCCGACACCATGTCGAGGCGCACTCGTCTCACATTCGCCGACAGCGGAATCTGCACACGCAGAACAGCGCGGCCACCGGGAGCCAGACCTGGAGCGGGCACACCGACACGCATGAAGTCCAGCTGCACGGGCTCGTCGTGGTCGTCCAGCAGCTGTACCCCTAGATTCACGCAACCCGGCTCGGCCTGCCGGTCGCAGATCCAGTGCCCCGTGCCCGTGTTACGCACCTCGACCTCGAAACTTGCAAAGCCCGCAAGACTCGTGTCGATGGGCCCGGTCAATCGGATCTCTGCACCCAGGCTGCCTGGCTGTCGGCTGTCGGTCCGGGGTTCTCCCTTCGTGAGGTAGAAGCACTGCGTATTGAGCATTTGCGCGGTCAGCCGCTCGCAGATGGAAACCGCCTTTGCCTTGGGCATTCCGGCTGCGGACCATTGCAGGTATTCGTCGAGATGCACGCGCAGCGGCTTGGGCAGTTGCACCAGTACTTCGGGGGCGTCCAATCCCGCAGCTTGGGCGTCCCGCGCCACACGCGCCAGGTCGATGTCGTTCTCGATCACCTTGTACCGGCGCATTTCTTCCTGCGATTGCGCGGTCCGCGAATGGAAAGGTCCGGGCTCCAGCATCGCGATCCTCCCGCCGGGACGCAGCACCCGTGCAAATTCGCGCAGGGTGGCGCCCTGGTCCTTGGCGTGGTGGAAGGAATCGAAGCAGATGATGCGGTCCACACTCCCGTCGTCCATCGGAAGCCGCTCGCCACGATAGGCCAGGAATTGGGCGCTTCCCTGGGAAGCAGCCACAGAGGCGGCGAGTTCCTCTGCAAGACACAGCGCAGCCGCGGCGATGTCGACGCCGACCGCGTGGCACCCCATGGCGGCCAAGCCCTGCGTCAACCACCCGGTCGCGCACCCGAAGTCCAGCACGTCGCAGCCCTTGAACAGCTCCGCCGCCTCGAAGAGCAGGCCCAGGTTGCGCGTCTGCTGCACTGCATCGCTCGGGTTCGAAAAAGGTTTTCGGCACTGCTCGCTTCGCGTGTCGAGTGAACGGAAATACGCGTCGGCGCTTTCCACCAGTTCGTCGTCCGTCAGCGTGGCGATTAGCTCATTGACGTCGATCACGCCCGGTTCAGGGCCGGCCGCATCGCGCAGCCACGATGGCACCCAGCTCATGGAAGGCGTTCGCCGCCTGCCTTCAGGCGGAACGCGATCGCGCGCAGCGTGCGCTCCGCCGGAAAGTCGGTCTCCACGCCATGCACTGCCCGCAGGTACCAGCCGCGCCAAGTGGGACGGCTGGCCGCCTCGTACCGCCGCAGGTACGTAGCAAGCGGCCAGGGAAGCGCGGCGGCCGGCGCAGCCTCCGTCATGCGCTTCAGCACGAACGCCCGGGTCAAGCCCTCGGCGAGGTAAGCCGTGTACAGCTCCGTCTCGTGGGCGCTGGCTGGGCGACCCAGGACGACGCGCGCGGCAGCCGCCACGAAGGCAGCCTCCCCCGCCTCCATCAGTTCGCTGGCGGTGTGGCCGCACGACTTGATCAGCCGATGCTGCAGCTTCAGCTCCTCGAGGCCGGGCAGCGTGGCGGCATAGGCAAGCCCTTCCGGATCGGCGCAGATGTCGCAGATCACCTGTTCCTTCGTGTCACCGGCGGCCAGGCGTGCCCCGTAGTCCCTCAAGCCCGTCGGGTCGGCCGGACGCCCAAGCAACTTGAGATACGCCGCGTGCACGAACGCATTGCCATCCAGCGCGAGCAACTGCGCCACGTCCCGCACGCGCGACGCAAGCTCCGCGGGCTCCATGCCCCGGCCTGCAAAGCGCCGGCCTTCATCGCTGTCGGACAGCTCCTCCCAGACCTTGTCGCGCGGCGTGCCCGCGTTGAGCCGTTGCAGGTAGTCGCGCAGGCCGACCGGGTCGACGGGCCGGCCCAGCAGCGCTATGTACGCCTTCCCAAGGAAGGACTGATGGTCCAGGCGCTCAAACTCGGAGGGAATGGAGGTGATGGCATTCATGGGATGTATCGCATACGTTTCAAGACTGGGCGCGGCGCCCGTGATCCGAAAGAAGCTCCGCCCACTGCGGGACGATCCGCCCGGCCATGTACCGCCCGCCCACGACCTGCCCGCGGCCCGCCAGCTCTGCGCGGCGACCGGCGTTTCCCGGTCCGAGGAGTCCGGCCAGGACCTCGGCCGCGTCGCGAGGCGAATAAGGGTTGAAGAAAGCCGATGCGTCGCCGTACACCTCGCGATGCACCGGGATGTCGGACGACGCGACAGCGCACCCGCACCGCATCGCTTCGACGCCGGAGTAGTCGAAGCCTTCCGCCAGGCTCGGGCAGACGGTCACGGCCGCGTGCTGGTAAAGGGCCCGGAGCTCGCGGGCGGGCACGTTCTGCAGCCAGAACAACTCGCCGCGGCTGATCAGCGGCCGGAATGCGCGCAACGTCGCCGTGGCATCCCACCCGAGGTTGCCCACGACCACCAGCTTCAGGTCGGGATTGCCGGAGTATTTCAGCTGCTCCCACGCACTCAGCAGCAGCGCGTGGTTCTTTCGCGGCTCCAGTGTGGAGACCATCAGCAGGTAGTCGAATTCCCCCGGATCCTGCGTCTCCGCAGGCGATCGCGCGTCCAGTGCCTTGGCTTCAGCCAGCCTGTTCCTGATCACCCGGCTCACCATCGCACGCGGGCTCTCCTCCCGATGGAACTCCTCGGACACCATGTTGTGGATCACCTGCGCGCGACTCTCCACCTCGGGAAAGATCGTCAGCAGGTCCCGGCGCGTCGCTTCCGACACGCACACGAACAGCGCTCCGCCCGCGACGTTGCTGCGCAGGGCCTGGTAGTGCGTGGCCTGGTGGAAGGCCTTGTCCTTGATGGTGTGCGGCATGAGCAGCGGCACTGCGTCGTGGTAGCGCACGACGATGCGCGTCCCCTTGCTCACGCGACCGGGGAAAGGGGTCTGCGCCAGCAGGAAATCGAACCCGCTGGTGTCGATCATCGGGAACCGGGGCACCGACGTCGACTTGGTTCGCAGGCTGACGTTCTGCAGGGCCTTGCGGGATGGTCGCAGGACCAGGTAATCGCCACCCGCGACCGCGTCCTTGTCGCCCACCGGCAGCGTCTTCTCGAACAGGGTGCGCCACACGAAATCCGCGAACAGTTCGGATCGGAAGATGGACAGGTGCACCGGCAGTCCGAGTGCCGTGCGCAAGCGAAGCACCTGCGTTGCCAGCTGACTCTTGACCCCGTCTGCCAGTGCTTCGAGGCGCGTGGTGGACGACCGCTCGTTGATCGAAACGATCAGCTTGGACAGCTGGTAGATCTCCGCGGATATGGTGCCGCTCTCGCCGGCACGGAGGCCGGCGCGCAGATGCCTGCCACCGTGCTGGACGAGGCCCGTCGTATCGCAACCTGGAAGCCCACGGAGCGCCCGAAAGAGCAGTCGGGTCTCCTGCGGTATCCCGGCGAAGCCATCGAATGCCGGCTTCAGATCCACGAGAATTCGAGCGCAATTGGCCTTCATTGTGTGCATCGGGGCGGCTCGTTCCAGCGGGCGGGGTGGCGATCGATGAATGCCAAATCCGGGGTCCAGTCGGGCGACGCCGAGTCCAGGTTCGGATTGAAGTACGGGTCGCCGCGCCGCAGCTCGGGTTCCCATCGCGCCCAGAAGCGCAGGGCATCGCCGACGTCCTCCGACTTTCCCCGGGTGGCACGCTCATGGTGAACCAGTCTGCTCCTGGGCTCCACGAGCACCGTTCCTCCTGCGGCGCGGACGCGAAGGCAGAAGTCGGTGTCGTTGCACGTCAGTCCGAACTGCGGGTCGAAGCCGCCCATAGCATCGAACACACGGCGCGGAACCAGCATCACGGCACCCGTGACTGCACTGACCTCACGCGGGCAGACCGCCCACACTGGGAGCGTGGTGGCGTTGTGAAACAGGTGCTCGGCACCCCCGCCGTGGTAGGCCAGGAAGATTCCTACGTGCTGGACACCTCCGTCCGGGTAAGTCAGCAAGGGGCCGACAACACCGGCGCCAGTCGCGTTCTGCGTCGCGACCAGGCGCGAGAGCCAGGTTGCATCGCCGGATGGTTCCACGTCGTCGTTGAGAAAGAGCAGCAGTTCGCCGGCCGCGAGTGGGACGCCGAAGTTGTTGACGCTCGACCAGTTGAACGGCTTGTCCCAGCGCAGGCAGCGGACCGTGTCGGGCAACCAGGACGGCTTGTCGCATTCGCCATTGAGCACCAGCGTGATGTCGAGCGCCGCGTAGTCCGTCGCATGAAGAAGGCCCTCGATGCAGCGCCGCAGCATGGGCTCGTCCGCGATCCGCGTCGGGATGATGGCGGATACCTGCTTGGGGGCGACGGGCTCGTTCCAAGTTGCCAGGGGACCACTTCGGGCGGATCGCCCCGCAGGCATCCGGCTCAGGATCGCCGGGACGTGGCCAACGGAAGGCACGTCACCGCAGGACTGGTGAACCTCGGCGAAGTCCCAGGCATCGATGCGCCCGGAACATCGCAGTGCGGCTCCGAGGACAGTGCGCCTCAGGAAGTAGGCAGCCCCTACATAGTCGTAGTGAACTGCGAGGATCGGCGACCAGGCGGGCTTGAGCTTCGGGGTTGCGTGCCCATCGGCACCCAACACTTCGGCATCGCCGTAAAGGCAGTCCGTGTCAGCTCTCGTGCGCACCGCCTCGGCAAGCTCAGCGACCGCCCACGGTTTGAGCTCGACGCCAGACTCGATGAGAAGCAGCCACTCGTTCTCGGTCGCTTCGATCAGTTCATCGAGGCGCTGGTGCCACGATATGGACAGGTTGGGGAAGTCAGGCAACTGGCCACGCGGTGCCGGCCCGACAAGAAGGACCGCGACCTTGCCGAAGTTCGACGCGCAAGGCAGCAGCGAATGCAGCGTCCTTGCGAGGTCGCCCGCGCCCGCAGTTCGCACGTCGTGTCGCACGCAGGCATCCAGGCGCATCGTGGACTTCGGCACCGCGCGCCCATAAAGCGCGCAATGTGCATCGCACCAATCCGCAGCCATCGCGTCAGGTGACATGCTGATAGAACTCGTAGGCACTGGCCACGCCGTCAAACGAATGCAGCACACCCTTGTGCAGAACCGCCGCCGAATGGCAGTGCTGCTCGATGCTGTGCGGATCATGCGAAACGAGAATGCAGGCGCGGTCCGCGCGCTTCTCGAACAGCTCGATCTCGCACTTGGCCTGGAACCTCGCGTCGCCGACGGCAATGACCTCGTCGATCAGGAAGCAGTCGAAATCCACCGCCATGGAGACCGCAAACGCAAGCCGAGCACGCATGCCGGCAGAAAAATGCTTCACCGGCTCGCGCATGGCCTTGCCGAGCTCCGCAAATTCCTCGACGTAATCGATCTTGTCGCGGTAATCCACGCCGTGCACACGGCAGATGAACTTCAGGTTGTCCATGCCGGTCAGCGTGCCCTGGAAAGCGCCGCCGAAGGCCAGCGGCCAGGATACGGACATCCCGCGGTGGACGCTGCCGGACGTGGGCCGCTCCGCGCCGCTGAGGATGCGGATGAGGGTGGACTTGCCGGCACCATTGGATCCCAGAATGCCTATCTTCTGGCCTCGACCCACGGTGAAGTTCACTCTATCCAGGACGACCTTCGGACCCGAGCGCGTCGGGTACACCTTGCGCACACTTTGGACCTCGATCATTCGGGCACGACCCTGCGGCTGACGATCCGCTCCTGCGTCAAGGCAAGCGCTGTGAGCACGGCACATGACCCTGCGAAATACCAGATGTCGTAGTGGGTACGGACCAGGCTTCCAAAGTAGCCGTCCCGGATCATCTCGGTCCCATGCACCATGGGCAACCAGAGCAGGAAGTCGCGACCGGCAGGTGGCAGCGCATCCAGCATGAACGCGGCGCCGGAGAGAGGAAACAGCAGGTACGACGCCGGGTGCCAGAGCTTGTCGACCAGTTCGCTGCGTCCGGACAGCGAGCCCAGGAGAAGCGCCAGTGCCCCCCCGAACCAGGCAAGCATGAACCAGCCGCAGATCACCTTCAGCAGATCCTCGGGCGGCGACAGCCAGTTGGTGGCGATGAACACCGTCGAGAGCACGATGAACGAGATGGTCGCGCCCATGCCCTCCAGCAGGATGCGCGCCAGAAACACGTCCATCAAGCGAACCTGGCGGTGGTAAAGCAGAGCGAGATTCGGTTCGATCGCGGCGACGCACCGCGCCGGCATGTTGCGCCAGAGCAGGACGGCCGAATACCCGGTCAATGCGAATGCAACGATGGGGATGGGCGACTCCCGGTGCAGTCCGATGAATGTCCACAGGGCCGTGACGCCCAACGTGAAAAGCATCGGTTCCACGAAGAGCCACAAGAAGCCGATGTTGTGCCTTCCGTAGCGCGTGAGCATCTCGCGGATCAGCAGAGCGCGGATGACTCGCACTTGCACCCGTAGCGACTGAAGCAGCGGGGACATCAGGCCTCGTGCTCGCGGATGCCGGCGAGGAGCATGCGCAGGATGGCCAAGGCGATCAGCCCGAGCAAGAGCGTCGAAAGAACGTTGCGCAGCCGTCGCGGCTCCTGCGCCACGTCAGGGAGGCTTGGCTGCGCGATGCGTTCAACGTAGACCTGCTGCCGCTGCGCCTCGTTGCGCGCGCTTTCAAGACCCGCTAATGCACTCGCTAGTTGCTTGTTTGCGAAGTCGGCCTCGAGCGCGAGCTGCTGGATGCCTGCGGCCTTGTTGGCCAGGGAACCTTGGCCCCCGGTCACGCGTGCGGATTCCTTTTGGATCTCATTGCGAAGAGACTGGCTCCGGGTCCGCAGCGCCGCGATCTGCGAGTTGCCCGGCGTGGACGCCTCGAGCTGCGCCAGTTGCGTGGTCGTCGCGATCAATTCGTCCTGCAATTTGGCGATCTGCTGCAACTGCACCGTGGCCTGTCGATCCGGGTCGACCACGTTCTGCACATTGCGAAAGTTCGTCAGCTGCAGCATCGCTCCCTTCGCGGCCTTCTCAGCGAGCACGACTTCGTTCTGCGCGTAACGAATCAGATCCTGGCGCGCACGTTCGTTCAGTCGGTTCACAAGGCTCTCGCTTTCCTCCAGCAAGATGCGGTTCGTGTCCCGCGCATCCTCCGCACGAAAGGCTCGGACCGTCATCGTCACGATGGACGAATTAGCGTCCGTCTGCACGCTGACCTTGTTCTGGTAATACCGGTGGAGCGCCTCGAAGCTGTCATCCGGATCGATGCCAGCAAACCGGCTAAAGATGTCCGCACTGCGATCTGAGAATTTGGTCTTCACATCGATCTTCTGCTGCAGCTTTTGCAAAGCGTCGCGAGAAAGGATGAATTCCTTCACGACGAAACTGTCGTCTTGCGCTCGCGCGAAGCCGGTTCCCTGAAGCAACGCACCGAGCCCTGTGCTGACTTTTCGTTCCGGACTGCGGACGACGAAGCGAGATTCAGAGGTGTAGATATCGCTTGCCCACAGTGCACAGTACGCAGCGATGCCGAGCGTAGGCACTGCAATCGCGACGGCGAGGGCGTGGCCTCGGAGCAACAAAGAAAGGCCTTGGATGCGCATAAATTTCAGGTTGGAGCAGGGCCCGTCTTCAGTGGCGCGGCAAGAGAGCAAGAAAACTCCAGCTCGAGGCAAGCAATTCTCAAGAGGATCAAGTCATCCGAAGCCGGGATTTTTTGAGCCGCGCGTGGACGCTCGCGACCGGCGCCCCACTCGCTCGGGCAGGCTGGACGCGTGTCGTAACGGCGATGTTAGCTGATCCATGGCCTGTTAAAGAGCGGAGCGGCCGGAGAACCGCTTCGACGTTGTACCGCAGCCAACGCGGGTTGCTTGACACGGGATTGCCGGCTGCCCCAACCAGCTACGCCGCCTGCACCACTGAGTGCCAAAGGTGACAGCAAATTCGAAAAGGCCCCTTGGCCGCTCGCGTGGGGGCCCTGAAACACGGCTCCCCTAGGCTCGAAGATTGGGGCTGAGCAACGGCTGCGACTGATGACCGGCCACGTATGATCAGCATTTCGGTGGACAGGCCGCGAGCTGCGCATCCCCATATCACGACGCATGATTGCCAGAATCCTCAAAGTCCTCACTCTCGGCGCCGCGATTGCATTGGCCGGATGCACGTCGACGAGGGCATTCCTCCCCACGAGCGGCCCTAGCGGCCAAGAAGTGGAGCAGGCGCGGCAGCCCGATGACGGCATCAGCGTCGTCGAACTTACCAGTGCCGTCGTGCGCCGCGTCCAGGCGATGGAGAAGCGCGCCTCTCTTGCAGACACGCTGGGCGGCGGCACGGCGCCGCGCTTCACCATTGGGCCGGGCGACGCGCTGGAGATCTCCGTTTGGGAGGCACCGCCGGCCGCCCTGTTCGGCGCAGGCACAACGGATTCCCGCGCTATCAACTCAACTGCCCGTGTTTCCGTCCTGCCTGAGCAGACTGTCAACACGTCCGGGAACATCAACGTGCCATTCGCAGGGACGGTCCCCGTTGCTGGCCGCACTGTGCAGGAAGTGGAGAGCGAGATCACGCGGCGCCTCAAACCCAAGGCGAACGATCCGCAAGTGTTGGTGCGAGTGCTGCGCAACACTTCCGCGATGGTGACGGTTGTGGGTGAGGTGAATGCAAGCTCCCGACTTCCGCTGTCGCCGCGCGGCGAAAGGCTGTTGGATGCGCTTGCGACGACGGGGGGCTTTCGCCAACCGGTAGGCAAAATCACAATCAGGGTCACGCGGGAGCTCGTGGAAGATGGGCGAAGGACGGTGCGCGTTGTGTCCCTCCCGTTGGATACCATCTTCACCGATCCAGCGCAGAACATCCTGCTGCAGCCGGGCGACGTGGTAACGGCTCTGCACCAGCCGAACAGCTTCACCGTGCTAGGTGCGACAGCGCGCAATGAGGAGATCAACTTCGAAGCCCAAGGGATCACCCTCGCGCAGGCGCTCGGACGCTCGGGCGGGCTGCAGGATCAACGTGCGAACCCGACTGCCGTCTTCGTCTTCCGGTTTGAAAACCCTGAAATAGTGAGGGAGGCCCCCCCAGAGAGGACGACCTTGGACGGCCGAATCCCGGTTGTCTATTTGGTGGATCTGAAGAATCCGGCCAGCTTCTTTCTCGCCCAAGACTTTCCCATGCGCAATCGCGACGTCCTGTACGTGGCCAATGCGCCCGCCGCGGAGCTACAGAAGTTCTTGAACCTGCTGACTTCCCTCGCATTCCCGATCAATTATTACAACGGCCTGAAGTAGTGGCGTCATTGCAGCTTTCCTGCGGAGAGCTGATCGCCAGCTTGCAAACGCCTGCCGAGAAAACCGGCTGGCCGGCAGAGGGCGGGTGGGGCTGCGCACTCGTCCATCCGCGACGAAGTTGCATTGCCCGAGATTGCGTCACCGAGGCGGACATCGCGAAGAATGCGCTATGTGCGCCCCTCTGCTTCTGATGCAGAGCCCCCTCCTGATCGACGTCAGCCGGCTGACCCTCCGCACCCTGCGCGGTCGGCTGCCGACCGGCATCGACCGCGTCTGCCTTGCGTACATCGAGCACTTCGGCGAGCGCGCGCAAGCCGTTCTGCAGTGGCCCGGCTTCCGGCGCGTGGCGATCCATGGCACTTCCCAGGAGCTGTTCGGAATGCTGCGCGATCCCGACGCGAGCTTCGCGCGGCGACTGGCGCGGCTGGTTCCGCGGGCCTTGTTTCCCGCATGGCCCGCGCGTGACGTCGGCAGCCGGATCTACATGAATCTGGGTCACTCCGGCCTGGAGAATCCAGGCCTTGGACATTGGCTGCGTCGCACCGGGCTTCGACCCGTGTTCATGGTGCACGACCTGATCCCGGTGACACATCCGGAGTATTGCCGTGCCGGCGAGTCGCAGAGACACGTCGCCCGCATGGAGCTGATGCTACGCTTGGGCGCCGGTATCCTGGTGAACTCGCAAGCCACGCGCGATGAGCTGCAGGCCTTCGCAGGGGTGCATGGCCTTCGCATGCCCCCGACCGTGGTGGCGCCCTTGGCGGCGCCGAAGCTTCCTCTGGAAAGCGCCGCGCCCGCCCCGCTGCCACATCCCTACTTCGTGGTCCTTGGCACCATCGAGCCGCGCAAGAACCACCTCCTGTTGCTGAACGTGTGGCGGCGCCTCGTGTCGGAGTTGGGGGAACACACCCCTCACCTCGTCATCATCGGGCAGCGTGGCTGGGAGTGCGAGAACGTGGTGGACCTGCTGGAACGGTGCGATCCGCTGCGGGGTGTTGTGCACGAGCTCGGTCGCTGTTCGGATTCGGAACTGACGCGGCACCTGCTGCACGCGCGCGCGCTGCTGTTTCCGTCCTTTGCCGAAGGATTCGGCCTGCCGCTGGTGGAGGCCTTGGGACTCGGCACTCCCGCCATTGCGAGTCCCCTGCCCGTTTTCAACGAGATCGCAGGCATGGTGCCGGAATATGTCGATCCGCTCGACGGCCCAGCCTGGGCCCAGGCGATCCGCGATTACGCGCCCTCTGAGCATCCGCGCCGCAGCGCCCAGCTGGAACGCCTGCGCAGTTTTCGTGGGCCGACCTGGGACGAACATTTCGCGCGGGTCGAGGACTTGCTGGAGATGCTGTCTTGATCCGCACGGCGCTGGGGCCGGAACTCGAGGGCCCGGTCTTTGCGTACGGGTTCTCCTTGCGCAAGCGCGCCTTCGTCCGTGCCTTCAGCGCGCGCCCGGATGTTCGCTTCGTGCGCTCCGGCGCCGAGGTCACGCCGGGCGCGACCTTGCTCCTGTGGGGCAGTGCGCCCGTGCCGCATGGCGTCAGCGACGGGGTGCGGATCGTTCGCATGGAAGACGGTTTCCTGCGTTCCGTGGGGCTCGGTGCGGACCTCACGCGACCGTTGTCCTGGGTGCTGGACGAGGAAGGCATCTACTACGACGCGCGCACGCCCAGCACGCTGGAACGCTTGCTCCAGGAATGCGCGTTCGACGAGGAGGAAATTGCGCGGGCGGCTTCGCTGCGACGGCGTGTCGTCGAGACCGGCGTGACGAAGTACAACCTGGTGCGACGCGCCTGGACCAGGCCCGCGGGGACCCGCCACGTCGTGCTGGTGCCAGGCCAGGTCGAGACCGACGCTTCCATTGCATGCGGAACAGTCGACATCCGAACCAACCTCGCCCTGCTCCAGGCCGTGCGAGCCGCACGGCCGCAGGCCTGGGTGGTTTACAAGCCGCACCCCGACGTGGTCGCCGGGCTGCGCGGCGCGGGGATGGGCGAGAACCAGGCGCAGGCGTTTTGCGACGAAGTCCTGACCGACGCGTCCATGCATGACCTGCTGCAGCAGGTCGACGAAGTGCACGTGCTCACGTCGCTCGCCGGCTTCGAGGCCTTGCTGCGAGGGACACCGGTGTCGTGCTGGGGGCACCCGTTCTATGCCGGCTGGACGCTGACGCAGGACAGCCATCCGCATCCGCGGCGTACGCGCACGTTGACGCTGGACGAACTGGTGGCCGGCGCGCTGTTGCGGTACCCGGTTTACGTCGGCGCCGGTGGTCGGCGATGCACGCCGGAGGACGCGCTGGACGCGCTGATCGAGTGGCGTGCACGCGAACCGCAGCGCGACCGATGGTGGCGAAGATGGATTCGTCCGCTGATAGCAAGGCCATGACTGCTTCAGGGCCGACCGATGGAATCAAGAATCTCCATCAATCGCCCGTCCCGCACATACCGTCCAGACAGCACCTTCTCCTCGGCCGAAGCGATCCAATCGGTCTGCCCTTCATGCTTTTCCTTCAACTTGCCGCCCTGCCAATCGGCATAGAGCACCCTCCAGGTACCGCCAACGGCAGGATCCAGCTGTGTGTTCCGTCCATACGCAGCCCCGCCCAGCACGATCTTCTGCTCGAACTGCTGGTAGGAGCGAACGGGGAAATGCAGGATCTCGATGTCTTGCGTGCTTGGCGCGGTCACCGGTCCTAGTTTGTTGGACACGGTGTGATTTCCCTGTGCGACCACGACATCCTCAAGTCCTCGATGGCAGACCTTGCCAGGCAGCGGATGCCCCAGCGCGTTCACGGAATGCAGATCGCGAAACAGCATCCGGCGATAGAACGGCAGTGCGTGGTCGCAATCGACGATTTCCGGGAAGTTGTACCTTCTACACTCGATGGCGAGCACTTCCGGCGCCTGACTGGCCAGCCGCTCCTTCAATGACCCGGAGGTTGCCATCCAGAATTCATCGGCGTCGTTGTTGACCACCCAATCCGCGCGGTGCTCATCCACCGCTGCCCGCGCCATTCTTGTCACCCAGGCGTGCTGCGAATAGTCGTCACTGTCTTCACGCCGCCATTCAAGAACGCCCAGGCGTCGATACTCGTCGAGGATGTCCAGGGTTCCATCTTCGGACAGGTTGTCCGTGCAAACGAAGAAATCGACCCCCTGCGAAAGGTGAAACTCCAGGTTGTCCCTGAGGATGTCCTCTTCGTTGCGCACCAACAGCGTCATCACCAGCTTCATACGGGGTCATCCATTGAACATATCGCGTGAGCCGGCACCTCACGACGAGGCGCGTCCCGCTCCGCGCCTCTACAGAAGCGCCTGTAGCGCCGGCACGAGGTAATCCGGATCGAAGTACTTCGGGAGGTTTCCGTCGGCAAAGCATGGAGCATCACGGAAGGCCTGATAGGCATGGCGATCCTGATCCACCGCCCGGATGCGATCGAGCGCCGCTTCGACGTGCTGCGGACTCTCCACGTGAATGAACGACGCGGTGTTGAAGTGGTCTGCAATGTCAGGTGCACCCACGTAGATGGGCACGGCGCCCGCGAGTCTGGCGCTCACGATCTTCTCGGTCACGTACCCCGGGAGGATGGAGTTTTCGCCACAGATGACGAACTTGTAGCCGAGGTACTTCTGTACCGCAAGATCGTTGTAGGTACTCCGGCCAGGATCGTAGTGACCCCGGTCGTGCGGCTGGTTTTCCGGCGCACACGCGCGTCCCAAGGCGTCGACGGGTTTGTACCGACTGATCGATTCGAAGAGCTGGTTGCGGAAAGGCACGCTATTCCAGTAGAGAAATGCGCAGAACCGGTCGCGTTCCGTCAGCGACGTGCCGCCCCCGCTCGCAAGGAGGTCTTCGGGCCGGCTGGTGAAGCGCTCGGCGAATGACACTGCATAGAAGGGGAGATAGACGAAGCGCACATCACCCGGCTGCAGGTGCGGGGCCGACTTGCAGTCGATCAGCAAATCGCACCGCACATGCGACAAGTCGTAGGGTTCGCCGGATACGCACACCTTCCTGCAGTCGTACTTCAGGTTGTCTTCACCGAACACCGAGAAGAAGAGGATGTCCGGGTTGACCGTCGGATCCCGTTCAAACCTCAGCTCGGTTCCCGGGAATGCCCGGCGCAACGCGGGCTCGAAGAAGGGCATCATGTAATGCATGCCGTCGGCAAGCCCGACGGTCAACATGGCTGCCCCTCCCCGACGCTCAAGCGCACGGCGGCCTGTCCCCAGCCTGGCCAGTCACCATAGATTTGCCGGATCTCGCGGTTGAACAAACTCCGGTCCTCGGGGCTCATGCGAGCGTTGTTCCCCATCCTGACCAGGTCCTCCAGCGAAAACTCCGCGTAGGAATCGTGCCAGCAGAACCCTGCCCCGCCTCGGAGGAAAGTGGCCTTGACTTCCGCGGCGTGCTGCGCGTGCTCCATCATCCAGCTGAAGTCGAGAACGCGATGCGGCTTGGGAGTCCCGATCCTGTACCGATAGCAGATTTCGGAGGATGTCGACAGGGTTCGGACCACGGTCAAGGCCCTCGCGAGGAAGACTGGGTCCTCTCCCGTCCTGAGAGAGGGGTACTCGACTCCGTGCCGCAGGAGCATTTCCCTCGAGAACATCCACGTCACGTGATACCACGGGTTCCAGACGCCCGGAACCTCGTGCAAGGGCTTCGCGTGAAGCTCTCCCACCGGCCGTTCGAGGATCCAGCGATTGTCGGGCCCCGCGTCGGTGAAACCTTCGATGTTTCCCTTCACCGCGTCGACGGCGTCGTCAACGATCAGGCGGTACAACGTCGACAGCGTGTCGGGTGGAACGAGGTCATCCGCATCGATGAACCGGACGTATTTGCCACGGGCATGGTGAAGTCCCCTGTTGCGACTTCTTCCGGCGCCTGTGTTGTGCTCGTTCACCAGCACACGAACCCGCGGGTCGCGCTGTGCAAATTGCTGAAGGATCTGCAGGGATCCATCGGTGGAACTATCGTCCACGCAGACGACCTCGATGTCGCGCAGGCTCTGGGCCAGAATGGATTCGAGAGTCTGGGCCAGGTACGGCGCCTTGTTGAACACCGGCACCACGAGACTGACGGCCGGCACCGTTGGTGAATCGGTCGCCATCCTATTGGCCTGCACTCGGAGCTGGCATGCTGGTGCGCGCCTCGGGAAAGTCCGCCGGCCGTTGCATCAGGCCAAGCTCGACCAGTTGATCAGGATTCCGATACTGGGCAGAACCCGCGTAGTAGGCACTCATTTGCGGCGACTTCCCGATGCCGTCGGCATAAGTCTTGTATTGATGCGCTTGATCCCAGTGCTCTTTCCGTGTCGCTTCGCTGTGGGCGCGCATTTCGAAATCGGCGAAGAACTTGAAATGAAGCAGGACGCCGGTGAGTTCGGCCAGGCGCACGCCCCGTATGACGTGCGTCGAGGCCTCGAACGACAGGCCCTGGCGCCACTTGACCAAGGGAATCTTGCCAAGGAACGGGCTGCGAGGCGCGCCGGCGCCCCAGAACAGCCTTTTCCTGGGGCCCCCAAGCACGGGAACGCGCGTGTACAGATCGTGCTGCGGGTATTCATACGAATCAGAGTCGAAGAATGGGCAAACCTCCAGGAAGGGACGTCCCGCGTCGTACCTGGCGTCGCTGATGGGGCCTTGCGAATACATGTCCAGCATGAAACTCTCGACACCCTCCTCGTTCCGGCTGTCGAGGTACGCCGTGAGCCCCGACAAGCCTACGCGATCGCTGCCGGGGAAGATAAACAGTTCATCCGCATCAACGACAAGGGCCCATGTCCCGATGCAGTGAGCATCCATCACTGCATTGATCCAACGCACGCCACATAAGGAAGCCGAATAGCTTTCGTCGGTGCTGAAGATGGAAACGTCCGCTTGAGCGGAGAGGAAGTCGAGGGTTCCATCGTCGGAGGCGTTGTCAACGAGAAGGAATCTCGAAACGCCCAGACGCCTGTAATAGGAAAGGAAATACGGGAGCCGCATCCGCTCGTTCCGTACGCATCCGACGACCGTCGGACCAGTACCTTCTTGGGGCCCCACGGAGGGGGAAAGCAACCGCAACGCTGACATGGGGGGACTCCTCAGCAATTTAGCTTACCATCGCGCCGGGCCGCCATTCACCAGTCCGATGTTCCGTCGAACTTCCACACCCACGACTGTCGATCACTTCAACCAGGTCTTCTCCAGGGAGGATCCATGGAACTACTCCACCTCCCCGTACGAACTGCGGAAGTATTCGCATACGCTGGAGATGATCCCGGGTCACTTCGAGCGCGCGCTGGAAATCGGATGCGCTGAGGGACTCTTCACCGAACGACTCGCCGCCCGGACGGAACATCTGGTCGCACTCGACATTTCCGAGCGAGCGCTCGCCCGCGCGCAGGCAAGACTGGCCCACCTCCCTCACGTTGCTTTGCAGCAGTGGGACATTGAAAACGGATTGCCCGAAGGCCGGTTCGACCTGATCGTCTGCTCGGAAGTCTTGAGCTACATGAAGAACCGATTCAGCCTGGCGAAGGTAGCGAAGGGCATCGCGAATTCGCTGGCGGAAAACGGAATCCTCGTCCTGACACACGCGACCGCCATCGCCGACAACGGCAGCGTTTCCGCGCACGACTTCAACGAAGTGGGCGGTGAATTCATTGGCCAGACGTTTGCTCAGGCCAAGGGCCTGGATTTCCAACGGGAGCTGCGAACGACCTTGTACCGCGTGCAAGTCTTCAGGAAGACGGATGCCAAGCGTTTACTTCCTCGAGGCCGCCCAAGAGAAGTGCTGGTACGGCCGGATCTCGAGGATCTCACCGGGCTCGTGGCGTCGTGGCCTTTCACCGGCGTCAAGCGGGGCGGGGCCGCGATATCCCGTGCCGAGGCCCGACACTGCTGGCGATCGCCGGGCATTCCGGTCCTGATGTACCACCGGGTGTGCGATGACGGACCGCAGATACTCGCCCCGTATCGTGTGTCACCCGAGCAGTTCGAACGGCAACTCGCGTTTCTCCAGCGTCATGGCTTCGAATCGATCGGCATCGCGAAATGTTTTCAGCTGCTGAACGCATCGACCGAGCCCCCCAAGGGACGGTATGTGGTGCTCACCTTCGATGACGGGTACCTGGACTTCTTTGAAGTTGCCTGGCCCCTTCTCAAGACATATGGGTTCGGCGCCACCGTCTTCGTGCCCACTTCGTTCGTCGGCGGTGTGGCATCGTGGGACGCCCAACATGGCTTGCCGGCGCCGCTCATGTCCTGGGACCACATACGGGACCTTGCAGCGCAAGGTGTCGAGTTCGGAGCGCACGGTCATACGCACTCGCGCCTGCCCACTCTCTCCCAAGAAGCGGCCCTGGACGAGGCCCACACATCGCGGCGCATCCTTCAGGAGGAACTGCGGCGCGATGTGAATCTGTTCTCGTACCCGTTCAACGGCCGCAATCCGCAGGCGGTGGAGGCCGTCCGATCCAGCGGATTCACCCACGCCGTGACTGCGGGATCCCTGTGTCGGCATGGCGTCGCCCCATTCGAAATGCCACGCATCGAGGTGCTGGGAACGGATTCCATGGAAACCTTCATCGAGCAGCTCGGCCCGGCGGTCAAGGCACCTCTGTGGGACCGGGCGCGCTATCGCGTGCTGCGCGCCCTGCGTGACCGACGCACCTACATGCCTTGTTGACGAGGGCAAGTCCGAGCCGCTCGCCGTGTGGTCGATTTCCATCGACATCAGTGGATGAGGCCTTCGAATTGGCGCAAAATGCCTTTAGTTCGATCGATTCCGAAAAGGTTTAATTGAAGACGGCATCGGCCAGCGGTCACCGATTGTCCAGGCAGGACCTGAACGCCCGCCGTCGCCCTGCGGCTTCAAGGCCAAAAGCTGGCAGCAGTGACCGCCAGCGCCGGCCTGAGTGCGCCCACCGTGATCGCAGCGGTGAAGGCCTACCGCCAGGGCGGCTGGGCAGCCGTCGATGTCCAACCCGGCAGGGGTCGGCCACCTCGAGACAAGGAGGGGCTGCCGGCCGACTTGCTGGCGGCGCTGTGGAAGGTGCTGCCGCTGCCACCGGAAGACGCCGGGCTCCCCTCGCATTCGCTCTGGAACCGGCAGGCGCTCTTCGATTGGCTGAAGCAGCAGGGGTGTTCACGCAGCATGGGCGCGGTCGGCCGCTTTTGCGCCCCGGCCGGCATCGACCCGGAAATCGACGTCCCGCAGCCTGCGAAACGCGAGGACAACGTCCTGCATCTGCACGCGCGCGAGCGCTACATGACGACGCCGGATGGCAGGCACGTCGGAGTGCTTTGCACGCGCACGGCACGCGGCCAGTTGCGCTGGCTTGCGTTCGAGGCGCCCCTGCAGGTGCGGCACTGCCTCGCCTTCCTGGAGCGGCTGCTTCCGCTGTCCGCCGGTCCCATCGAACTGCGATGGCCGGGCGCGGCCCGCGTGCTGCGTGACCGGGAACTCGGCGCGTGGCTTGCGGCCCAAACGTCGCGCCTGGCAGTCACCGATCCGGAAATTGGTTCACCCGCCGTCGTCGTTCCCCGCGTCGCCAGCCCGGAGCTCGCAGAAAGAATATTGCCGATGACCCCCACGCTCACCCACCTGCAGCGCCTCGAGGCCGAAAGCATCCACATCCTGCGCGAGGTGGTGGCCGAGACCGACAAGCCGGTCATGCTGTATTCGATCGGCAAGGACAGCGCCGTGATGCTGCACCTGGCCATGAAGGCGTTCTATCCCGCCAAGCCGCCCTTTCCGCTCCTGCACGTCGACACTCGCTGGAAGTTCCGGGACATGTATGCGTTCCGCGATCGCATGGTGAAGGAGCTTGGGCTGGAGCTCTTCACGCACGTCAACCCGGAAGGCGTGGCCAAGGACATCAACCCGTTCACCCACGGATCGGCCATCCATACCGACGTGATGAAGACCGACGCGCTGAAGCAGGCCCTGGAGCAGCATTGCTTCGACGCCGCCTTCGGAGGGGCGCGGCGCGACGAGGAGAAGTCCCGCGCGAAGGAGCGCATCTTCTCGTTTCGCAACGCGCAGCACCGCTGGGACCCGAAGAACCAGCGCCCGGAACTCTGGAAGCTCTACAACGCCCGCAAGAACCCGGGCGAGTCGCTGCGCATCTTCCCGCTGTCCAACTGGACCGAGCTCGACGTCTGGCAGTACATCTACCTGCAGCAGATCCCGATCGTGCCGCTGTACTTCGCCGCGGAGCGGCCGGTGGTGGAGCGCAACGGCACCCTCATCATGGTGGACGACGACCGCATGCCCTTGCGCGATGGCGAGGTGCCGATGCGCCGCAAGGTGCGCTTCCGCACCCTCGGCTGTTATCCGCTGACGGGCGCGATCGAATCCGAAGCCGACACGCTGCCCGCCATCATCCAGGAGATGCTGCTCACCCGCACCTCGGAGCGGCAGGGACGGGTGATCGACCACGACGCCGCGGCCTCCATGGAGAAGAAGAAACAGGAAGGGTATTTCTGATGGCCCACACCGGCCAGCTGATCGCGTCGGACATCGACGCCTACCTGCGCCAGCACGAGCACAAGAGCCTGCTGCGCTTCATCACCTGCGGCAGCGTGGACGACGGCAAGAGCACGCTCATCGGGCGCCTCCTGTACGACAGCAAGCTGCTGTTCGAGGACCACCTGGCGGCCGTCGAATCGGACTCCCGCAAGTGGGGCACGCAGGGCGAGCACATCGATTTCGCCCTGCTGGTGGACGGCCTGGCCGCCGAACGCGAGCAAGGCATCACCATCGACGTCGCCTACCGCTTCTTCTCGACAGAGCGGCGCAAGTTCATCGTCGCCGACACGCCGGGGCACGAGCAGTACACGCGCAACATGGTGACGGGCGCGTCGACGGCCGATGCCGCCGTCCTGCTGGTGGACGCACGCAAGGGCATCCTGACGCAGACGCGGCGCCACAGCTTCCTGGTGTCCCTGCTGGGCATCCGGCACATCGTCGTCGCGGTGAACAAGATGGACCTGGTGGACCACGACGAGCAGGTGTTCCAGCGCATCCGCGACGACTACCTCGCGTTCGCGGGGCAAGTGGGCCTGCGGGACATCACCTTCATCCCGATGTCGGCATTTCGGGGCGACAACGTCCTGCGGCGCAGCGAGCGCATGCCCTGGTATGGCGGTGCGACGCTCATGGGCTACCTGGAAAGCGTGGAGGTGGACGGCGAGCGCATGAAGCGCGCGCCTTTCCGGCTGCCCGTGCAGTGGGTCAACCGACCCGACCTCGACTTTCGCGGCTTTGCCGGCACCATCGCCGCCGGCCAGGTTCGACCAGGAGACCGGTTGCGCGTGCAACCCTCCGGCCGTGAAAGCACGGTCGCGCGGATCGTCACCCTCGACGGTGACATGCCCGGGGCCATCGCCGGCCAATCCGTGACCCTCACCCTCGCCGACGAGATCGACATCTCCCGCGGTGACCTGCTCTCCGCCGCGCAGGATCCCGCGCAGGTGGCGGACCAGTTCGAAGCCCAGATCGTCTGGATGCACGACGAGCCGCTGCTGCGCGGCCGCAGCTACCTGCTCAAGATCGGCACGGCCACGGTCACTGCCTCCGTCACCGAGATCAAGTACCAGGTCAACGTGAACACCATGGAGCACCTGGCGGCCAAGACGCTGGGGCTGAACGCGATCGGCGAATGCACGATCCACCTGGACCGCCCGATCGGCTTCGACCCCTACACGGAGAACCGGGACACCGGCGGGTTCATCCTGATCGACCGGATCAGCAACGCGACGGTGGGCGCCGGCATGATCCGCTACGCGCTGCGCCGCAGCCACAACGTCCACCTGCAGCACGTCGACGTCGACAAGCAGGCGCGCGCCCGCATGAACCGGCAGCAGCCCTGTGTCGTGTGGTTCACCGGCCTGTCGGGATCGGGCAAGTCCACGGTGGCCAACCTGGTCGAGAAGAAGCTGCATGCCGCGGGGCACCGCACCTACCTGCTGGACGGCGACAACATCCGGCACGGCCTGAACAAGGACCTGGGCTTCACCGATGCCGACCGGGTGGAGAACATCCGCCGCATCGCCGAGGTGGCGCGCCTGATGGTGGACGCCGGCCTGATCGTGCTCACGGCCTTCATCTCCCCGTTCCGCGCGGAACGCAGGTTGGCGCGCAGCCTGGTGCAGGCGGGGGAGTTCGTGGAAGTGCACGTCGACGTTCCGCTGGAAGAGGCGGAACGCCGGGATCCCAAGGGTCTTTACCGCAAGGCGCGGCGCGGCGACCTGAAGAACTTCACCGGCATCGATTCGGAATACCAGACGCCGGAGCACGCGGAACTGCGCCTGCCGACGGCTGAACTGAGCCCGGAGGAAGCGGCTGACCGGGTGATCGCAAGGCTGCGGTCGATGGGTCGGATCGCCTGAGGCCAACGCACCCGAGGTTCACTCCCCCAGGTACGCCGCCCTCACCTTCGGGTCGTTCAGCATCTCCTTGGCATCCCCGCTCATGCTGATCAGGCCGGACTCCATCACGTAGCCGCGGTCGGCGATCTCGAGCGCGCGGCTCGCGTTCTGCTCCACCAGCAGGATGGTGACGCCCTGCTTGTGCACGTCGCTCACCACTTCGAAGATCTTGTCGACCATGATCGGCGACAGGCCCATCGACGGCTCGTCCATCAGCAGCACCTTGGGCCGGCTCATGAGCGCCCGGCCCATCGCGAGCATCTGCTGTTCGCCGCCGGACATGGTGCCGGCGAGCTGGTCCTTGCGTTCCTTCAGGCGCGGGAAGGTCGTGAAGACGCGCTCCATGTCCTGCGCGATCCCCTCCTTGTCCCTGCGGATGTGCGCGCCCATCTGCAGGTTCTCGGTGATCGTCATGCGCGTGAAGACGCCGCGGCCCTCGGGCACCATGGCCAGCCCCTGCTTCACGAGTTCCCAGGCGCCGCGGCCGCGGATGCTCTGCCCCAGGTAGTGGATGTCGCCGCCCGCGAACGGCAGCAGGCCGGTGATGGCCTTCATCGTGGTGGTCTTGCCGGCGCCGTTGGAGCCGATCAGCGAGACGAGCTCGCCTTCGCGGACTTCGAAATCCACGCCCTTGACGGCCTGGATGCCGCCGTAGGCGACCTTCAGGCCGCCGACCTTCAGCAGCGTCTCGCTCATGGCTGTCCTCCGCTCGGCACGGCCGGCGCGGTGCCGGTCGCCTTGTGGCTGTGGCCCAGGTAGGCCTCGATCACCTTTTCGTCGCGCTGCACGTCGTAGGGCGAGCCCTGGGCGATCTGCTTGCCGTAGTCCAGCACCGTGACGCGGTCGCACAGGCCCATCACCAGTTTCACGTCGTGCTCGATCAGCAGGATGGTGCGGTTGTCCTTGCGGATGCGATCGATCAGCTCGCGCAGCACCACCTTCTCGGTGGAGTTCATGCCCGCCGCGGGCTCGTCCAGCGCGATGAGCTGCGGATCGGTCGCGAGCGCGCGCGCGATCTCCAGCCGGCGCTGGTCGCCGTACGACAGCGTGCGCGCCTTGAATTCGGAGAGCTTGCCGATGCCCACGTAATCCAGCAGTTCCTGCGCCCGCTTGGCGATCTCCGCCTCTTCCTGGCGGAACTTCCTCGTTCGGAACATGGCCCCGAGCAGGCCGGAGCCGGTGCGCACGTGGCGGCCCACCATCACGTTCTCGATCGCCGTCATGTCGGCGAACAGCCGGATGTTCTGGAAGGTGCGCGCGATGCCGGCCTTCGCGACCTCGTGCACGGCGCTGGGCGTGTACGGCTTGCCCGCCAGCTCGAAGCTGCCGCTGTCCGGCGTGTAGAGGCCGGTGATCACGTTGAAGAACGTGGTCTTGCCGGCGCCGTTCGGGCCGATCAGGCCATACACCTGGCCGCGTTCGATGGTCAGGCCCACATCGGACAGGGCCTGGAGGCCGCCGAAGCGCTTGGAAATCCCCGCGACGCGGAGGACGACGTCTGCCATTCGCCTTCTCCTTACTTCGCGGTCTGTTGCAGGTTCTTGCCGTGCTCGGGCGTCGGCCACAGGCCGCGCGGACGCAACAGCATCACGATGATCATCGCCAGCGCGATCAGCAGCTGGCGCAGGATGGACGCGTCGAGACGGCCGCCGGTGATGGACTGCAGGTCGAAGACGCCCGACACCCAGCGCAGCACTTCGGGCAGTGCGGACAGCAGCACCGCGCCCAGGATCACCCCCGGCAGGTGGCCGATGCCGCCCAGCACCACCATGGCGACGATCATCACCGACTCCATTAGGCTGAAGGACTCGGGCGAAACGAAGCCCTGGAAGGCCGCGAACATGGTGCCCGAGACGCCGCCGAAGGTGGCGCCCATGCCGAAGGCCAGCAGCTTCATGTTGCGGGTGTTGATGCCCATCGCCTTGGCCGCGATCTCGTCCTCGCGGATCGCCATCCAGGCGCGTCCGATGCGGGAGACCTCCAGGCGGTGGCAGATGAGGACGCTGAACAGGACGAGCACCAGGAACAGGTAGTAGTAGAGCGTCACCGCGTTGATCGAATAGCTCTCGGTGATTTCGAGCGGCTTGCCCAGGTTGATCCCCGGGATGCCCAGCGCGTCGAACTTGAACAGCGTGATCGAGTCGATCTGCGACAGGCCCTTGGGACCGTTGGTGATGTTCACCGGGTGGTCCAGGTTGTTCAGGAACACGCGGATGATCTCGCCGAAGCCGAGCGTCACGATGGCCAGGTAATCGCCGCGCAGCTTCAGGGTGGGCGCGCCGAGCAGGACGCCGAAGAAGCCCGCTATCGCGGCCCCCATGGGAATCACCAGCCACACCGAGGTGTGCAGGCCGGTCGGGAACATCTGCTGGAACCAGGGAAAGTTCTCGGACAGGTGCGGCGAGGCCATCAGCCCGTACATGTAGGCGCCGATGGCGAAGAAGGCCACGAAGCCCAGGTCGAGCAGGCCGGCGTAGCCGACCACGATGTTGAGGCCCAGGGCCAGCAGCACGTACAGCAGCGCGGTGTCCGCGATGCGCACCCAGAAGTTGCCCGCCGCCTGCAGCAGCAGGGGCAGGATGGCCAGGGCCAGGGCGGCCAGCACCCAGACCACCGTCTTGTTCTGCTTGTTGATCATGGCGTGTGCTCCTTCAGGCGCGGTCGGCGACGCGTTCGCCCAGCAGGCCCGAGGGACGCAGCGTGAGCACCACGATCAGCACGATGAACGCGAAGATGTCGGAGTAGTGGCTGCCCAGCACGCCGCCGGTGAGCGCACCCAGGTAGCCGGAGCCGATGGACTCGATCAGTCCCAGCAGGATCCCGCCCACCACCGCGCCGGCCAGGTTGCCGATGCCGCCGAACACCGCCGCCGTGAAGGCCTTGAGGCCCGGGAGGAAGCCCATCGTGTGCTGCACGGTGCCGTAGTTGGAGGCGTACATGACGCCGGCGATGGTTGCGAGCACCGCGCCGATGATGAAGGTGGCGGAGATCACCATGTCCGGCTTCACGCCCATCAGCGCCGCCACCCGCGGGTTCTCCGCCGTGGCCCGCATCGCGCGGCCCAGCCGCGTGTAGTTCACCAGGTACATCAGCACCGCCAGGGACACTGCGGTCATCCCGAGGATCATGATCTGAGTGGTCGTGATCACCGCGCCGGCAAACTGGATCGGCACCGGCGGCAGCAGGGTCGGATACGGCTTGTAGTTCGGTTTGAAGATGATCATCGCCAGCGTCTGCAGCAGGATCGACATGCCGATGGCGGTGATCAGCGGTGCCAGCTTGGGGCTGTTGCGCAAGGGGCGGTAGGCAACTTTTTCGATGACGAAGTTCAGTGCCGCGGCCACTACGCAGGAAATGATCAGGGCCACCAGCAGGAGGAGCCACCCCGGAATGCCCGGCATGGCCTCCTGCGCCGTGGTGATGATCGCCCAGCTGGTGAGGGCCCCCACCATCAGCACCTCGCCGTGCGCGAAGTTGATCAGGTTGATGATGCCGTACACCATGGTGTAGCCGAGGGCCACCAGCGCGTACATGCTGCCCAGGACCAGACCGTTGATGATCTGCTGCAGCAGGATCTCCATAGAGGTTTTCTCCGTTTCTTTGCCGCTTGTGATGGTCGATGCGCGCCTTTGTGAGGCGCTTCGCCATGTAGCAAAAAACCCGCCATGCGGATCCTGGGCGGGTTGTTCGGGCGCGATTGTAATGGCGTGACCTGACGCCAAGCTTCGAACCGGACTAGGGGTTTGTCCCTTGCCCTGCGTTGAGGGCGCGCAGCTGCCGCAGCTTCTCCGCGATGCGGATTTCCAGCCCGCGCTCCACCGGCCGGTAGAAGTTCGGCGGCTTCATGCCTTCGGGCAAGTAGCTCTCGCCGGCGGCGAAACCCTCGGCCTCGTCGTGCGCGTAGCGGTATTCCTTGCCGTAGCCCAGGTCCTTCATCAGCCGGGTGGGTGCATTGCGCAGGTGCAGCGGCACCGGACGGGTGCCATCCTTGCGCACCAGTGCGCGGGCCTCGTTGTAGGCGACGTAGACCGCATTGGACTTGGGCGCGACGGCCAGGTAGACCAGGCACTCGGCCAGGGCGAGCTCGCCTTCGGGGGAGCCGAGCCGCTCGTAGACGTCGGCGGCGTCCAGTGCCATGCGCAAAGCCCTGGGATCGGCAAGGCCAATGTCCTCGACCGCCATGCGGATCATTCGGCGCGCCACGTAACGTGGATCGACACCGCCATCCAGCATCCGCACGAACCAGTACAAGGTGGCGTCCGGGTCGGAGCCCCGCACCGACTTGTGCAGCGCGCTGATCGTGTCGTAGAACTGCTCGCCGCCCTTGTCGTAGCGGCGCATGCGCTCGCCCAGCACTTTCAGCAGCCAGTCATCGGCGATCTCCTGGCGCTTTTCCCTGGTGGCGGCGACGGCCAGGGTCTCCAGGGTGTTCAGCAGCCGGCGCGCATCGCCATCCGCATAGGCAATCAGCCGGTCCAGCGCGGCCTGCTCGATCGCCGGCACGGCGTCGATGGCCTGCGCGCGCTGCACGATCTGCCGAAGGTCGTCCTCGGACAGCGGTTGCAGCACGTAGACCGCCGCGCGCGACAGCAAGGCCGAATTCACCTCGAACGACGGGTTTTCCGTGGTCGCGCCGATGAACGTGAAGAGCCCCGACTCGACGTGCGGCAGGAAGGCGTCCTGCTGGCTCTTGTTGAACCGATGCACCTCGTCGACGAAGACGATGGTGCGCCGCACGTGCGCCTGCGCGATCAGCGCCTGCTCCACGGCTTCGCGGATGTCCTTCACCCCGCCGAGCACGGCACTGATGGTGATGAACTGCGCATCGAATGCGTCGGCCATCAGCCGCGCGATGGTGGTCTTGCCGGTGCCCGGCGGGCCCCACAGGATGCAGCTGTGCGGCTGGCCCGACTCGAAGGCGATGCGCAGGGGCATCCCTTCGCCCAGCAGGTGCTGCTGGCCGATCACCTCGGCCAGCGAATGCGGCCGCAGGCGTTCCGCCAGGGGCGCATGGACGGGCTTGCTGCTCATGCCGGGCAGTTTATATTGCGCGCATCATGGAACCGGCCGTCTGGTCCTCTCTCTCCGCACTGCTCGGCGCCGTCGTGGGCGGCGGCATCAGCTTCCTGTTGAATCGCCAGCAGTTCCGCAACCAGCTGCGCATCCTGCAGGAGCAGCACAAGGTGGAATTCATGGCGGAGGCGACCGCGCGCCACTTCCTCGGCCACAAGAGCTTTACCGACCGTTCCTTCGACACCCTGCGCAATCACCTTGGCGGCTTCACCGACGACGAACTGCGCAAGATCCTGGTGCGGGCGGGAGCCATCCGCGTGTTCCGCGACGACGGCTCGGAATGGTGGCGCCTGCTTTCGCGCATGGACGAATACATCGAGCGCAAGCAGCTGGACCAGATCGCGCTGGAGATCTAGACGCAAACGCGCCGCCTGACGGCGGCTCGTTTGGGGCCGGCGCGCGGCGCGCGCGCACGGCCAAGACCGCCGTTACGGCGCCTGGACGACGTCCGCGCCCTTGGGCGGCACGAAGCGGAAGGCGTCGGCGCTCACGTTGCCGTTCAACTGCATGTTGTTGAACGTCAGCACGGAACGCTGGCCGAAGCTGTCCAGGATCTCCAGGGCGGCGAGCTGGTCACCGCGGAAACCCACCTTCATGTTCGTGAGCTGGCCTTCCTTCTGCCGCGGCGTGGCCTGCAGCCATTGCAGGCCGTTGCTGTCGGGCAGTGCCTGCAGCTCGAAATCGCGCTTCAGCGCGTCGAGGTCCGGCGAAGCGGCGATCAGCGCCGCCGGCGTCGAGCCCAGCACCTTGGCCTGCTTGCGCTGGCTGACCTGGTTCAGGTCCTTGTCGTGCAGCCACAGCGTCTGGCCATCAGCCACGATGGTCTGCTCGAACGGTTTGCGATAGTCGAAGCGGAAGCGGTTCGGGCGCTGGAAATCGAACGTGCCGCTGGAGGTCTTGGTCCGTGCGGCCTGGCCGTCGCGGGCCGGCGCGGTGATCACCTGGGTGAATTCCGCATGGCCGCTCTTGGCGGTGCGGACGAAGTTCTCCAGGCTTTCGATGGCGCCGGCGTGCGCGGCGAGGGCCAGCGCGGACAGCGCGAACGTGGCGATCAATTTCTTCATGAGGCTTTTCTCCCAACACGGCATTGTCGGTTGGGTGGCCGCATGGCGGCGAAGTTCGTTACCGATCGTTATTCAGCTCGGCCGGGGATCAGGATTTCGCGCTGGCCACGGGCGTTCATCGCACTCACCAGGCCCGCCTTCTCCATGGCCTCCAGCAGGTTGGCCGCCTTGTTGTAGCCGATGGCGAGGTGCCGCTGCACCAGCGAGATGCTGGCCTTCTGGTTCTTGAGGACCACTTCGACAGCGCGGTCGTACAGCGGATCGGCCTCTCCGCTGACGTCGCCGCCGCCCCCCGGAACGCCGTCGTCGCCGTCCACCGTGCCGCCCTCCAGCACGCCGTCGATGTAGTTCGGCTCGCCTTGCTGCTTCAGGTAGGACACGACGCGGTGCACTTCCTCGTCGCTCACGAAGGCGCCGTGCACGCGCACCGGCAGGCCGGTGCCGCTGGCCATGTACAGCATGTCGCCCATGCCAAGCAGCGCCTCGGCACCCATCTGGTCCAGGATGGTCCGGCTGTCGATCTTGCTGGACACCTGGAAGGCGATGCGCGTGGGGATGTTGGCCTTGATCAGGCCGGTGATCACGTCGACGCTGGGACGCTGCGTGGCCAGGATCAGGTGGATGCCCGCGGCGCGCGCCTTCTGCGCCAGCCGCGCGATCAACTCCTCGATCTTCTTGCCCACCACCATCATCAGGTCAGCGAGTTCGTCGATCACCACCACGATGTGCGGCAGCCGCTCCAGCGGTTCCGGGCTGTCGGGCGTGAGGCTGAAGGGGTTGTAGATGAACTGTTCCTTTGCCTTCGCCTCGTCGATCTTGTGGTTGTAGCCGGCCAGGTTGCGCACGCCCAGCTTGGACAACAGCTTGTAGCGGCGCTCCATCTCGGCCACGCACCAGGTCAGGCCGTTGGCCGCCTGCTTCATGTCGGTCACCACGGGCGCGAGCAGGTGCGGGATGCCCTCGTAGACCGACATCTCCAGCATCTTGGGGTCGATCATCAGCAGGCGCACGTCGCGCGCCTCGGCCTTGTACAGCAGGCTGAGGATCATCGCGTTGATGCCCACCGACTTGCCCGAGCCGGTGGTGCCGGCGACCAGCACGTGCGGCATCTTGCCCAGGTCCGCGACCACGGGGTTGCCGACGATGTCCTTGCCCAGCCCGATCGTGAGCTGCGACTTGGCTTCGTTGTAGGCGTTGGAGCCCAGGATCTCCGACAGCTTGATCGACTGCCGCTTGGCGTTGGGCAGTTCCAGCGCCATGAAGTTCTTGCCCGGGATCGTCTCGATCACGCGGATGGACACCAGCGACAGCGCCCGCGCCAGGTCCTTCGCCAGGTTGACGACTTGCGAGCCCTTCACGCCCGTGGCCGGCTCGATCTCGTAGCGCGTGATCACGGGGCCGGGCTGGGCCAGCACGACCCGCACCTCGACGCCGAAGTCCTTCAGCTTCTTCTCGATCAGCCGCGAGGTCATCTCCAGCGTGTCGGACGACACCGTCTCCTGCCGGCCCGCGGCGGTGTCGAGCAAGTCCACCTGCGGCAGCTTGCTGTCCGGCATTTCCGAGAACAGCGGCTTCTGGCGTTCCTTGGCGACCCGCTCGCTCTTGGGCACGTCGATCACCACGGGTTCGATCAGCACCGGCGTGGGATGGTGCTCCTCGATCTCCACGCGCTCGACCTGGACCGTTTCCTCGCGCTCGCGCGCCGCCCGCTGTCCCATCGCGATGTCTTCCGCCACTTCGCCCTTTTTCCGGCGCGCCTCGATGAAGCCGTCGATGGCGGCACCGATGCGCTCGGCAACGTGGCTCCAGGAAAAACGGAACACCACCGCGGCGCCCAGCACCAGCAGCGCGATGAACACCAGGCCGGAGCCGGGGAAACCGAGCCAGTTGACGCCCAGGGGGCCGACCAGGTAACCCAGCGCCCCGCCGGCATGGTCCGGCAAGCGTGGCTCGAAGCGATAGAGGCGCGACCACTCCAGCCCCGTGCTCGCGGCCAGCACCACCGCCAGGCCGACCCAGAACGCCAGGCGGCCGTGCAGCCAGCGCTTGCCGGTCACCGGTGGCGCCGGGTCGTCCGCGCGCATCCAGCGCGCCAGGGAAGCCATCCAGGCCCGCACGCCGGCGATCACGCACCACCACACCGAGTACCCGAGCAGGAAGAAGCCGCCATCCGCGAGCCAGGCGCCAAGCCGCCCGCCCCAGTTCCGGATGGCCCCGCCGTCGCCGGAAGTCGAAAAGCCGGGATCGGCGGGCGAGTGGCTCACCAGCGCAAGCAGCCAGAACACGAGGGCGGCGGCGCCGAGGACCAGCGCCGTTTCATGGGCGAACCGGGCGAGGCCAGCACGCGGAGCGGATGCGGCCGGGGCCGCATCCGACAGGGTATGGAGCGAATACGTCATGCGCACTCGCGAGCTTAGCGCAGCGGACGAGCCGCCCACCGCGTCATCTCGGGAGGTAGCCCGGATCCATGGCAGTGAACCAACACTTCGTGGTGCGCGGCAGGAAGGCGGATCAGCCCAGCGTGGTCAGCCGGTCCTTGACCAGCATGGAGCCGTCTTCACGGGTTTCGATGAAGCCGCGGTCCTCCAGGTCCTTCATCACGCGGCTGACCATCTCACGGGAGGCGCCGACCATCTTGGCGATGTCCTGGCGCGAGATGCGTTCGCGGATGGTCATGAGGCCTTCGCGATCGGGCTGCGCGAATTCGAGCAGCGCCCGCGCCACGCGGCCGTACACGTCCATCAGCGCGAGCGATTCGATCTTGCGGTCCGCGTGCCGCAGGCGCTGCACCAGGCCCTTCATGATCGCGTACGACATGGAGCTGTTCTCGGGAAGGCAGCGCGCGAATTCGGCGCGTCCGAGCGTCAGCATGTCGGTCTGCACTTCCGCGCGGCAGGTGGCGGAGTGCGGCTCGTTGTCGATCAGGCTCATCTCGCCGATGTAGTCGCCGGGATTCAGCGTGGCCAGGATGACTTCGCGGCCGCGCTTGTCGGACGTGACCACGCGCACCCGGCCGGTCAGGATGATGAACAGGGTGTTGGTCTTCTCGCCCTGCTCCACGATGGTTTCACCCCGCTTGAAGCGGCGCTTGACGACGGCGTCGGCCACCGATTCCGCCTGGCTGGAGGTCAGCAGGGCAAACAACGGGACCCGGCGGATCAACTCCAGGTTCGACAGCATCGACATGTTTCAAATCCCTCCTGCTCGGCGGCCGGCCATGGGTTCTTACAATCGCCCTGATTGAGAACCCGCAAGCAACGCGCAACCACGCACGCTTGATACTTCTCGAATCGGCCAGAAATGTACACCGACCTGTCGCGTTTATCACACAGGTTTCTCTCACCATGACCAACAAGCACGCCAAAGTATTGATCCTCGGTTCCGGCCCCGCCGGCTACACCGCCGCCGTCTACGCAGCGCGCGCGAACCTGAATCCCTTGCTCATCACGGGCATCGCGCAGGGCGGGCAGCTGATGACGACCACCGATGTCGACAACTGGCCGGCCGACGTGCACGGCGTGCAGGGTCCGGAGCTGATGCAGCGCTTCCTGGAGCACGCGGAGCGCTTCAAGACCGAGATCGTCTTCGACCACATCAACAAGGTCGACTTCGCCAAGCGCCCTTTCGTGCTCACAGGCGATAGCGGGACTTACACCTGTGACGCGTTGATCATTGCCACCGGCGCCTCCGCGCAGTACCTGGGCCTGCCCTCCGAGCAGGAGTTCATGGGCAAGGGCGTCAGCGCCTGCGCCACCTGCGACGGCTTCTTCTACCGCGACGAGGTCACATGCGTCATCGGCGGCGGCAACACCGCCGTGGAAGAAGCGCTGTATCTCTCCAACATCGCGAAGAAGGTGTACCTCGTGCACCGCCGGGACAAGTTCCGCGCCGAGCCGATCTTGGTCGACAAGATGATGCAGCGGGTCGCCGAAGGCAAGATCGAGCTGAAGCTGTTCAAGACCCTGGACCAGGTGCTGGGCGACGCCACCGGAGTGACCGGAATTCGCCTGAAGGACGCGAAGTCCGGCGCGACCGAGGACGTCGAACTCAAAGGCTGCTTCATCGCCATCGGCCATCGCCCCAACACGGAGATCTTCCAGGGACAGCTGGAGATGAAGGATGGCTACATCCTCACCCGGGCGGGACTGGCAGGCTTCGCGACAATGACCAGCGTGCCGGGCGTGTTCGCCGCCGGCGACGTGCAGGACCACATCTACCGGCAGGCGATCACCAGCGCCGGCACGGGCTGCATGGCCGCCCTGGACGCCCAGCGATTCCTGGAACAAGCGCAGTAGCCGGCCCTTCCAGTGCGCCCGCGGAACCGGCTTTGCCGGGCCGCTGGGGGCGCCCCTTGAGGGGAGGCGGCGCAGCCGCTTCGGGGGTGGGCTATAATCTTGGGCTTCGCCGGATTTCCGGCCGGTTACCGCCCCCGTCAGGGCGAGGTGAGCCCCTCACGTGAGTGACGGGCGGACATGGAGAGTTTCAGATGGCACGCGTCTGCGACGTGACGGGCAAGGGCCCGATGGTGGGGAACAACGTCTCCCACGCCAACAACAAGACCAAGCGCCGGTTCCTGCCGAACCTGCAATACCGCCGTTTCTGGGTCGAGAGCGAGAACCGCTGGGTGCGCCTGCGCGTCTCCAGCGCCGCGCTGCGCCTGATCGACAAGAACGGTATCGACGCTGTGCTGGCGGACATGCGCGCCCGCGGCCAGGCTTAATCCACAAGGAGCAGCACCATGGCTAGCAAAGGCGGACGCGAGAAGATCAAGCTGGAGTCCACGGCCGGTACCGGTCACTTCTACACGACCAGCAAGAACAAGAAGACGATGCCCGAGAAGATGTCGATCATGAAGTTCGACCCGAAGGCTCGCAAGCACGTCGAATACAAGGAAACCAAGCTCAAGTAATCGAGCTTGCCTTGTTGGAAAAGCCCCGCATCGCGGGGCTTTTTCGTTTCCGGCCCGTGCGTCGCCCCTTGCCAGCCGACGCCCCGAAAACCGCGCGCTGCTTTCCGACATGCCCAGCCATGGAGCCGCTTCCATGATGGTGGCGGCAATCCCGCCAGCGTCACGGAGAACCCCATGAGCATTCTCGGCAAGATCTTCGGCCGAATCTTTCCCCACGCGAACGCCGGCCAGGCACCCGCTGCGACGCAAGGCTCGCCTACCCCAGCCGCGCCGGCCAAGCCCGCGTCGCAAGCCCAGGCCGCACCGGGCCAGCCCGCCGGCGCCGCCGTGACGATGGAACGCGTGGACATCGAGCAGGTGCTGGACGGCATGGCCGCCAGCAACCAGCAGAAATTGAACTGGCGCACCTCCATCGTCGACCTGATGAAGCTGGTCGGCATGGACAGCACGCTGCAGGAACGAAAGGAGTTGGCGGACGAACTGGGCTACACCGGTGACAAGGGCGACACCGCCGCCATGAACGTCTGGCTGCACAAGCAGGTGATGCAGAAGCTCGCCGAGAACGGCGGCAAGGTGCCCGCCAACCTGATGGACTGAGCGCGCGTTGCGGGCTCCAGCGCGGAGCCCCAAAAAGAACAAGGCCCCGTCAGGGGCCTTGTTCTCACCTTTGCCGAAGGCGTTACGCGTGCGCGGCGCGCAGCTTTAGCGAGAACTGGCGCAGCGCCTCGATTCCGCTTTCTTCCGCACGGCGGCACCAGGCCTGGAGATCGACGGCGAGCTGTTCGCGCGAATGGTTCGTGTTGAGCCACATCTGGCGAAGCTCTTCCCGCATGCTGGCCATCTTGTCCAGCGCAGGGTGCGCCGCGCGCACCTGGGCCAGCTGCTGCTTGGCGGCAGCCGGCACGCGCTCATCGTCGCGGTGCAGCCAGCGCTTGGCGGCCTTGAGCATCGCGGAGTCCTGGCCCTTGGCCTTGAGCTGGTCGATCTCGACCTTGCAGGCGCGGCGCATTTCGCGGGCGTATCCGGCCATCACCTCGTAGCGGTTGGCGATCACCGCCTCCAGCGTCTTCTCGTCCGCCACCGGCTTGATGCTGCCCAGGCGCAGCTTGGGCGGCACCTTCTTCACGGTGGCCAGGCCCAGCTTCTGCATCACGCTGATGTAGATCCAGCCGATGTCGAATTCGTAGGGCTTGACCGAGAACTTGGCCGACGTCGGGTAGGTGTGGTGGTTGTTGTGCAGCTCTTCGCCACCAATGATGATCCCCCACGGGGAGATGTTGGTGCTGGCGTCCGGCGCCTCGAAGTTGCGGTAGCCCCAGTAGTGGCCGATGCCGTTGATGATGCCGGCGGCGGACACGGGGATCCAGGCCATCTGCACCGCCCACACGGCCGCACCGGCCGCACCGAACAGGGCCAGGTCGATGATCAGCATCAGGCCCACGCCCTGCCAGCTGTAGCGGGTGTACAGGTTGCGCTCGATCCAGTCGTTCGGCGTGCCATGGCCGAACTTGGCGATGGTTTCCTGGTTCTTCGCTTCCGCACGGTAGAGCTCCGACCCCTGCCAGAACACGGTGTCGATGCCGCGCGTCTGCGGGCTGTGCGGGTCGTCCGGCGTCTCGCACTTCGCGTGGTGCTTGCGGTGGATCGCCACCCATTCCTTGGTGACCATGCCGGTGCCGAGCCACAGCCAGAAGCGGAAGAAGTGGGACGGAATGGCGTGCAGGTCCATGGCCCGGTGGGCCTGGGTGCGGTGCAGGAAGATGGTGACGCCAGCGATGGTGATATGGGTGGTCACCAGCGTGTACAGCACGATCTGCCACCAGGACAGATCCCAGAGACCGTTGGCGAGCCAGTCGATCGCCGCGTTCAGGACGGCCCAATCGGGAAGCAACATGAAGGGTGAATCTCTTTCGCGTGAGCAGGAGCCCGCAGGACATCCCTGCGTGCGTGTAGGACGGATTTTACGGGTTGGGGTTCCCCCCTAGGAACAATCTTTTGACGTCAGGGCTGGACTTTTTCCCAGGCCGCGGCGTAGAAGCCGTCGGTCGCGTGGCGATGCGGCCAGAGGCGCAGGTCCTGGCCCCCCTCACTGCAGAGGCTGGCGGCGCCGTCCACTTTCGCGTTTTCCAGCAGTTCCTGCACGGAAAGCCGCCGAAATGCAGGATGAGCCGCAGAAAATGCCGCGGCGATGTCCTCGTTCTCGGCCCGCAGCAGGCTGCAGGTGGCGTAGACGATCCGACCGTCCGGCTTGAGCAGCCGGGCCGCGCTGTCCAGGATGGCGGCCTGCTTGGCCGTCAGCTCCGCCAAAGCTTGCGGCGACTGGCGCCACTTCAGGTCGGGGTTGCGGCGCAGGGTGCCGAGGCCCGAGCACGGCGCATCCACGATCACCCGGTCGATCTTGCCGGCCAGGCGCTTGATGCGTTCGTCGCGCTCGTGGGCGATCGCCGCGGGATGCACGTTGGACAGCTTGCTGCGGGCCAGCCGCGGCTTCAGGTTGTCCAGCCGGTGCGCGGACACGTCGAAGGCATACAGCCGCCCGGTGTTGCGCATGGCCGCGCCCAGCGCGAGGGTCTTGCCGCCGGCGCCGGCGCAGAAGTCCACCACCATCTGGCCGCGGCGCGCATCGGCCAGCAGAGCCAGCAACTGCGAGCCTTCGTCCTGCACCTCGATGGCGCCGCGCGCGAACGCGTCGAGCTTGGTCAGTGCGGGCTTGCCGTCCACGCGCAGGCCCCAGGGCGAAAAGAGCGTGGGACGGGAGGGAATGCCGGCGAGCTGCAGTTCGCGGCGCACGTCGTCCCGCTTGTCGGTCAGGGCATTCACCCGCAAGTCCAGCGGCGCCGGCTGGTTGAGGGCCTCGACGAGCGGCCAGAACTCTGCGCCCAGTTGCGCTTTCAGCGGCTCGACCAGCCACTCGGGCATGTTGTGGCGGTGCCGCTCGGACAGCGTGGATGGGTCCACTGCGTCGCATTGGTCGAGCCAGCTCTTCTCCTGCTCAGTCAGCGCGCTTTTGAGGAAGTCGCGCGGTCCGGCGAAGCCCAGGATGGCGAGGCGCCGCTCGCGCGGGCCGCTGCCCGAACCGGCGAAATGCTCGAACAGCAGCTTCCTGCGCAGCACCGTGTACGCGGTCTCGGCAAGTGTCGCGCGCTCGCGCGGGCCGAGCGAGCGGTGCTCGCGGAAATACCGCGAGACGATCGCGTCGGCGGGATGGTCGAATCTCAGGACCTGCGCGACCAGGTCGGCGCACGCGTCCAGCAAGGCCTTGGGATGCATGCGGGTCCTACAGCGTGGGCAACAGTTGCGCGACGGCGCGCGGATAGATCACGTGTTCCTGCGTGAGCACGCGGGCGGCCAGGATCTGCGGCGTGTCGCCGGGCAGGACCGGAACCACGGCCTGCGCCAGGATGGGCCCGTGATCGAGCTCCGTGGTCACCTGGTGCACCGTGGCGCCGGCGAAGCGGCAGCCGGCTTCCAGCGCGCGCTGGTGGGTGTGCAGGCCAGGAAACGCCGGAAGCAACGAAGGATGTATGTTCAGCAGCCGGCCCTGGTAGCGCGCCACGAAGGCCGGCGTGAGGATGCGCATGAAGCCGGCCAGCACCACGAGCGCCGGCTCGTGGCGATCGATCGCCGCCGCAAGCGCTTCGTCGAAGGCTTCGCGCGCGGCGTAGTGCCGGTGGTCCACCACTTCGGTGGCGATGCCCTGCTCCCGGGCGAACGCCAGGCCCCCGGCATCCGCCCGGTTGCTGACCACCGCGCGCACTTCGGCGCCGTAGAGCTTGGCCCATTGCTCGCGTTGGGCCGCGCGCACAATGGCGGCCATGTTGGAGCCCCCGCCGGAGATCAGGATCACGATGTTCTTCATTTGGCCCGCGATTATCCCAGCCACCCGCGCCGGATCCCGCCCGGCCGCAACAGGGGGATCGCTCACCGCGGTGCGTCGCAGGGAGGTGGAATGATCTCGCCGCTGACCCTGGCCGAGGCGCGCGTGCTCGGTACGCTGATGGAAAAGGCCCGCACGGTGCCCGACAGCTACCCGATGACGCTCAACGGGCTGGTGGCGGGATGCAACCAGAAGAGCAGCCGCGATCCCATCACGCAACTCGCCGAAGCGGAAGTTCAGGAAGCGCTCGACGGCCTCAAGCGCCGGTCGCTCGCGTTCGCCACCAGCGGCAACCGCGTGATGCGATGGGAGCACAACTTCCAGCGCGCGATGGTCGTGCCCGAACAGTCGGCGGTGCTGCTTGGCCTGTTGATGCTGCGCGGGCCGCAGACCGCGGGCGAGCTGCGCATCCACAGCGACCGTTGGTACCGCTTTGCCGACATCAGTTCGGTCGAAGGATTCCTGGAGGAGATGCGGGATCGCAGCGAGGAAAAGGGCGGCGCCCTGGTGGTGCAACTGCCCCGCGGACCCGGCTCGCGGGAGGCGCGCTGGGCCCACCTGCTCTGCGGTCCGGTCGACCTGGGGGCGGCAGCGGCCGCCGTCGAAGAAAGTTCGGCGCCCGAGGGCGGGCTGGCGGCACGTGTCGCCGCATTGGAAAATGAGGTTGCGCAACTGCGCGCCGTCGTTGCGGACCTGGCCTCGCAGCTGGGTTTGTCACCACCTGGACAGCCCGAATCGAACGACCGTGCTTAAATTACCGATTGCTCCGGAGACACCCCATGGATCTTGCATTCACCCCTGAAGAACAGAAGTTCCGCGAGGAGGTCCGCGCCTGGGTGCGCGCCAACCTTCCGCAAGAGATCGCGCACAAGGTGCACAACGCCCTGCACCTCACTCGAGACGACATGCAGCGCTGGGCCAAGATCCTTGGCAAGAAGGGCTGGCTGGGCTACGGCTGGCCGAAGGAATTCGGCGGCCCGGGCTGGACCGCGGTGCAGAAGCACCTGTTCGAGGAAGAGACCGCGCTGGCCGGCGCGCCGCGCATCATTCCCTTCGGCCCCGTGATGGTAGCGCCCGTGATCATGGCCTTCGGCTCGCCCGAACAGCAGAAGCGCTTCCTGCCCGGCATCGCCAGCGGCGAAGTCTGGTGGAGCCAGGGCTACAGCGAGCCGGGATCGGGTTCCGACCTGGCGTCGCTGAAGACCCGCGCCGAGCGCAAGGGCGACAAGTACATCGTCAACGGCCAGAAGACCTGGACGACGCTGGCCCAGTACGGCGAGTGGATCTTCTGCCTGGTGCGCACGTCCACCGAGGGCAAGCCGCAGACCGGCATCTCCTTCCTGCTGATCGACATGAAGTCGCCCGGCGTCACGGTGCGCCCGATCATCATGCTGGACGGCGGCCACGAGGTGAACGAGGTGTTCTTCGATAACGTCGAAGTGCCGGCCGAGAACCTGATCGGCGAGGAGAACAAGGGCTGGACCTACGCCAAGCACCTGCTCTCCCACGAGCGCACCAACATCGCCGACGTCAACCGCGCCAAGCGCGAGCTCGAGCGCCTCAAGCGCATCGCCAAGAGCGAGGGTGTGTACACCGACACGCGCTTCCGCGACGAGATCGCCAGGCTCGAAGTCGACATCGTGGCGCTGGAGATGCTGGTGCTGCGGGTGCTGTCGGCCGAGAAATCGGGCAAGAACCCGCTGGACATCGCCGGCCTGCTGAAGATCAAGGGCAGCGAGATCCAGCAGCGCTACACGGAACTGATGATGCTGGCCGCGGGCCCGTTCGCGGCACCCTTCATCAAGGAAGCAATGGAGGCCGGTTACCAGGGCGACTACGTGGGTGCTGCCTACATCGCGCCGCTGGCGGCGAGCTACTTCAACATGCGCAAGACCACCATCTACGGCGGTTCCAACGAAGTGCAGCGCAACATCGTCTCGCAGACGGTGTTGGGCTAAAGCCCAACACCGTCCGGGACGGGCCCGTACGTCGCTCCCCCCAGCCCCCTCCGAGAGGGGGCTCCAGCCAGACGAATGCAGGAGATATTCATGGATTTCAATTTCAGCGACGACCAGGAACAGCTGCGCGACGCGGTGCGCAAGTGGGTGGACCGCAGCTACGGCTTCGAACGCCGGCAAGGCATCACCAAGGCAGGCGGCTTCGACCGTGCCGCCTACGGCGAACTGGCCGAACTGGGCCTGACCGGCCTGTACGTCAGCGAAGACCACGGCGGCATGGCCATGGGCCCCGTCGAGGCGATGGTGGTGCTGGAGGAACTCGGGCGCGGCATCGTGCTGGAGCCGCTGGCGCAGACGCTGATCGCCAGCGGCGTGCTCGGAGGCTATGCACCGGACGCTGTGAAGGCGCAATGGTTGCCGAGGGTCGCCTCCGGCGAGGCCCTCGTCGTGCTCGCCTACCTGGAACGCAAGGCGCGCTACCGCCTCGACCAGTGCGAGGCGCAGGCCACGCAGGCGGGCAGCGGCTGGAAGGTCTCCGGCGACAAGAGCATCGTGCCGGCCGGCGACCAGGCGGACGCCTTCCTCGTGCCGGCCAGGGCCGGCGGCAAGATGGCGCTGTTCCTGGTGGAACGCACGGCCCAGGGCGTCTCCACCCGCGGCTATCCCACCATGGACGGAGGGCGCGCGGCCGAAGTGAGCCTGCGCGATGCGGCCGCGACCCTGGTCACGCAGGACGGCATGCCCGCGCTGGAACATGCCGTCGACATCGGCATCGCCTGCACCTGCGCGGAAGCAGTCGGCGTGATCGACAGGACGATGCAGCTCACCGCCGAATACATGAACACACGCAAGCAGTTCGGCGTGACGCTGGCCACCTTCCAGGCCCTGCGCCACCGCATGGCCGACATGAAGATGCAGCAGGAACTGGCCCGTTCCATGAGCTACTACGCCTCGCTGAAACTCAACGCGCCGGCGGAAGAACGCCGCCGGGCGATGGCGCGCGCCAAGTACCAGCTGGGCGTCGCCATGCGCTTCGTCGGCCAGAATTCGGTGCAGCTGCATGGCGGCATCGGCGTGACGGACGAATACGTAGGCAGCCACTACTTCAAGAAGCTCACGCAGCTGGAACTGGCCTACGGCGACACGCTGCACCACCTGGGCGAAGTGTCCGAAAGGATGCAGGACACCGCGGGCGTGTTCGCCTGACAGGGTTGCCCCCCACAACGCCCGCGGCCCCGCGGGCGTTTTCGTTTGCAGGAGACAAGAACATGACCACCCGCCGCAACTTCCTTGCGCTCTCCGGCGCGCTCCTCACCACCGCCTGCGCCACCAGCCCCTCCATGACCGAGCCGCATCCGCCCATCGTCTTCGTGCACGGCAACGGCGACACTGCCGCGCTGTGGCAGACCACGCTCTGGCGGTTCGAATCCAACGGCTGGCCCCGCGAGCGCCTGCACGCCATCGACGTTCCCTACCCGCTGGCGCGCGACGACGACGGCAAGCCGCAGCCGGGACGCACCTCCACGGCGGAACACATGGCCTTCCTGCGCGCCGAGGTCGACAAGGTGCTGCAGGCCACCGGCGCGCAGCAGGTGGTGCTGGTCGGCAATTCGCGCGGCGGCAACGCCATCCGCAACTACGTCCTGAACGGCGGCGGCGCCGCCAAGGTGAGCCACGCGGTGCTCGGTGGCGTGCCGAACCACGGCGTGTGGAACGTTGCAGGCCGCGCGCCCGGCAGCGAATTCGCCGGCAACGGCTCCTTCCTGCAGGCGCTGAACGCGCCCAAGAACGCCGCGGGCGACGAGGTCACCGGCCCGGTGAAGTGGCTGACCATCCGCTCCGACAGCAACGACAAGTACGCGCAGCCCACCGGCCAGTGGATCGGCGACCGCAACCTGCAGACGGGCGTCACCTACGCCGGACCGGAGTTGAAGGGCGCCACCAACGTGGTGATCCCCCACCTGGACCACCGCGAGACGGCGTTCTCGGCCAGCGCCTTCGAGGCGGCCTATCGCTTCATCACCGGCAAGCCGCCGGCGACTCTGACGATCGTGCCGGAGCATCCCGTGAGCCTGTCCGGCAAGGTCAGCGGCATGGGGGTGTCGTCCACTGACCCCGCCAGCGGCAACTTCGCGAACAACCTGCCGCTGCCGGGCGCGCGGCTGGAGATCTTCGCGATCGATCCGGGCACCGCTGAGCGCCGCGGCCCACTGGCGCACAGCCAAGTGATTGGCAGCGACGGTGCCTGGGGACCGTTCATCGCGGAGCGCAACACGCCGTACGAATTCGTCGTGGCGGCGCCGGGCTATGCCACCACGCACATCTACCGCAGTCCCTTCCCCCGCTCCAGCCAGGTGGTCCACATGCGCCCGGAACGGATTCCCGAAGCCGATCGCGCGGGTCCGTCCCTCGTCATCCTGACCCGGCCGCGCGGCTACTTCGACCCGGGTCGCGACCGCATGGCGTTCGACGGCCAGAACCCGCCCCCGGGAGCCTTGCCGGGGGCCGGCGTCTCGAGTTCGCGCATCAAGCCCACGGGGCCGCAGCGCACGGTGGTGGCGGATTTCAACGGGGAGAGGCTGGTCGGCCGCACTTGGCCGACGGCGAACAACGAGGTGTCGGTGCTGGAGCTGACGTATTGAGCAGCGCTGGGGTTCGCCTTCGGGCTCACCACCAGCCTACGGTGCCTGCCCGGCCGTAGGCTGGGGTGACGCAAGGAACCCCAGCGATGCGCGAAGCGCGGGCTGGCCCTGCGCCTAAGCGTCGTGCAGCCGCGAGTTCTTGGGCAGGTGCGCCATCAGGAACTCCATCTGGTCCGCCAGGATGCGGCGGTTGCGCAGGATGAAGTCCTCCCACAGGCTGGGCACGTAGGGCGTGTAGACCAGGGACATGCCTGCCTGCTCCGGCGTGCGGCTGCCCTTGCGATGGTTGCAGGCGCGGCAGGCCGTCACGACGTTCATCCAGTGGTCGCGGCCGTTCTGCGCGAAGGGAACGATGTGCTCCCGCGTCAGCTCATCTTCGTGGTATTCGTCGCCGCAGTAGGCGCAGACGTTGCGGTCGCGAGCGAACAGCTTGCCGTTGGTGAGGCCCGGCTTCAGTTCGAAGGGATTGATGTTCGGCACGCCCTTGGTGCCGATGATGCTGTTGACCGCGATGATCGACTGCTGGCCGCTCTCGGCGTTGATGCCGCCCCGGAACACGGCCACCTCCGCCCCTGCCTCCCAGCGCACCTGGTCGGCGGCGTAGTGCAGCACGGCCTGCTCCAGTGAAATCCACGACTGGGGCAGTCCTTGGGCGGACAGCTTCAAGACCTTCAAAACGCGCCTCCATTCAACGACGAACAGACCGACAGCGCCTCGCGGCAGCGTGAGAGACAATATACCGTGTTTTCGTGACGCACCCGTAGCAGGCCATGCGTGCGTTGGCGGTGTCCAACGGACCTCGGCTGCTATGAAAAAGATACCACCCTCCATGCAGATCCTGCGCGGCTTCCACCACCCCCAGATCGCCAAGGCGTGCGCGGTCACGATCGGCAATTTCGACGGCGTGCACCGGGGCCACCAGGCCATGCTGGCACTGCTGATCAACGAGGCGCGCCATCGCGGGGTCCCCAGCTGCGTGCTGACTTTCGAGCCGCACCCGCGCGACTATTTCGCCAAGGTCCACCGCAAGCCGGAACTCGCGCCGGCGCGCGTCGCCACCCTGCGCGACAAGCTGACCGAGCTGGAGAAATGCGGCGTCGACCAGTGCGTGATCCTGAAGTTCGACGCCCGCCTGTCCGGCCTGGCGCCGGACGCCTTCATCGCCGACGTCCTGGTGAGGGGCCTGGGCGCCCGGTACGTGCTGGTGGGCGACGACTTCCGCTTCGGCGCCAAGCGGGCGGGCGACTACGCCCTGCTGGACTCCGCCGGCAGCCGCCTGGGCTTCGACGTGGCGCGGATGAACAGCTACGAAGTCCACGGCCTGCGGGTGTCGAGCTCGGCCGTGCGCGAGGCCCTGGCCCGGGGCGACATGGCGGGCACCGCCGCCTTGCTGGGCCGCCCTTACAGCATCAGCGGCCACGTGGTGCATGGGCGCAAGCTCGGTCGCGAACTCGGCTTCAAGACCCTGAACCTGCGCTTTTCCCACTGGAAGCCGGCGGCCGGCGGCATCTTCGCCGTCCAGGTCCACGGGCTGGACGGGGACCCGGTCGAGGGCGTGGCCAACCTGGGCATCCGCCCCTCGCTGGACCCTGACGACGTCAACGGCGGGCGGGTGCTGCTGGAGACGCACTGCCTGCGATGGCCCGCCGGCCTCGGCGAAGAGGGTGCCTACGGTAAAATCATCCGGGTGGAACTGCTGCACAAACTGCATGACGAGCTGCGCTACGACAGCCTCGATGCCCTGAAGACGGGCATCGCGCGCGACTGCGACGCCGCGCGCGCGTTCTTCGCTTCCACGCACGCCGAAACCCGGCGGCAGACCACGCGCGACCGAATTTAACGACCTCGTCCCCGCGGCCCGCGAGCCGCATCCACCCCACGCTGCAAGCACGTGGCAGCCGGGCCCGACCCGGCAAGACGAGTTCGTAAAGGCATTCCATGACCGACAAGACCGATTACCGCGCCACCCTGAACCTGCCCGACACGCCCTTCCCGATGCGGGGCGACCTGCCCAAGCGCGAGCCGGGCTGGGTGAAGGAGTGGGAGGATGAAGGCCTGTACAAGCGGCTGCGTGTCGCACGCCAGGGCCGGCAGAAGTTCGTGCTGCATGACGGGCCGCCCTACGCCAACGGCCAGATCCACATGGGACACGCGGTCAACAAGATCCTCAAGGACATGATCGTCAAGTCGCGCCAGCTCAAGGGGCTGGACGCCGCCTACATCCCGGGCTGGGACTGCCACGGGCTGCCGATCGAGAACGCGATCGAGAAGAAGTTCGGCCGCAACCTGCCGCGCGACGAGATGCAGGCCAAGAGCCGCGCCTTCGCCACCGAGCAGATCGGCATCCAGATGGCCGACTTCAAGCGGCTGGGCGTGCTGGGCGACTGGGACCATCCCTACCGCACCATGGACTTGTCCAACGAGGCCGACGAGATCCGCGCGTTCAAGCGCGTGATCGAGCGCGGCTTCGTCTACCGCGGACTGAAGCCCGTGTACTGGTGCTTCGATTGCGGCTCCTCGCTGGCGGAATTCGAGATCGAGTACGCCGACAAGAAATCGCAGACGCTGGACGTGGGCTTCAAGGCGAACGAACCCGACAAGGTGTTCCAGGCTTTCGGCCTGGTGCCCCCGCCCCAGCCCTCCCCCGGCGGGGCAGGCAGCGATGTGTTCGCCGTCATCTGGACCACCACTGCGTGGACCATCCCGGCGAACCAGGCGCTGAACCTGAATCCGGAAATCGTCTACGCGCTGGTGGACACGCCGCGCGGCCGCCTGATCCTGGCCGAGGTGCTGGTGGAGAAGGCGCTCGCGCGCTACAAGCTGGAAGGCAAGGTGCTGGCCACCACCCTGGGCAAGAACCTGGGGGGCCTGGAGTTCCAGCATCCGCTGTACGAAGTGGACGCCGGCTACCGCCGCCTTGCGCCCGTCTACCTGGCCGACTACGCGACGGCGGAGGACGGCACGGGCATCGTGCATTCCTCGCCGGCCTACGGCCTGGACGACTTCAACAGCTGTGTCGCCCACGGCATGAAGTACGACGACATCCTCAATCCGGTGCAGGGCAACGGTTCCTACGCGCCCGACTTCGCGCTGTTCGGCGGCGAGAACATCTGGAAGGCCGTGCCGCACATCATCGGCACGATCGAAAAGGCCGGCCGCCTGTTCGCCACCGAGGCCATCACGCACAGCTACCCGCACTGCTGGCGCCACAAGACGCCGGTGATCTACCGCGCGGCAGCGCAGTGGTTCATCCGCATGGACGAGGGCGTCGGCGTGTTCACCAAGGACAAGGCGCCCGACACGCTGCGCAACCTGGCCTTGCGCGCGATCGAGGACACCAGCTTCTTCCCGGAAAACGGCAAGGCCCGCCTGCGCGACATGATCGCCGGCCGGCCCGACTGGTGCATCTCGCGCCAGCGCAGCTGGGGCGTGCCCCTGCCCCTGTTCCTGCACAAGGACTCGGGCGAGCTGCACCCGAAGACCATGGAGATCCTGGACGTCGCCGCCGGCATGGTGCAGGCCGGCGGCATCGAGGCCTGGAGCAAGGCCTCGACCGAGGAGATCCTGGCGCAGGTGGGCGCGGCGGCCGACGCCGCGCAGTACACCAAGAGCCAGGACATCCTGGAAGTGTGGTTCGACTCCGGCACGACGCACACCACGGTCCTCCGGGGCTCGCACAAAGGTGCTGCGCACCAGAACGGACCGGAAGCCGACTTGTACCTGGAGGGCCACGACCAGCACCGCGGCTGGTTCCATTCCTCGCTGCTCACCGCCTGCGCGATGTACGGCCGCGCCCCGTATCGCGGGCTGCTCACGCACGGCTTCACGGTCGACAGCCAGGGCCGCAAGATGAGCAAGTCGCTGGGCAACGGCATCGAGCCGCAGCAGGTCAGCGGCAAGCTCGGCGCCGAGATCATCCGCCTGTGGGTGGCGGCTTCCGACTATTCGGGCGACATCGCCGGCGACGACAAGATCCTCGCCCGCGTGGTGGACGCCTACCGCCGCATCCGCAACACGCTGCGTTTCCTGCTGGCGAACGTGAGCGACTTCGACCCCGCCAGGGACGCCGTGCCGGTGTCGGAGATGCTGTCGATCGACCGCTACGCGATGTCGCGGGCGGCGGAGTTCCAGGCCGAGGTGCTCGCGCACTTCGAGGTCTACGAGTTCCACCCCGTGGTCGCCAAGCTGCAGGTGTACTGTTCCGAAGACCTCGGCGCCTTCTACCTCGACATCCTGAAGGACCGCCTCTACACGACCGCCCCGAAGTCGCATGCGCGGCGCAGCGCCCAGACCGCGCTGTGGAACATCACGCACGCCATGCTGCGCTGGATGGCGCCTTTCCTCAGCTTCACCGCGGAGGAAGCATGGAAGGTGTTCGGCAGCTCGCCCTCGATCTTCTTCGAGGAATATGCGGAGATCGGCAGCCCGGACACCGATCTGCTGGCGAAGTGGAACCGCATCCGCGCGATCCGCGATGCGGCCAACAAGGAGATCGAGGCGCTGCGCGCGCAGGGCCGGGTCGGCTCCTCCCTGCAGGCCAACCTGGTGATCACCGCCGGTGCCGACGACCTGCAACTGCTGCAGGCGCTGGGCGATGACCTCAAGTTCGTGTTCATCGCCTCCGCGGTGAAGCTGCAGGCCGGGGACGCGCTGGCCATCGAGGCGCTGCCCAGTGCCGACACCAAGTGCGAGCGCTGCTGGCATTGGCGCCCCGACGTCGGCAGCGACCCGGCGCATCCGACGGTCTGCGGCCGCTGCGTGAGCAACCTGTTCGGAGCCGGCGAGTCCCGGGTGCACGCCTGATGGCCCGCGGCAACACCCTCACCGTCGGTGGCCGCTCCTCGGGCAGCCTGCTGCCCTGGCTGGGACTGGCGCTGATCATCCTGATCGCGGACCAGTTCACCAAGGTGCTGATCCTCGGGGCCTACAAGTTCGGCGATTCGACCGTGGTCACGTCGTTCTTCAACATCGTGCGGGCCCACAACACCGGGGCGGCGTTCTCCTTCCTGGCCGCGGCCTCCGGCTGGCAGCGCTGGCTGTTCACGGGCATCGGCGTGGCCGCCACCCTGTTCATCCTCTACATGCTGCGCTCGCACGCCGGACAGAAGCTGTTCTGCTTCGCGCTGGCCTGCATCCTGGGCGGCGCGATCGGCAACGTGGTCGACCGCCTGCTGCACGGCTATGTGGTGGACTTCCTGCAGTTCCACTGGTCGAACCGCTGGTACTTCCCGGCGTTCAACGTGGCCGACACCGCCATCACGGTCGGCGCCGCCTGCCTGATCCTCGACGAACTGCTGCGCGTGCGCCGCTCCCGCTGAGGAGCCGCCGCGCGCGGCCCTCAGTTGATGCCCGGCCAGCCCTCCAGCGGCTGCTCCACCAAGCCGTTCCGCACGGCATAGAACAGCAGGTCCGTGCGGTTCACCAGGTTCAGCTTGTGGTAGATGCTGCTGAGGTGGTTGTGCACCGTGTGCTCGCTGATGCCCAGCTGCGCGCCGATCACCAGGTACTTTGCGCCCGGGTTGTCCACGATCGCGCGGATCAGCTCGCGTTCGCGGCCGGTCAGCCGCGACACACCCTCCGCCGGCGTCCTCAATGATCGCGCCGCCGGGCCGGCGGGAATCGTCCAGTGCGCCGCCGCCAACGGAAGCGGATCGTCGCGCGTTTCATGGACCTGCGCCACGGCGTTCACGATCGATTCGGCCGGCTCCTCCGCAATCACCACGCCAGCGGCGCCGATGCGCAGCAGGCGCGCGACCGGCACGGGATCGTGCATGCCCTTGAGCACCAGCACCTTGGCATTGCAGACGCGGAGCACGGCCGCAACCGTCCCCAGCGCGTCCAGCGTGTCCTGGAACACGCTGAGCAGGATGACATCCGGCTGTTCGCGCTCCGCCAGGTAGAGGGCGCGCGCATAGCTGCCGGCACTGCCGATCGCCTCCATCCTCGGCCGCTGCCGGTCGATCAGTTCGGCCAGCGCGTCCAGCACCAGCGGACGCGAGTCCGTCAGCAGCACGCGGATCGTGGCCGTCTCGCCCGCGCACGGCGGGGGCCTCCGCCGCTCCAGCGCATGGCCCGTCTTCGGGAAAAGTCCCGGTCCGCCTTCATGGGGTCTTGCGTCTTCCACTGCCGTTCTCCTTTGTGGCGTGCGTCCCGACCGACGCGCGCCTGTCCATCACTACCGTGTCGCTCCCTGCAGCCATCCATTTGTCTCAGCAATCGTTCCCGCGTCCGCCTCGCCCGCCAGCGCGCGCAGCGTGATGCGCGCGAGCAGGTACGCATAGCGCGCGTTCGCCAGGTCGAGCACGGCGGAGACGCGCGCCTCCTCCGCGTTCAGGACGTCGACCTGCGTGCGCGAGCCGGCCTCGTAAGAGCGCCGCGTGGATTGCAGCGCCGTCTCGGACGAACGGACGGCCTGCTCCAGCGCGCGCACGCGCAGCACGCCTTCGATCACGCCGCGGAATTCCTTGTAGACACGCAGCCCGAGATCGCTGCGCGTGGCTTCCATCGTCTGCTCCACCCTCGCAAGTTCGGCCAGCGCCTGCCGCACCCGGGAGTTCACGTAGCCGCCTGCGAACAGGGGAACATTGAGTTCCACGCCGATCGACTTCTGGTCGTACTGGAAGCCCAGGCGGGTGGGGTTGTCCGACAGCGAATTCACCCTCTGCGCGACCGCGTCGAGCGTGGGAAGGTGGCCGGCCTGCTGCTTGCTCACTTCCTGCCGGGCGGCCTCTCGCTGGGCTTGCAGCGCGCGCATTTCGTGGCTGCCCTGCTCAGCGCGGGAAATCCAGCCGTCGATGTCCGCCGGCTCGGGCGGCAGCAGCGGCAAGCGGGCCGTGTCCAGTGGAACGAGGGGACCATTGGCCAGCCCCGTGAGTTGCTGGAGCTGGCGGCGCGTGAAGCCGACGTTTTCGCGGGCTTCCAGCTCGCGCGCCAGCGCCAGGTCCAGTCGCGCCTGGGCTTCGTCGATGTCGGTTCGCGTGCCCGCCCCGGCACCCAGGCGCCGGCGCGCCGCGTCCACCTGGGTCTGGTAGGCCCGCTTCTGCGCCAGCGCCAGTGCGAGCTGTTCCTCCGACGCCAGCGCGTGCAGGTAGGCCGTCGCCACGCGGACGGCCAGGTTCTGCGTCTCCTGCAGCAGGGTCTGCTGCGCCTCCTCCTGCTCGGCGTGCGCCTGGCGCAAGTCCGCCCACTGGTACGGGCGGAACAGCGGCTGCCGCAGCACGAGAGCGCGCGAGTAGCTCGTGTAGTCGCTGTTGGCGGTGACGGGTTGCCCGAGCAGGCCCGGGGTCGTGCTGTCGAGGTCGTTGCGGTAGCGGCTCACGCTGGCCCGCAGGCTGGGCAGCAGCTGCGCGCGCGCCTGCGGAACCCGCTCGCCGCGTGCTTCGGCCGCGGAACGCGCGGCACGCAGGGTGGCGTCGTTCTGCAGCGCCAGGTTGTAGGCCGCCGTGAGGTCCAGGCGATCCCCCGCCAGGGACTCGAAGCCCGGCACGCCACCCGCTGCATACGCGGACGCGATCGTCAGCGCGCAAAGCAACAGGCAGATGGCCGGGGGGCGGATCACGCTTCAGTCCTCCTTCAAGGATGCGGCCAGGCGCTTGGTGAGCGGGTGCAGCAGGTAGGTGAGCAGGGACCGTTCCCCCGTGCGCAACACCACTTCGACCGGCATGCCGGGCTGCAGGCTGCGCTTTCCCAGCTTGCGGTAGCCCTCCGGCGTGAGCTGGACGCGGGCGAGGTAGTAGGTCGCATTGGTCTGCGGCTCGGTGAGCAGGTCGCCGGACACCGAGACGAGCCGGCCGTCGACCACCAGCTGCGGCGAGTCGGCGAAAGCGGCGAAGCGCACGTCCACCGGCAGGCCTGCGTGCACGCGGTCGATGAGATGCGGCGGGACCTTCGATTCCAGCACCAGCACTTCGTCTTCCGGCACCACGTCCATCAGCTTCTGTCCGGGTGAAATCACGGCGCCGACGGTCTGCACCGCCAACCCGACCACCTGGCCGGAAGCGGGCGAGCGGATCTCGATGCGCTGCAATTCCTCGCTCAGGGCGTGGTACTTGCTCTCGTCGGCCTCCACGTCGCGCGCGACGTCGGTGAGCTGGGCCTCGACTTCCTTGCGGTATTCCTGCCGGCGCAGCGTCTGCCGCTGCTGCAACTCGGCGATCGAGCGCTGCGCGCGCATCGAGTTGCCCGACAGGTCGGCGATCGCGGCCTGCACCTCCGTCACCATGCGCTCCAGTTCGAGCTGGCGGTTGCGCGGCGCGTAGCCTTCCTGGACCAGCCCGCGCGTCTGCACCAGCTCCTCGCGCAGGAACCCCAGCTGCGCATTCCGGTTCGCAAGCTGGCCCGCGTAGGACTCGATCATGGCCTGCTGGCCGCCGATGCCTTCCTGCATGGCCTGCAGGTCGGCGCGCAGCGCCGCGCGCCGCGAGCTGAACAACTGCTGCTGCGTGGACATCTGCATCGCGATGAGCGGATCTGCCGCTTCCTTCACGAGGTCCGGGTGGTAGGCCACGGTGTCCGCCCCGCGCTGCTCGGCGACCAGCCGTCCCTGCATGGCGCGCAGGCCGAGATAGCGGTGGCGCGTCGCCTCGAAGTTGGCGCGCATGAGCGCGTCGTCCAGCCGCACCAGGCGCTGTCCTTCACGGACGTGGTCGCCCTCGCGCACCAGGACTTCGCGGACGATGCCGCCGCTCTGGTGCTGCACCGCCTTGCGTTTGGTGTCGATCGCAACCGCGCCCTGGCTGGGCACGCCCTCGTCCAGCGGAGCGAATGCGGCCCACAGCAGGAAGCCGCAGAAGCCCAGGCCCAGCACCAGCAGTCCGGTCCGGCGGACGCGCGCGAAATCATCGCCGGCCTCCGGCTTTCCCTCGTTCCGGCCGACGGCATCCGCGGCATCGCTCGCCGTGGCGGCGGGACCCTGGCGGAACAGCGATTGCGACAGGTTGATCATGGGAGCTCCGGGTGAGGGCTAGTGTCCCGCCTCGCTCAGGCGGACTGAATGGCGCGAGAAGGGGATTGCGGACCGGACCGCGTCGGATTCAAGGCCGGGAGAACGTCGGCGGGCGGTCCCTGCAGACGGATCCGGCCGTCGTCGAGCACCACGATCTCGTCCGCCAGCGGCAGGAGGCCGCCGCGCAACTGCGTGACGACGAAGACGGTGGCGCCCTCTTCCTTCAGCTGCAGCAGCACGCGACGCAGCGCGGCTTCCCCCGCCTGGTCGAGGTTGGCGCCCGGTTCATCGAGGACGAGCAGCGCTGGGCGCCCGTAGAGTGCCCGGGCGAGACCGATGCGCTGCCGCTGTCCTCCAGACAGCAGCGCGCCTGCTTCTCCCACCGGCGTGTCGTAGCCCTTGGGGAACTGGAGGATGGTTTCGTGCAGTCCGGCGGCACGGGCGGCGGCGATGACCGCGGCCGGGTCCACCCGTCCCAGCCTCGCGATGTTGTCGGCGATGCTGCCGTCGAACAGCTCCACGTCCTGCGGGAGGTAACCGATGCGCGGGCCCAGGACCGCGCGGTCCAGCGTCGCAAGCGGGTGGCCGTCGAGCGTCACCTCGCCTTGCACATCCGGCCAGGCACCGACGAGTACGCGTGCCAGCGTGGATTTGCCGGCGCCGGAAGCCCCGGTGATCGCCACCAGCGCGCCCGCGGGTGCCGACATGCTCAAGTCGTGCAGCACGGGTGCCTTCCGCCCCCGCGCGCAAGCCGTGACGCCGCGCAGTTCCACAGCGCCCAGCGGCGCCACCCCCACGGTGCCGCGCACGCGCGGCGCGCGCTCCCCGAGCCATAGGTCCAGGCGCGCCAGCGCGGCGCGTGCGGACAGCATCGGCCGCCAGAGCGAGACCAGCTGGTCGGTCGGGAGCAGCGCACGGTTGATCCACAGGTTGGCGGCGATCATGGCCGCCGCCGAAAGCTCGCCGCGGATCACGAGGACCGCGCCGGCGGCGAGCGCCAGCGACTGGTGCGTGTGCCGGACGAACTTGCTCCAGGCGATCCCGCGGTGCGCCGCGCCATGGGCGTGCGACCCGAGTTCCAGCGCGGCCGTGTGCTCGCCGCGCCAGCGCTGGCGCAGGTTGGCCAGCATGCCCATGGCTTCCACGGTTTCCGCGTGCCGCAGCCTGGACTCCAGGAAGGCGTGCACCTCGGATCGGGCGCGGGAAGCGGCCTCGCTGCCGGCGGCCGCATGCCGGTGGCCCAACCAGGCGACGCCCGCCTGGATGCAAAGGAAGGCGATGCCCACGAAACCCAGGAGCGGGTGCAGCAGGAACGCGCCCACGAGGTAGATCGGCGTCCAGGGCAGGTCCAGCAGCGCAAACAGCAAGGGCCCCTGGAACAGCTGTCGCACCTGGTAAAGGTCCGCCGATGCGCGCGCCGCCTCGGCTCCGGAGCCTTCCAGGTAGGCGTCGAAGCTGGCGCTGAAGACACGTTCGCCGAGCTGGCGCTCCAGGCGCTGGGAGACGTGCGAGAGCACGCGCGAACGCGCCCACTCGCAAACCGCCAGCACGCCGAACAGGAAGAGCGCAATCAGCGACAGCACGAGCAGGGTCAGCTCGTTCCGGCTGGCGAGCACGCGGTCGAACAGCTGCAGCATGTACACCGTGGGCACGAGCATCAGCAGGTTGATGGCCAGGCTGAAGGCGGCAAGCAGGAGCAATTCGCCGCGCATCGCGCCCAGCAGGGGCCGAAGCAAACGCCCGTGAAGGAGAGTGTGGGGCGAGGCCATGTGCATGCTCAGGGAGAAGTCACGGTCCTGGTGGCGTCGCGGCCGCGGACTGCGGGCACGCGGGCTGCAGGTTGGGTCAGGGCCGTCAGGACTTCGTCGCGCGGACCGACGGCCTGCATGCGCCCGTTCTGCAGCGCCAGCACCTTGTCGGCCAGCCCGAGGACGCTGGTTCGCTGCGTCACGATCACGAAGGTGGTGCCGCGCGCCTTGGCCGACACGATGGCCGCGGCCAGTGCGGCGTCGCCCGCTTCGTCCAGGCAGGCATTGGGTTCGTCCAGCACCACCAGCACCGGCGAGCCGTACAGGGCGCGGGCCAGGGCGACGCGTTGCCGAATGCCACCGGAGAGGTAGGCACCGTCAGCGCCGATCCGGGTGTCATACCGGTCCGGCAGCGCGAGAATGGTCTCGTGCAGGCCGACGGCGCACGCCGCCGCCTCCAGCTTGGCGGGATCGGGTGCCTCAAAGCGCGCGATGTTATCGGCGAACGTGCCCTCGAACAGGGCGATATCCTGCGGCAGGTAGCCCACGTACGGCCCCAGCTGCTCCTTGGCCCAGCCGAACACGTCGGCACGGTCGAGCCGCACCTTGCCACTGCTGCAGGCCCACAGCCCGACGAGTACGCGCGCGAGGCAGGTCTTGCCGGCACCGGACGGACCCACGACGGCGAGCACCTCGCCCGGCTCCAGCGTGAAGGCGATGTTGTGCAGCAAAGGCAGGTTCTGCCCGGGCGCGCAGGCGATCACTTGTTCCGCCTGGACACGGCCTTTCGGCGGCGGCAGCGGCATGCCCGGTTCCGTCGCCGGCACGGCGGCCAACAGCTCCTGGATGCGCAGAAGGGCCTGGCCGGCCTGGAGGACGGCACGCCACTGCGTCACCACGACGACAAGGGGAGTCACCACGCGCACGCCGATGATCGAGCCGACGAGGATCATGCCGGCGCCGTAAGTTGCCGTTCCGCGGATGACCAGCCAGGCGCCCAGCCCGAGCAGCAGCGAACCCAGGCTGACCTGGAGGAACCGCGACAGCGCATAGGACGCTGCCGCGTGCGCCGAGGCCACGGCCTGCTGCTGCTGGCTTTGCCTTTGCGTCGCCATCCAGCGGCCCTGCACGTTGGCCTCCATGCCCATCGCAGCGACGGCCTGCGAGTTGCGCTCGGCACCGCGGGCATAGCGCTGCGCCTCCAGCGAGGCACGGTTGGCCGCCATCTGGGGGGCGCGGGTTGCAATCTCGGTGCCGCGCGCAATCAACAGCTGCAGGATGGCGCCCACCAGGGAGGCCGTGCCCAGCAACGGGTGGATCGCAAAGGACAACGCCAGGAACACCAGCGCCGCGGGCGTCTCCATCGCGGCAAGCACGGGCGGGGACGTGAGGAAATCGCGCAGCGTCCGCAGGTCATTGATCGCCTGGGGCGTCCCGCCCGGCAGGCGGCGCAGGCTGGCCGTGAACATGGCCGTGAACACCCGCTCGCCCAGCTTGCGGTCGAGCACGAGCCCAGCCTGGTGCATGAGCCGCATCCGCGTCCAGTCGAGCACTTCCATGACGGCAAACGCGCCGAGGACCGCAATGGTTAGCATGAATAACGTAACAGGGTTACGGCTATTCACTACGCGGTCGTACACCTCGAGCATGTAAACCGTGGGCGCGAGCACGAGCAGCGCCATCAGGATGCTGAACCACAAAGCCGCCCGGATGTGCGGGCGTACTTCCTTCATTACATCCCTCAACTCAGAAGATTGGGCTCCGCGCATCGTTGTTTCCCCCGTTATGCAGCCCGCTGCCGCCGTGCCCACCCCGCCGGCGTAACCGCGCATTGAAGATATGACAACAATTGGAAACGAGTGACGGCATTCCGTGACCACCTGAAACTTGCGAAACGAAAGCGCTCAATCTTTTCAGCCCGAGTGTGCGGTTGCCTTGATAGGCCTTCGTTTGCAGCCGATGAGTACCAATTGGGTTAGGCCGGAACTCCCAAGGTTCGGCACCGGAGTAGGAGGACCGGCCGATGGCGAGCGCTCCACGCTTTCCTAAAGTCATCCGCGCCGCATCCGAGGGATGCGCGAAAAAGAAGGGATCCAAGTTGGTCAAATTGCTGATCGGGTGCGTCGACTCCGCCTGGGGCATGGCACTCGGCGACCGCCTTGCGTGGGAAATGCGCGGTGCCTGCGAATGCGCAGTGCGCGGGTTGGACCTGCTCGTCGAGGCCGCCGCCATCCTTCGGCCTGACGTCCTGCTGCTGGAACGCTGCGGCGACGGTGGCGTCGGTGCGCTGGTGACGGATGTGGTTCGCAGCCATGCGCCGACGCGTGTGCTGCTGTTCAGCGAAGGGTCGAGCCGCGAACTGATCATGGAGGCGCTGGAGTCGGGTGCCAGCGGTTGCCTCTTCAAGTCGAGTCCGGCCTCTGCGTTCGCAGAAGCAGTGCGGACCGTGCACCGCGGCACGTCCTGGTTCAGCCGGGAGGTGCTGTTGCACGCGCTCGGCTCGCAGCCGGTCGATCACACGCCGGCGCCACCCGCCGAAGAGGGAATGCTGACGCGCAGGGAGCACGAGATCATGCTTCTGATCGGTACGGGCCTGACCAACAAGGAAATCGCCCGCCGGCTGGCGATCAGCGACCACACCGTGAAGACGCACCTGCATCGCGTGTACGTCAAGCTGCATCGCAGCGGACGCTACAAGGCCTTGCTCGCCCAGAACGCGCTCGGAGTGGACAGCCTCGCGCTCTCCCGGGCGGCGCTGGCGGCCGCGCCCCCACGCACCGCCTGACGACGTTTTCGCGGCAGGGCATCGGGCGCCCCAGGCTCGTGCGACCGGTTGCCGCGCGCTTGCGGCGTGGTTTGCGTCGCGAACCCGCGACACCCCGACGGCCCTTTCTCGTAACCCTTTGGTGTGAATTCCGGGCGAAGGCGAGGCGCCTCCGGAGCGCCCTGCCAAGCCCCTGCATCTTGCGAACGCTCAGAGTGAATGCGCCTGGCGCGCCAACGCAGCCCTCGCGACCGGACACCCTCTTCCCCGATCCGTTCGCTGCATCGAACTGTTAAGCGTCCAGCCATCCGCTTACGTTTCTGACTGCAGCACGCGCGGACGCCGACGGGTCTGCCCCTAGCATTTCCGCATGGTCGAGATGCGGGCTCCAAGCTCCAGCCGCAGTCCGAACCGCAGCCGGGCCCTGGAAGCGCGCAAGACCGGCTGTATCCGTAGCGCCCCGCGCAGTCATTGGGACTCCATGAAAATTGCTTCTCTCCTCACCGCGGTGGGCGTTGCCGCCGCGACGACGACGCTCCTGCTCACGCCGGCCGCGTTCGCACAGGCCCAACCCGAAGCAGCCAGCGGCGCGGCCACGTATCCGTCCGGGCGTTCGCAACCGATCCCTGGCCGCTACATCGTGGTGTTCAAGAACACCGTGGGGGCCCCGGCAGCAACGGCGGCGAGCATGGTGCAAGGCAGCGGTGGCCAACTGCACCGCACCTACACCGCGGCGCTCAAGGGATTTGCGGCCAGCCTTCCGGATGCCGCTTTGCAGGGCATCCGGAACAATCCGAACGTGGAGTTCGTCGAGCAGGACCAGACGGTGTCGCTGAGCCAGGTGTCGTCCCCGCAAAACCAGGCCACCTGGGGACTGGACCGCATCGACCAGGCCGATCGCCCGCTCGACACCCAGTACCACTTCAACGGCACGGGCGCCGGCGTCACGGCTTTCCTCATCGACACCGGACTGCGCTCCGACCACGTCGAATTCACCGGCCGCGCCAAGCCCGGGTTCACCGTGATCAACGACGGCAACGGCACGGGTGATTGCCACGGCCACGGGACTCACGTCGCGGGAATCGTCGGGGGAACCACCTGGGGCGTGGCCAAGGGGGTCAACCTCGTTCCCGTCCGGGTGTTTGGCTGCACCGGTTCCGGCCCCTGGAGCGACGTCATCGCGGGCATCGACTGGGTGGCCAACAGCACCGTGAGGCCGGCGGTCGCCAACATGTCCATCAGCGGAACCGCATCCGCGGCGCTGGACACGGCCCTCGCAGGCCTTGTGGCCAAGGGCGTGACCGCGGTCGTGGCGGCGGGCAACAACAACCTCGACGCGTGCAACTACTCGCCCTCGAGGGCTGCGGGCGCCCTCGCAGTGGGAGCGACCACGAGCAACGACGTGCGCGCGATCTACTCGAACTTCGGCGCCTGCGTGCAGCTGTTCGCGCCCGGAAGCGGCATCACTTCCGCATCCAACCTCGACACCACCTCCTCGAAGGTCCTGAGCGGTACGTCCATGGCTTCGCCCCACGTCACCGGAGCCGCCGCCCTGACGCTGCAAGCGAATCCGGCGGCAACGCCGGCTGCCATCGGGCAGTACCTGGTGTCCACCGCCACGACCGGTCGCCTGACTTCCAGCTCGCTGGGTGCCGGTTCGCCCAATCTGCTGCTCTATGCCCTCGGCGACGGCAGCGCCGCTCCGGCACCCACGCCGAAGACCGTGGCGTTCATGTCCATGTCTGGCAGCGGGGTCAAGACCGGCGGCAACTGGAAGGCGTCCGCCGTGGTCACCGTGCGCGACGTCAACGGCGGCGCGACGGTTCCCAACGCCACCGTGGTTGGCAGTTTCTCTCCCGGCGGCAGCGCGACCTGCGTGACCGGCACCAACGGCAGCTGCACGCTGAGCAGCGGGTCCATCAAGTCGAACCAGGCCTCGAGCACGGTCCTCACCGGAACGGGCATTTCGGGGACGCTGATGAATTACGACGCGAGCCAGAACGCCGTCTCGCAGATCGTCATCAGCAAGCCCTGACGTCGCACCCAACGAGCACCGGCCCCGCTGCGTTGTGACGCAGGCGGGGCCGGTGTGCGGTCCCTGAAGGGATGCTGGAGCGCTGCGATCAGACGAAGTCGGTCGCGGCGATTTCCGCTGCGGCGTTGATGCCCGCCAGCACGATCAGCGTGTCGTTCGTATCGACCGAGCCGCTGTCGTTTTCGTCGACCACCGCCCAGGCGTTGCCCGAACCGGCCGCGTCGTAGGCGACGTAGACGTCGTTGGTGCCTGCCCCAGGGGCC